>NZ_CP018839.1:622584-933876 GCF_001922305.1 Thauera chlorobenzoica
CGAGCAGCTCGTAGCGCTGGCCGCCGTCTTCGCCGAAGCCGACGACGCGGGTTTGCGTGGCGATGAAGTCTGGCCCGCTGCGCTCGCGCGCGATCGCCGCTTCCTCGGAGCGGGTGACCCGCTCGAGCCACACCGAGGCCCCGGCAAGCAGGGTCAGGGCGATGACCGGGTAGAGGCGCCAGGTGTCGATCAATCAGATCACCTTGGCGAGCATCAGGTCGTGCGTGGTCAGGGCGCCGGCCAGGCGGCCGTCGGCATCGACCACCAGCAGCTGGCTGATGCGCTGGCGCTCCATGATTTCGGCCGCTTCGGCAGCGAGTGCGGCTGGGCCGATGGTGCGCGGGTTGCGGCTCATCACTGTGCCGACCCGGGCGCTGCGCACGTCGCAGCCTCTTTCGAGGGCGCGGCGCAGGTCGCCGTCGGTGAAGATGCCCTGCGGCCGTCCGTCGCTGGCGGTGACCGCAGTCATGCCCATGCCGCCGGCGGTCATCGCCAGCAGCGCCGCGGTGAGTGGGGCTTCGGCTGCGACCATCGGCACCGCCGCCGCCGGGCGCATGACGTCGCCGACATGGGTGAGCAGGCGGCGCCCGAGTGTGCCGCCCGGGTGCGAGCGGGCGAAGTCCTCGGCGGCGAAACCGCGCGCGTCGAGCAGCGCCACCGCGAGCGCGTCGCCCAGCGCGAGGGCGGCGGTGGTGCTGGCGGTGGGGGCGAGGTTGAGCGGACAGGCCTCCTCGGCGACGGCGGCCTCGAGGTGGACGTCGGCCTGGCGCGCCAGCGGGGAGTCGGCCTTGCCGGTCATTGCGATCAGGCGTGCGCCCTGGCGTTTGACCAGGGGCACGATGGTGAGTACTTCCTCGCTGCTGCCCGAGTTCGACAGGGCGATGACCACGTCTTCGGGGGTGATCATGCCGAGGTCGCCGTGGGCGGCTTCGGCCGCGTGCACGAAATATGCCGGGGTGCCGGTGCTCGCCAGCGTGGCGGCGAGCTTGCGCGCGATGTGGCCGGACTTGCCGATGCCGGTGACGATGACCCTGCCGTTGCGCTTCAGGATGATGTCGACCGCGCGTTCGAACTCGGCACCGATGCGCCCGGCCAGCGCCGACACGGCATCCGCCTCGATGCGCAGCACGCGGCGGGCGAGTGCGACTGCACGGCTGTCGGCGGGAGCAGGAATGGGGTCCATGGAGTCGATGCTTCAGACGGGCAGAAAGGGGTGGCGGCAGGATGCGGCGTGAGCGGCGCAGGCTTTGATCACGGGCCCGTGATTGTATAACAGTCGGGATGCCGCCCGGCGCACCGGGAATTGTCCGTCCCCCCTTCCTTCATGCGCGAGCCTGATGTGCCGGGGGTTTCCCCCGGCGGCGCGGCTGCAGCCGGGCAGGTTCACAGGCGGGCGCAGACGGTGTAGCTGCCGGCTTCGTCGAGCGGGTTCGTCGCCGATACGATGCTCGGCGCGCTGATTTCGCCGCTGGCGGCGCGCATCGCGCCGGTTGCGGGGTCGCCGTCGTCGACGCTGATATCGAGCTGGTGCACGAGCTTGCCGGGGATTCCCGTCGAGCACACCACCAGGCTGCCGGAGATGCCGAGCACCGCGGGCTCTCCGCCGCGCTGCACGCCGATCCGGCCGCCGAAGGCATTGCGTGGCAGGTAGCCGGGCTCGGCCGGGTTGGTGCTGCCGCCGACGAGTTCGGCCAGGCGCAGGTGCTGCCACAGGCGGAAGCTTTCGGTTTCGCCCTCGGCATGCCAGCTGCCGTCGATGACCCCGTTGCCGTTGCCCGGTGTCGCGCATGCGCTGCCGTCGAGGCACAGGTGACGCTGCGCGGCGCCATCGTCGCCGGGCAGCGCGCGGTACTTGTCCTGGTAGGCGTGGATCAGCGCGGGAATGCTGGCGAAGTCCTGCGCGAGATTTTTCACCCGGGCGCTGTCGAGCAGGGCCTGGCCTTTCAGGACGCCGCTCAGCAGCAGGCCGATGATCAGCAGCACGACGGCGATTTCGACGAGGGTGAAGCCTGCCTGGCGATGTTGCATGGTCGTTCTCCTTCGGTGCGGGATGGGCGGGTAAAACCGGAGCCGGTGCTACAGGCGTCCGGCCTGGGCAAGGCGGGCGACGAGCAGGGGGCGGCCGATCCAGACCAGCAGGTCATCGAACCCGGCGCCCGCCTCTCCGGCCTGGTACACCGGGGATGCGGCCGAGTAGGCAGCGTTGTAGCCGTCGGCGCTGCGGTTGGGACCGGTCGAATAGACGATCGCCACCGCCTGCGAGGTGCTGGTGGTGATGCGGGTGTCGTCGAGCGCGCGGATCTGCAGGTTGGCCGTCGGCAGGGTGGCGGCATCGATCGGGCCGGTGGCGAATTCCGGGTCGACCCGGTAGCGCCAGTGCCCGGCCCAGTCGTCCTGCGGCTGGCGGCGCGGACTGCCCCAGGCGTCGTGGGCGGGCATCCCCAGGGTGCGCCAGGGCAGGCGGCCTTCGCTGGCGAAGCTGCAGGGAGCGGCGTCCTCGAGGCCGTAGTGCGGGCTGAGTGGGTCGGCTTCGGTGCTGGCGCAGGGCAGGCGGCCGTGAATGATGGCGAAGCCGCTCAGGGCGTGCTGGATGTCGCGCAGGCGCTCGAGGGTGAGCTGGCGGTCGCGGGCTTCGACGCGGCTGCCCAGCGGCACGAGCAGGCTGCCGCCGAGCAGGGCGATGATGAACAGCACGAGGGCGAGTTCGGCGAGGGTGAAACCGCGCTCGGATCGCCGCCCACGGCGGGTCTGGAAGGGCTTCGCGGGGACGGGACGGAGATGGGCGGCGGGCGTCAGGGCAGGCATCGGATCACGTCCCGGGTGGCCGGCTGCAGGGGGTCGTTCACTTCGAAGCGGCGGGCGCCGCTGAAGGACGGGGTGCCCTGGCTGAAGTTGGCCGCGTTGCCGGCCTCGAGGTACTGGGCGGGGTCGGCCCGTCGTTCCGGCGTGTCGCGCTGCTGGAGCCCGGGGCCGCTACGGATGCGTTCCCCGCCGAACAACAGTACGCCGCGGCAGCCCGCAGCGGCGGGCGGGGTATCGTCGGCGAGGGCGATGCAGGGCGCCCCCGTCCGGCACACGGCGAAGCGGAACTGGTCGCGCCAGCGATCGAGCCGGGGGCGTTCCTCGGCCGGCAGGCCGAGTGCGGCAGCGCTCGGGAGTGGGCCGACGTCCAAAACGCCGGGCGTGGCGGACGTATGGGCAGCGAGGAAATCGGGCTCGTCGAGCCGGGCGGCGAGGGCGTCGGCGGCGGTGTCGATGAGGGCATCGATATGTGCGCCATGATCGGCACGGCGGCGCAGGGCGTCGAAGATGTCGTCGATGCCGACCCAGACCACCAGGTCGGTCGTGAGCCCGGCGTCCTCGCCGACCGGTGCGCCCTGCGTGACCGGCATCGTGGCGCTGAAGCGGGCGGTGTAGCCGTGGTCGAGATAATGGGCGAGGTCGGCCTCTGCCGAGTCGCTGCCGCTGCAGCCGCTCCTCGCGCTGGGCGGGCGGTTCTGGCCGGGGAGCACGGGGCCGGGCGCGAAGATCGCAGCGACGGCGCGGCCGTCGGGCCCGGCCGCGCGCAGCGCATGCCCGTCCGGTGCGCGGGGCGCGAGCTGGCCGGGGCTGTCCCAGTTCAGGGTGAGCGGCTTGGGGTTGTTTTTCACGCTGCCCCCGACCGCGTACCACAGGCATTGTCCCCAGCCGTCGCGCAGGTCGGGGAGGCCGAGTGTGCGCCAGGGCAGGCGCCCGAGCGCACCCACGTCGCGGGCTCCGCAGGCGCCGGGCGGGGTGGAGCCGCTGTTACCGCTGTCCGGGCAGGGCAGGAAACCATAGCCTTCGCCGGCGTGGTGTTCGCCATAGCTGATCGCGTAGCCGAGCAGGGCCTCGCGTCCGAGGGCGAGTGCGTCCATGCTGTGCAGGTGGGCGCGGGCGACGGCGTGGGTGCGTAGCTGCCCGCCGGCGAGCAGCCCGCCGGCGCCAAACAGCGCCACCAGCAATAGCGCGCTCACCAGGGCGTAACCACGCCGGCACCGGGTGCCGGGACGCGGGCAGGTTCCGCTGCCGGCCGGGGCGCGAGGAGTGCCTGCCCGTCGGTGAAGGGGAGTCGGCGGGGCTGGCGGGCTCATCGCGGTTCTCCGTGCCGTGCGTGGATGCGGATCGGGCCTGGGCCTGGCGCCTCTGCCGGGGACGCCGGGCCTGGGCCGGCCGGCGGCCAGTAGTCGCCCGGATGCAGGCGGAGGTGGGGGGCCGCCTGGGGGGCCAGGCTCAGGACAGGGGTCGGCACCAGCGTCAGTGAGGTTCGCTCCAGTTCGACGAGACTGCCGTCGAGCCAGATGAAATCGCGTCCGTCCGGGCGGCGCAGAATGCCGTCGATGCGGCGGGGCATTGCGGCGGCGGCTTCGGGGCGCGGTGCGGCGGGTGATGCGACATCCTTGTCGGCAAGAAGAGGAGGCGAAGTGCCCTGCGGCAGGTCGGGGGGTGGGGGAGTGGCCGCTGCGTCGCGCGGGCGCTGTCCGGGGGGCCACCAGGGGCGCGCGCCCAGCGCCAGTCCGGTGAGCACGAGCGCGCTCGCAAGCAGCGCCGCGCGGTGCCGGGCGAGGCGAGGCAGCCCGGTGCCGGTGACACTTTCGAGCGTCCACCCGAGCGCCGCGGGGGCGCGCGACAAGCCGTGGAGGAGGGCGGCACCGAACTCGCCGTCGGCGAGCGGCGCGCCGTTCTCGTCGCTTGCGCGCAGCGTCGTGATCCGTGCCGGGGAGATGAAGTGGATCGGAGGCGGTGCGGGATCGGGTGGGGCCGGGGCTGCGGGCGGAGGGGCGAGGGCGTCGGCTGGCGCGACCACGGTCACCGCCAGCGGGGTGTCGGCGCTGATCCGTCCGCGGGCGAGGATGTAGCTGCGGGTGAGGGCGATTTCGTCCGTCCACTGCGTGCTGCGGCGCGCGTTCGCGAGCGTGCACTGGCCGACGAGGCGGGAGAAGTGCAGGGTCTTGCCGTGGACTTCGCAGATCCGCATCCCGGCGCGGGTAAAGACGACGAGCAGCTGGTGCCCGGGGGGGCTGGCGAGCGGGGGGATCAGTCCGGCGATCAGCTGGGCGGCGGGGACGATGCGCTCGAGGCGCAGGCCGGCGGCGAGCACGGCTTCCCGCCAGGGTTCGAGCTGTTCGGGGCGGTTCAGGCCGGAAAACAGCACGCGTTCGAGGCCGGCGCCGGCCGCGCCGATGAGGTGCGCGTGGGCGAAGGCGGGGCGCGGAAACCAGGCACCGAGCCGGCGGGCATGCAGTGCCCGCCGGTCGGCGCCGCGCACCCGCGGCAGGTCTTCGACCTCGAAGCTCTCGTCGGCTAGATTCACCACCATGCGGCAGGCTTCGCCGCGCCGTCGTCCGGCCAGCCAGGTGGCAAACGCTGCGTCCTCGCCGGGGGCGAAGGCGGCGACCCGGACAATGCCGTTTTTATCCATATGCCATGATTCGAGGCCGAGCGCGTCGACGCTGAAAAGCAGGAGGCGGCGTCGCATCGGCTACCCCGGCAGGTGGCTGGTGAGAGCGTAGATCGGGCCGAGCACGGCGCTGGCGATCCACAGCAGCAGGCCGCCCATGAGCAGGGTCAGGGCGGGTTCGGCTGCGGCCTGCAGGCGCGCGATGCTCTCGGTGGCTTCGCGCTGGTAGAGGGTGGCGACGTTGCCCAGGGCGCGCTCGAGCGCGCCGGTGTGCTCGCCGAGCTTGAGCATCCGCGTCACCAGGGGAGGAAACACCCCGGCGGCGGCGAAGGCGTCGGAGATCGTCTGCCCCTGCTCGATGCTGCGCCCGGCGGCGCGCAGCCCGGCGCGCAGCACGCGGTTGCCGACCGCTTCTTCGGTGGCGCGCAGGGCGTCGAGGATGTTGATCCCGGCACCGTACAGGGTGGCGAAGAGGGCCGCGAAGCGGGCGAGGGCGAGCTTGTGGAGGATGTCACCGACCAGCGGCAGGGCGAGCCGGAGGGCATCCGCGCGCAGGCGCAGTGCGGCCGAGCGCGCCAGCGCCCAGGTGCCGGCGGTGATGCCGCTGGCGAGCACGAGCAACAGCGCCCCGCCCCAGTCGCGCACGCCGTGCGACAGGCCGACCAGGATCCGGGTCTGCAGCGGCAGGGCCTGGCCGGTGCTGCGCGCCAGCTGCTCGAGTTCGGGCACGAGCTGGGTGAGGGCGACGATGACCGCGAGCAGCAGGATGCTGCCGACGATGGCCGGATAGATCGCGATCCGCCGGGCGTGGGCGGCGAGCTCGTCGTCGCGTGTGAGGGCGCTGCCGATGTCGCGGATCGCCTGCGGCAGGGTGCCGGCGGCTTCGCCGGCGCGCAGCAGGCTGACCGCCACCGCGGAAAAGGCGCCGGGCAGCGCGGCGGCAGCCTCGGACAGGGGTTTGCCGCGCTCGACCGCGGCGAGCAGTGCACACGCCATGGCGTGGGTGCGGGGGTGGGTGCTGGCGTCGCGCAACGCGGCCAGGCTGTCGAAGGGGGGCACGCCGGCGCTCAGCAGCTGTTCGAGGTGGAAGCAGAAATGGATCAGCTCGCGGCGTGGTACGCGCCTGCCGAACCACCCGGGGCGGCGGCAGGGTTCTCCGTTGATCAGCATCAGCCCGAGGGCACGGAGGCGGTGTTCGAGTTCGGCGAGGTCGCCGGCTTCAAGCTCACCGCGCACGCGGCGGCCGTCGGCGGCGAGCGCACGGTAGCGGTAGCGGCTCATCGCTGCGCTCCGGGCAGATCGACGACGCGTGCGAGTTCGGGCACCGAGGTGCTGCCATCGAGCACGCGGCGCACGCCGTCCTCGGCCAGCGTCCGCCAGCCGCGCTCGCGGACGGCAGCGTACAGCGTGTCGGCGCCGGCGCCGGCGGCAAGCAGGGCATCGAGGTGGCGGTCGAAAGGGAGCACTTCCATGATCGCGAAGCGCCCGCGGTAGCCGCGGAAGTCGCACTCCGGGCAGCCGTGGGCCCGGTACAGCCGCGGTGGCGGGGCGGTGGCGGGAAGGCCGAGGCGGGTGCAGTCCTGGGGGGTGGCGGTGAGCGCTTCGCGGCAGGCCGGACAGAGCCGGCGCAGCAGGCGCTGGGAGATGATGCCGGCCAGGTTGCCGGCAAGCAGTGCGGCGCGCAGGCCGATGTCGAACAGGCGCGGCAGCGCGCCGAGTGCGGAGTTGGCATGGAGGGTGGCGAATACCCGGTGGCCGGTGAGTGCGGCGCGCAGGGCCATCGTCGCGGTATCGGCGTCGCGGATTTCGCCGACCAGCAGGATGTCCGGGTCCTGGCGCAGCAGGGCGCGCACGCCGTCGGCAAAGCCGAGCCGGGACGCCTCGCCGACCTGGGTCTGGCGGATCAGCGCCAGCGGATATTCGACCGGGTCCTCCAGGGTCATGATGTTGACCGCCTCGCTGTTGAGGTGGCTGAGGATCGAGTACAGCGTCGTCGTCTTGCCGCTGCCGGTGGGACCGACGACCAGCACCAGGCCTTCGGGGCGATCGAGGATGCGATCGAGGGCCGTGCGTCCGGGGGCATCGAGGCCGAGGGCGTCGAGCGCGACGATGCCTTTGTCGCGGTCAAGGATGCGCAGCACGATGTTTTCGCCGTGCAGCGTGGGCTGGGTGGCGACGCGGAAATCGATCGGGCGCCCGCCGATTGCGAGGCTGATGCGTCCGTCCTGGGGGCTGCGCGATTCGGCGATGTCGAGCCCGGCCATCACCTTGATCCGCACCGCCAGCTCCGGCCAGTACGACTTGTGGAGGGCGCGCACCTGGTGCAGGGTGCCGTCGATCCGGTGGCGGATGCGCAGGAAGCCGGCTTCGGGCTCGAAGTGCAGGTCGGAAGCGGCGCGGGCGGCAGCGTCGGCGAGGAGGGCGTCGACGAGGCGGACGACGAGTTCGGGGTCGCGCGGCGCGACGTGGTCGCCATCGCGCAGTTCGAGGGCGCGCACGAGCTCGTCAATCGAGCCCGCCTGGCCGTAGTGCTGCTCGATCGCACGGCCGATCTCGCCTTCGCCGGCGAGGCGGAGTTCGATCCGGGTTCCGGGGTCGAGCGCGCTGCGCAGGCGGTCGATGGCGACGATGTCGTGGGCGTCGGCGGTGGCGACGACCAGGTGGCGGCGGGTGCTGTCGTAGTGCAGGGGCAGCAGGCGGTGGCGGCGGGCGAGCGCCTGCGGCACGCGGGCGAGCGCATCGGGCGCGGGAAGCGCGTGGCTCAGGTCGACCGGGGGAAGCCCGCTGCCGGCGGCGAGGGTGGTGCGCAGCGCGGCCTCGCTGACAAAGCCCAGTTCCACCAGCACCCGCCCCAGGGGCAGTCCGCGCTGCAGTCGCTCGTGTTCGGCGATGCGCAGCTGGTCCTCGCCGATCAGGCGGGCGGCGAGCAGGGTCTGGCCGAGCGAGGTCGATGCGCTCATGGCCGGCTCCGGGATGCGGGGAAGGCGGGGCGGGGGACGGGAGTCGATCCGCCATTGAGGAAGGCGGCGGTCGGCAGGTGTGCCGCATAGGGGGTGAAATCGCCCGCCGTGCTCGGGTCGTCGATCAGCACCGGGCGCAGGAAGATCAGCAGTTCGGTCCGCCGCACCGTGCTGTCGCGGCGGGTGAACAGCTCGCCGAGCAGGGGGAGGTGGCCGAATATGGGGATGCGCCCGGTGTCGTGATCGATGCGGTCTTCCATCAGCCCGCCGAGCACTGCGATTTCGCCGCTGCGCAGGCGCAGCATGGATTCGATCTCGCGGGTGCGGATCTGCGGCACCCGGTTGGGGATGTCGCGCAGCGTCGGGTTCGGGTCGTCCTTGAAGCCGGAAATGCCGGCGATGGTCGGGCGCACGTTGAGGGTGATGTCGCCGCTGGCACCGATCTGCGGCGTCACCGCCATGACCATCCCGACCGATACCGACTGTGGCGTGGTGGTGGCGGTGATGCGGGCCTGCTTGCGGTCGTCGTATTCGGTGGTGGTGCTGTCGACGATGAAATAGACCACTTCCTCGACCACCTTGAGCATCGCGGTCTGGTTGTTGAGCACCGACAGGCGGGGACTGGACAACACTTTGACGGTGCCGAATGTTTCCAGCAGCTCGATCCGGACGTCGTGGCGCGCCGACAGGTAGCCGATCGTCGGCTGGGTGGTGGCGCCGTCGTTGCTGCCGCGCGGGCGAACGGTCCACCCCGGAAGGTCGAGACGGCTCCAGTCGATGCCCTGGCGGTAGCCGTCGGAGAGGGTGATTTCGACGACCGTGGCTTCGATCATGACCTGGCGGCGTGCAGCCTGCTGCACCCGGCCGAGGAATTCGGCCAGCTGCTCGTGCTGGCGGGCGGTGGCGCGCACCATCAGCACTCCGCTCTCGCGGTTGATCATGACGCTGCCGCTGCCGCTGCCGCTGCCGCTGCCGCTGCCGCACCCGGTCGCACGGGGGCACTGGAGCGCAGCGGCGCCGTCGAGAAAGCTGCTCAGATTTGCTTCCAGCGCCGCCCAGAAGTTGTTGCTGGCACGGGTTTCGATCTGGGTGATGGAAGCGTTGCCGGTCGCTTCGGCGCGTGCGCCCGCGGATGAGGTGGCGATCTGGGTGCTGGTGGCGACGGTGCCGCGCATGTCGCGATCGAGGTTGACGTAGTCGAGGGTGTAGCTGCGGACGAAAGGGGTGTCGGGGCGGACGACCAGATGGCGGCCTTCGAGGCGGTAGCGGATTTCGGCCTGCTCGGCGATGCGTTCGAGCAGGCGGGCGAGAGGCTGGTCGATGGCGTTGAGGGTGATGCGGCCTTCAAGGCCGGGATGCAGGTCGAGCTCGAGCCCGGTGTCGCGGCCGATGGCGAGGAGCAGCTGTTCGACGGGGAGGTCGTGGACGGCGACGGAGTAAGTGGCCGCCGCCGGTTCCGGTGGGAGGGGCGCAGAGGCGGCCGCCCGGGCGGGCGGCGGGGCTGCCGTGCCGGGCGGCTGGGAGGGGCGAGGCGCAGGCGCCGAGGGGGGCGGAGCCGCCGCCTGCTCCAGGTGGCCGGCCGGCGGGTGGCGCGGCTGAAGTGGGGCGCATGCCACGGCAAGAGCGAGCGCGGCGCTGGCGGTTGCATGTCTGATGGATGAGCGTGGCAGTCCCATGGCTTGATGCTATATGGATCAATAAATAAATGGAATATTTATTTGAAATAAAATGACCTGTGCGTGCGGTGGTCGGCTGGCGACCGCGGCGGTCGGGTGCATGCCGCCGCTGGCAGGGAAAACCATGCATCGGAGAGGGTTGTTGCAATGCAGCAACGAGACTCGGGGGAGATGTCCTTCTCTGATATAATTTTTCGTTCACGAATTTTCCTTCTTCCGACGTGCCCTCTTCTTCCGTCCCGGCTTCCCCGCTGGTTTCCCTGCGTGACGTGCGCTTTGCGTATGGCGAGCGCGAAGTGCTGCGCGGCATCGACCTGCGCGTGCATCGCGGGCAGGTGGTGGCCATCATGGGCGGGAGCGGGTGCGGCAAGACCACCTTGCTGCGCCTGATCGGCGGACAGTTGCGGGCTTCGGCCGGCACCGTCGAAGTGGACGGGCGCGATGTCGCCAAGCTGTCGTCGGCCGAGCTGTACGCGCTGCGCCGGCAGATGGGGATGCTGTTCCAGTTCGGCGCGCTATTCACCGACATGAGCGTGTTCGACAACGTCGCCTTCCCGTTGCGCGAGCACACCGGGCTGCCTTCCAGCATGGTGCGCGATCTGGTGCTGATGAAGCTGCAGGCGGTCGGCCTGCGCGGCGCGGCGCGCCTCCGCCCGGGCGAACTGTCGGGGGGCATGGCGCGCCGGGTGGCGCTGGCGCGCGCGGTGGCGCTCGACCCGATGCTGATCCTGTACGACGAACCGTTCGCCGGGCTCGATCCGATTTCGCTCGGCATCATCGGCCAACTCATCCGCCGCCTCAACGACGCGCTCGGCGCGGCCACGGTGATGGTGACTCACGATGTGCACGAATCGCTGGCGATCGTCGACTACATCTATTTCGTCTCCGGCGGGGGGATCGTCGCCCAGGGCACGCCGGACGAGATCCGGGCTTCGTCCGATCCTTTCGTGCACCAGTTCGTCCATGCCGAGGCCGACGGCCCCGTGCCCTTCCACTATCCGGCGCCGCCGATCGAGAGCCTGTTCGGCGAGGCGGCGGCATGAACGGCGTGCTCGCCGCGCTGCGCCATGTCGGCGCGCTCACCATCGACGGCATCTGGCGGCTGGGCTTTGCCACCCGCTTCCTGGTCGCGGTGCTGCTCGCTTCCGGCCAGTCGCTGCGGCGCATCCACCTGACCGTCCGCGAGCTGTACTTCAGCGGCGTGCTGTCGCTGCTGATCATCTGTGTGTCCGGCCTGTTCGTCGGCCTCGTGCTCGGTCTGCAGGGCTACGACATCCTCCAGCGCTACGGTTCGGCCGATGCGGTCGGGGTGATGGTGGCGCTTTCCCTGCTGCGCGAACTCGGCCCGGTGATCGCCGCGCTGCTGTTCGCCAGCCGCGCCGGTTCGGCGATCACCGCCGAGATCGGCCTGATGAAGGCCACCGAGCAGTTGAAGGCGATGGACATGATGGCGGTCGATCCGGTCGCGCGCGTGGTGGCGCCGCGCTTCTGGGGCGGCGTGCTGTCGATGCCGCTGCTGGCGGCGCTGTTTTCGGCGATGGGGGTGTTCGGCGGCTGGCTGATCACCGTCGTCGTCATTGGCGTCGATGACGGCGCCTTCTGGTCGCAGATGCAGGCCGCGGTGGAGATCCGCTACGACATCGTGAACGGGGTGATCAAATCCTTCGTCTTCGGTTTCGTGGTGTCCCTGATCGCGGTGTTCGAGGGCTACGACTGCCATCCGACCGCGGAAGGTGTGTCGCGCGCCATTACCCGCACGGTCGTCACTTCGGCGCTGGTCATCCTGGCGCTCGATTTCGTGCTCACCTCCTTCATGTTCCGGGGGCTATGATGAGTCGTACCGCGCTCGACCTGTGGGTCGGCATTTTCGTCGCGCTGGGGTTCGCGGCGCTGGTTTTCCTGGCGCTGCGGGTGGGCAATTCCTCTGGCTTCAACGCGGGCGACGCGTACCGGGTGGTGGCGCCGTTCGACAATATCGGCGGCTTGAAAGTGCGCGCCCCGGTCAAGAGCGCGGGCGTACTCGTCGGCCGTGTTTCCGGCATCCGCTTCGACCCCGAAATCTACCGCGCGGTGGTCGATCTCGAGATCGACCGCCGCTACGCTTTCCCGGCGGACTCCACGGCCTCCATCCTCACCTCCGGCCTGCTTGGCGAGCAGTATGTCGGCCTCGAGGCGGGGGGCGATGTCGAGGTGCTGAAGGACGGCGACCGCGTGCTGATCACCCAGTCGGCGATGGTGCTGGAAAAGCTGATCGGCCAGTTCATGTTCGATCGCGCGGCGGACGCGCCGGCGGCGCAGTAAGCCCGTAGCGGCCCTTCTGGAGATGACAACAATGCAGGCGCAATTGCGTATTCTTCGCCGCCGGGGCCTGGGCGCGATCGTGTTGGCGACGGCGATGCTCGCCGGCTGTGCCACCACGGCGACGCCCGGCGATCCGCTCGAAGGCTATAACCGGGCGATGTTCGCGTTCAACGAGCAGGTCGACAAGGTCGCCCTCGAACCCGCGGCCCGGGCGTACGAGTCCGTCGTGCCGGTGCCGCTGCGGACCGGTGTCGGCAATTTCTTCGGCAACCTGGCCGATCCCTGGATCGGTCTCAACAACCTGCTGCAAGGCAAGGTGGCCGAGTCGCTGGGCGATTTCATGCGGTTCGCGTTCAATTCCACCTGGGGGCTGCTCGGCGTGCTCGACATCGCCAGCGAGGCGGGCCTGGCCAAACACGACGAAGACCTCGGCCAGACCCTCGGACACTGGGGAGTAGGCGAGGGCGCCTATATCGTGCTGCCGTTCTTCGGCCCGCGCACGGTGCGCGATGCCCTGGCATTGCCGGCCGACCTCGAGGGCGACAGCCCGCTTCGGATCGGTCACGTGCCGACGCGCAATACCCTGACCGGCGTGCGCATCATCCACACCCGTCACACCCTGCTCGGTGCCGAGCGCACGCTCGAGGAGGCGACGCTGGACAAATACGCCTATGTCCGCGACTTCTACCTCGAACAACGCCGTTACAAGGTCAGTGATGGCAAGCGGGAGCGGGTGTACGAAGATTTCGACGACCTGTCGGCGTCTCCGCTCGGCGATGGAATCGATGTGGCCGCCGTCACCGCGGTGACGCGCCTGGAGCTGGCCCGGTTCGGGGCCTCCGCGGTCGAGGCCGGCGGCGCTTCCGTACAATCGATGAAGTAGGCAAAAGACCATGAAAAAACTGCTTGCCCTGTGCTGTTTCCTGTTTGCCGGCTTGTTGCCGGCGGCGATCGCCGATGTCACGGCACCCGATGTCCTCGTGCGCGATGTCACCAACGAAGTGCTGGAGATCGTGCGTCGCGACAAGGCGATCCAGTCCGGCGACACCCAGCGCGTCATCGAGCTGGTCGATGCGCGGGTGCTGCCGCATTTCGACTTCCGCCGCATGACCATGCTCGCCGTCGGGCGCGACTGGCGCGAGGCCAGCCCCGAGCAGCAGGGGCGCCTGACCGAAGCCTTCCGCACCTTGCTGGTGCGTACCTACTCGAACGCGCTGACCCAGTACCGCGACCAGGTCATCGCCTTCCTGCCTTCGCGCTTCACCCCGGCCGATACCCGGGTGCAGATCCGCACCGAAGTGCGCCAATCCGGCGCCCAGCCGATCGGCATCGACTACATGCTGGAAAAGGGCGCGCAGGGCTGGAAAGTGTTCGACGTCGTCGTCGCCGGCGTGAGCCTGGTCACCAACTACCGCAGCAGCTTCACCCAGGAAATCCGCAGCGGCGGCATCGACGGCCTGATTGCCTCGCTCGAAGCCCGTAATCGCGCGCTCACCGACGAGCAGAAGCGTTCATGAGCGGAGCCGGTGCTGCCGCGCGGTTCGCCCTGCAGGGGGCGTTGACGATGCGCACCGCCCCCGCGCTGCTCGACGAGGGGCGGCGGCGGGCGGGCGAGGGCGACCTCGTCGTCGACCTCGCCGCCGTCACCGACGCCGATTCGGCGGCGCTCGCGCTGCTGCTCGACTGGCTGCGCGCCGCCCGTGCGGCAGGGCACAGCCTGAAGCTGTGCAACCTGCCGCAGGGGCTGGTGAGCCTGGCGGCGCTGTACGATCTCGATGCGGTGCTGCCGCGCGAAGGTGAGGCATGACCCTGCCCGCGATCCGCATTCGCGGCGTCACCAAGCACTACGGTGCGCTGCAGGCGCTCGGCGGGGTGGATCTGGAGATCGCCCAGGGCGAATTCTTCGGCCTGCTCGGGCCCAACGGCGCGGGCAAGACCACGCTGATCTCGGCCCTGTCCGGCCTGGTGCGCGCCGACCGCGGCAGCCTCGAGATCATGGGCTGCGATGTCGTCGCCGACTACCGCGATGCGCGGCGCAACCTCGGCGTGGTGCCGCAGGAACTGGTGTTCGACCCCTTCTTCTCGGTGCGCGAGCTGCTGCGTATCCAGTCGGGGTATTTCGGCATCCGCCACAACGACGACTGGATCGACGAGATCCTCGCCAGCCTCGACCTGAGCCACAAGGCCGGGGCCAACATGCGGATGCTGTCGGGCGGCATGAAGCGGCGCGTGCTGGTGGCCCAGGCCCTGGTGCACCGGCCGCCGGTGATCGTCCTCGACGAGCCCACCGCCGGCGTGGACGTGGAACTGCGCCAGGGGCTGTGGCAGTTCATCCGCAAGCTCAACCGCGACGGCCACACCATCGTCCTCACCACCCATTACCTGGAAGAGGCCGAAGCCCTGTGTGGGCGCATCGCGATGCTCAAGGCCGGCAAGGTGGTGGCGCTCGATACCACCGAAAATCTGTTACGGCGTTTTGCCACCCACACCCTGCGCGTGCGCGCCGAGGCACCGCAGGCCGCGCTCGCCCTTGGTGGGGTGGAAGGGGCGGAAGGCTGGGTCGAGTTCGCCTTCGACAATTATGCCGAAGTCGAGCCGCTGCTCGCCCGCCTGCGCGAAGCCGGTGCCGGCGTGGGCGAACTGCAGCTCGGCGAACCCGATCTCGAGCGTGTCTTCGTCGAGGTGATGAATCGTGCCTGAACCGTCTTCCCGTCCGCTCGCGCCGCCGCGCATCGAGCCGTTGGTGGCCGAGTCGCCGCTGGCCGGCTTCCGTACCCTGCTGTACAAGGAAACGCTGCGCTTCTGGAAGGTCGGCTTCCAGACCGTGGCCGCGCCGGTGCTCAACGCCTTGTTGTTCCTGCTGATCTTCTCCCACGTGCTCGAGCGCCACGTCACCGTCTATGGCGACGTCGCCTACACCAGCTTCCTGGTGCCGGGTCTGGTGATGATGGCGGTGCTGCAGAACGCCTTCGCCAACAGCTCGTCGTCGCTGATCCAGAGCAAGATCACCGGCAACATCATCTTCGTGCTGCTGCCGCCGCTGTCCTACCGTGAGTTCTACGCCGCCTACGTCATCGCCTCGACCCTGCGCGGGCTGATGGTGGGCGCCGGCGTGCTGGCGGTCGCTTCGCCGTTCGTCGAGCTGCCGCTCGCCCATCCGTTGTGGGTGCTGGCCTTTGCCGTGATGGGCGGGGTGATCCTCGGCTCCTTCGGCGTCATCGCCGGCATCTGGGCGGACAAGTTCGACCAGCTCGCCGCCTTCCAGAACTTCCTGATCCTGCCGCTGACGATGCTCTCGGGGGTGTTCTACTCGATCCACTCGCTGCCGCCGTTCTGGCAGGACGTGTCGCATTTCAATCCGTTCTTCTTCATGATCGACGGCTTCCGTTACGGTTTCTTCGGTCAATCGGACACTTCGCCCTGGCTGTCGCTGGGGGTGGTGTGCCTGTGTTTCGTCTCCCTCGCGGCCCTCACCCTGGCGATGCTCGCCCGGGGCTACAAGCTGCGCTCCTGAAAGGATTCATCATGTTCGAAGCAAGCGAGATCAAGCGCCTGATCGAGCAGGGCCTGCCCTGCGAGTTCGTCTTCATCGAGGGCGACGACGGCGTCCATTTCCGCGGCATCGTCGCCAGCGCCGCGTTCGAGGGCAAGACCAAGGTGCGCCAGCACCAGGCGGTGTATGCCACCCTCGGGCCCCTGATGGGCAACGAGATCCACGCCCTGCAGCTGCAGACCTTCACTCCCGCGCAGTGGGAGGAAGGTCGCGGCGAGCTGGGGATGTGACATTCGCATGGACAAGCTGCTGATCGAAGGCGGGGCCCGCCTGCACGGTGAGATTGCCATTTCCGGCGCCAAGAACGCGGCGCTGCCGATCCTGTGTGCGGCGCTGCTGAGCGCCGAGCCGGTGACTTTCACCAACGTGCCGCGCCTCAACGACATCGACACCCTGCTGGCGCTGCTCGGGCAGATGGGAGTGAAGGTCGCGCGCGAGGGGCACACCGTGACCCTCGACGCCGGCGGCCTCGACAATCCGGTCGCGCCCTACGAGATGGTCAAGACCATGCGCGCCTCGATCCTCGTGCTCGGTCCGTTGGTGGCGCGCTGCGGCGAGGCCCGGGTGTCGCTGCCCGGTGGCTGCGCGATCGGTGCCCGCCCGGTGGATCAGCACATCAAGGGCCTGCAGGCGATGGGGGCCGAGGTCCGCGTCGAGCACGGCTATGTGCACGCCACCGTGCCGCGGCTGAAGGGCGCGCGCCTGTTCACCGACATGGTCACCGTCACCGGTACCGAGAACCTGATGATGGCGGCGACGCTCGCCGCCGGCGAAACGGTGATCGAGAACGCCGCGCGCGAGCCCGAGGTCGTCGACCTGGCCAACTGCCTGGTGGCGATGGGAGCGCAGATTTCCGGCGCCGGTTCCGACGTGATCCGCATCCGCGGCGTCGATCGCCTGCACGGTGCGACCCACCGCATCATGCCCGACCGCATCGAGACCGGCACCTACCTGTGCGCGGCCGCGGTCACCGGCGGCGAAGTCCGGCTCACCGGCACGTCGTCGTGCTATCTCGATGCGGTGATCGACAAGCTGATGGACGCCGGCTGCGAGATCGTCTCCGAACGCGACGCGATCCGCCTCAAGGCGCCGGCGCGGCTCGGCGCGGTGAGCTTGCGCACCGCACCCTATCCGGCCTTCCCCACCGACATGCAGGCCCAGTTCATGGCGATCAACTGCGTCGCCAGCGGGGTGGCGATGATCCGCGAAACGATCTTCGAGAACCGCTTCATGCATGCGGTCGAGCTCCAGCGCCTGGGGGCCGACATCCGCATCGACGGCAATACCGCGGTGGTGCAGGGGGTGGCGAAGCTCGAAGGGGCGACGGTGATGGCCACCGACCTGCGCGCCTCGGCCAGCCTGGTGGTGGCGGGGCTGGTCGCCGAGGGCGAGACTACGATCGAGCGCATCTACCATCTCGACCGCGGCTACGAGCGGCTGGAAGCCAAGCTGGCGGCGCTGGGGGCGAGGGTCCGGCGTCTGGCCTGAAAATCCCGGGGCCGGCGGCCCCGGTCGCGGCCTGCACTCAGAGGTCGAACTGGCCGTTGGCTTCGGGCTGCCAGGTGACTTCGAGCACTTTCAGGCGGATCGTCTTGCCGTCGACCGTCTTCCAGTCGATCGTCTGGCCGCTGGACAGGCCGAGCAGGGCGCTGCCGGCGGGTGAGAAAATCGACACCCGGTGCGCTTCGGCGTCGGCGTCCTTGGGGTAGGCCAGGGTCAGCTCGTATTCGCGCCCGGTGTTTTCCTCCAGGAAGCGGGCGCGGCTGTTCATCGTGATGACGTCGGCCGGCATTTCTTCCGGTTCGCGCACGTCGGCGCGCTCGAGTTCCGCGCGCAGGCCGTCGAGGTCGCTGCGGCTGCGGAAGGCGGGAAGGGTGAGCAGGCCTTCGAGGCGCTCGAGGTCGCTGCTGGAGACGATGATCGACGGTTTCATGCTACGGGTTTCCTGCTCGAAATGCGCGCCGGGGCGGCCGCGGAACAAAACAAAAGGCCGAACCGCCTCTTGCGGTTCAGCCCGTCGCCGAAAGGCTAACAGAAGCGGCGCCGGGTTACAATGACGGCCCGATCGATCAAGGCTTTCCCCGTGTCCAGCATCACGCTCGCCCTGTCCAAGGGGCGCATCTTCGAAGAAACCCTGCCGCTGCTGGCCGCCGCCGGCATCGTGCCGACCGACAACCCCGAGTCCTCGCGCAAGCTCATCATCGGCACCAACCGCCCCGATGTGCGCCTGGTCATCGTGCGCGCAACCGACACCCCGACCTACGTCCAGTACGGTGCCGCCGACCTCGGCATCGCCGGCAAGGACGTGCTGGTCGAACACGGCGGCGCGGGGCTGTACCAGCCGCTCGATCTGAACATCGCGAAGTGCCGCTTGTGCGTTGCGGTGCAGAAAGGCTTCGATTACGTCGCCGCCACCCGGCCGGGCGGGCGCATCCGCGTCGCCACCAAGTACATGAATGCCGCCAAGGCCCATTTCGCCGGCAAGGGCATGCACGTGGACCTGATCAAGCTCTACGGCTCGATGGAGCTGGCACCGCTGGTCGGGCTGGCCGACGCGATCGTCGATCTGGTGTCGACCGGCGGCACGCTGCGCGCGAACAATCTCGAAGAGGTCGAGGACATCATGCCGATCAGCTCGCGCCTGATCGTCAACCAGGCCTCGCTCAAGCTCAAGCGCGAACTGCTGCAGCCGGTGCTCGACGCCTTTGCCGGCGCGATCCGGCCCTGAGGAGGCTCCGATGAGTCCGATTTCCGCCACGACCGCGTCCGCGCGCACCGCGATCCGCCGCCTCGATGTGCGCGAACCCGAATTCCTGCCCACCCTCGAC
Source organism: Thauera chlorobenzoica (assembly GCF_001922305.1). Classification (NCBI taxonomy): domain Bacteria; kingdom Pseudomonadati; phylum Pseudomonadota; class Betaproteobacteria; order Rhodocyclales; family Zoogloeaceae; genus Thauera; species Thauera chlorobenzoica. The sequence continues at coordinate 641,322 of NZ_CP018839.1, forward strand.
GCGCTGCTTGCCTTCGAAGCCGAAGCCGATGAACGCATCGATGCCGCGGTCACCGAGATCCTGCGCGCGGTGCGCACCACCGGGGACACTGCGGTGGTCGAATTCACCCGCCGCTTCGACGGCCTCGACGTGCATTCGATGGCGGCGCTGGAGCTGCCGAAGTCCGAACTCCACGCCGCGCTCGAGCGCCTGCCGTCCGCGCAGCGCGAGGCGCTCACCGTCGCTGCGGAGCGCGTGCGCGCGTATCACGAGCGCCAGAAGGGCGAGTCCTGGACCTTCACCGAGGCCGATGGCACCCGGCTGGGGCAGAAAGTCACGCCGCTCGACCGCGTCGGTCTCTATGTTCCGGGCGGGCGGGCGTCCTACCCCAGCTCGGTGCTGATGAACGCGATCCCGGCCAAGGTCGCCGGCGTCGGCGAGCTGATCATGGTCGTGCCCACGCCGCGCGGCGAGAAGAATCCGCTGGTGCTGGCCGCCGCCGCGATCACCGGTGTCGATCGCGTATTCACCATCGGCGGTGCGCAGGCGGTGGCGGCGCTCGCCTACGGCACGCAGACCATCCCGCAGGTGGACAAGATCGTCGGCCCGGGCAACGCCTATGTCGCCGAGGCCAAGCGCCGGGTGTTCGGCACCGTCGGCATCGACATGGTCGCCGGCCCCTCCGAGGTGCTGATCCTGTCAGATGGTTCCGGCCACGCCGACTGGGTGGCGATGGATCTGTTCGCCCAGGCCGAGCACGACGAACTGGCGCAGTCGATCCTGCTGTGTACCGACGCCGCCTTCATCGACGCGGTGCATGAGGCGATCGACCGCCTGCTGCCGACGATGCCGCGCCGCGACACGATCGCGAAGTCGCTCGCCAAGCGCGGCGCGCTGATCCGCGTCGACAGCCTGGAGCAGGCCTGCGCGCTCGCCAATCGCATCGCCCCCGAGCACCTCGAGCTGGCGCTGGATGACGCCGAAGCCTGGATCGACCGCATCCGCCACGCCGGCGCGATCTTCGTCGGCCACTGGGCGGTGGAGGCGCTCGGCGACTACTGCGCCGGCCCCAACCACGTGCTGCCGACGATGCGCAGCGCGCGCTTCTCGTCGCCGCTGGGGACCTACGACTTCCAGAAGCGCACCAGCATCGTGAACATCTCGCAGGCCGGTGCCCAGCACCTGGGCCGGGTGGCCTCCATCCTCGCCCACGGCGAAGGCCTGCAGGCGCACGCGCGCTCGGCGGAGATGCGGCTGAAGGCCTGACCGGGCTGGAGGCGTTCAGTCGCGGAGAATTTCCTCTAGCGCATCGACGAGGATGGCGCACTGCGCGTCCGTCCCCACCGTGATGCGCAGGAACTGGTCGATGCGCGGCGCCTTGAAGTGGCGCACGATGATCGCGCGTTTTCTCAGTTCCGCCGCGAGTTCGGCCCCGTCCCGCGCCGGATGGCGGGCGAAGATGAAGTTGGCCGCCGAAGGCAGCACCTCGAAGCCGAGCCCGCCGAGCTGCGCCACCAGGGTTTCTCGCGCGCTGACGACCTTGCGGCAGCTCTCGCGGAAGTGCTCTTCGTCCTCGACCGAGGCCACCGCGCCGGCGATCGCGAGGCGGTCGAGCGGATAGGAGTTGAAGCTGTTCTTGACCCGTTCCAGGGCCTCGATCAGCCCGGTGTGGCCGGCAGCGAAGCCAACGCGCAGGCCGGCGAGCGAGCGGCTCTTGGAGAAGGTGTGTACCACGAGCAGATTCGGGTACTTGTCCACCAGCGCGATCGCGCTCTCGCCGCCAAAATCGACGTAGGCCTCATCGACCAGCACCACCGCCTCCGGGTTGGCGGCGATGATGCGCTCGACTTCGGCCAGCGCCAGGGCGCGGCCGGTGGGGGCGTTGGGGTTGGGGAAGATGATCGCTCCGGCGCGCGTATCGCCCTGCGGCAGGTAGTCTCCGGTACGGATCGAGAAGTCTTCGGCGAGCGGCACGGCGCGGTGGGCGACACCGTACAGACCGCAATACACCGGGTAGAAGCTGTAGGTGATGTCGGGGAACCACAGCGGGCGTTCGTGCTTGAGCAGGGCCATGAAAGCGTGGGCGAGAACCTCGTCCGAGCCGTTGCCAACGAAGATCTGCTGTGGCTGGAGGCCGTGGCGCCTGGCGAGCGCCGCCTTCAGGGCTTCGGCGTTGGGGTCGGGGTACAGGCGCAGCGCCTCGCCGGTGGCGGCGCGGATCGCCTCGAGTGCGCGCGGCGACGGGCCGTAGGGGTGTTCGTTGGTGTTGAGCTTGACCAGGTTGTCGAGCTTGGGCTGTTCGCCCGGAACATAGGGGGTCAGGCCGTGGACGACGGCGCTCCAGTAGCGGCTCATGGGTGTGTCTGCGGTCAGGGGGTTCGAGTGGCGAATCGGCAACGCCGAAGCGCTGCCGTTGTCCACCGCACAGGCCGCGTTTTGCAGCCATGTTGCCGGGCGATGGTATCATGGCCCGAAGCCCTCAATTTGAAGTCAATCCCCAGCCATGCGGCAAGCCGAAGTCACCCGCAACACCCTCGAAACCCGGATCACCGTGCGCATCGATCTCGACGGCACGGGCAAAGGCAGGCTCGACACCGGCGTGCCTTTCCTCGATCACATGCTCGACCAGATCGTGCGCCACGGCCTGATCGATCTCGACATCCAGTGCGAGGGCGACACCCACATCGACGACCACCACACCGTCGAGGACGTCGGCATCACGCTCGGGCAGGCCTTCGCGCAGGCGCTCGGCAACAAGAAGGGCGTACGCCGCTACGGCCATGCCTACGTGCCGCTGGACGAGGCGCTGTCGCGGGTGGTGGTGGATTTCTCCGGCCGCCCCGGGCTGCATTACTTCGTCGATTACACCCGGGCCCGCATCGGCAATTTCGACGTGGATCTGGTGCGCGAATTTTTCCAGGGCTTCGTTAACCACGCCGGGGTGTCGCTGCACGTCGACAACCTGCGCGGCGACAATGCCCACCACCAGTGCGAGACCGTGTTCAAGGCCTTCGCCCGCGCCCTGCGCATGGCCGCCGAGCACGACGAGCGCGCCGCCGGCACCATTCCTTCGACCAAGGGTGCGCTCTGAGCGCCAGGGCCCCGGGCAGCCTTTCCGTGACCATGAACCGGCCGCCGCGCACTGCGGCCGCCCATTTTTCCGATAGCGAGTCCGCACGATGACCACTGTGGCCATCATCGATTACGGCATGGGCAACCTGCGCTCGGTCGCAAAGGCGATCGAGCACGTCGCCCCCGGCCATGAAGTTTTCGTCACCTCCGACCCGGCCCGGGTCGCCGCCGCCGAGCGGGTCGTGTTCCCGGGGCAGGGGGCGATGCCCGACTGCATGCGTGAGCTCGATGCCCGCGGCCTGCGTCCGGCGGTGCTCCAGGCCGCGGCGGAAAAACCCTTCCTCGGGATCTGCATCGGCCAGCAGATGCTGTTCGAACACAGCGCCGAAGGCGACGTGCCCGGGCTCGGCATCCTCCCCGGTGAGGTCGTCCGTTTCCCGGATGCGCGCATGCTCGCCGCCGACGGCAGCCGGCTGAAGGTGCCGCACATGGGCTGGAACGAAGTCTGGCAGCGCGTCCCCCATCCGCTGTGGGAGGGCATTGCCGACGGCGAGCGCTTCTATTTCGTGCACAGCTATTTCGTCGCCCCGGCCGAGGCTGCGCTGACCGCGGCCGAGACCGACTACGGGCTGCGGTTTACCAGTGCGGTAGCGCGGGCTAATATCTTCGCCGCCCAGTTCCACCCGGAAAAGAGCGCCGCAGCCGGTCTCCGGCTGCTTGCAAACTTCATCCGCTGGCAGCCCTGAGCGCCTGCGGCCCATTCTCACCCCGCTTCACTTCAACTGATCCCGGTATGCTGCTCATTCCCGCCATCGACCTCAAGGACGGTCACTGTGTACGCCTGAAACAGGGCGAAATGGACGACGCCACGGTGTTTTCCGAAGACCCGGGCGCGATGGCGCGCCACTGGCTCGAGCGTGGCGCCCGCCGCCTGCACCTGGTGGACCTGAACGGCGCTTTCGCCGGCAAGCCCAAGAACGGCGCCGCGATCCGTGCCATCACCGACGAAGTCGGCGACGACATTCCGGTCCAGCTCGGCGGCGGCATCCGCGACCTCGATACCATCGAGCACTACCTCGACAACGGCATCAGTTACGTCATCATCGGTACCGCCGCGGTGAAGAACCCCGGCTTCCTGCACGACGCCTGCAGCGCCTTCCCCGGCCACATCATCGTCGGCCTCGATGCCAAGGACGGCAAAGTGGCGGTCGACGGCTGGTCCAAGCTCACCGGCCACGATGTCGTCGATCTGGCGAAGAAGTTCGAGGACTACGGCGTCGAGGCGGTGATCTACACCGACATCGGTCGCGACGGCATGCTCTCCGGCGTCAACGTCGACGCCACCGTGCGCCTGGCGCGCGCGCTGCGCATCCCGGTCATCGCCAGCGGTGGCATCACCGACCTCGCCGACATCGACGCGCTGTGCGCGGTCGAGGACGAAGGCATCATGGGCGCGATCACCGGGCGCGCGATCTACGAAGGCACGCTCGATTTCGCTGCGGCCCAGGCGCGCGCCGACGAACTGAACGGTGTGACCGAATGAGCTTTTCCATGCCCCTTTCCGCCGAGCGCCGCTGATGCTGGCCAAACGCATCATTCCCTGCCTGGACGTGAAGGCCGGCCGCGTCGTCAAGGGGGTCAACTTCGTCGAGCTGCGCGATGCCGGCGACCCGGTGGAGATCGCCCGCCGCTACGACGAGCAGGGCGCCGACGAACTCACCTTTCTCGACATCACCGCCAGCTCCGACGAGCGCGACATCATCCTCCACGTCGTCGAGCAAGTCGCCGAGCAGGTCTTCATTCCGCTCACCGTCGGCGGCGGGGTGCGCGTCGTCGAGGATGTGCGCCGCCTGCTCAACGCCGGGGCGGACAAGGTCAGCATGAACACCGCGGCGGTGAACAACCCGCAGCTGGTCCATGACGCCGCCAGCCGCGTCGGCAGCCAGTGCATCGTCGTCGCCATCGACGCCAAGCAGACCGCGCCGGGCAAGTGGGACGTGTTCACCCACGGCGGACGCAACAACACCGGCCTCGATGCGATCGAATGGGCGCGCCGGGTCGAGGCCCTGGGCGCGGGCGAGATCCTGCTCACGAGCATGGACCGCGACGGCACCAAGAGCGGCTTCGACCTCGCCCTGACGCGCGCGGTGTCCGACGCGGTGCGCATCCCGGTGATCGCCAGCGGCGGGGTCGGCACCCTCGAACATCTCGCCGAAGGCGTTTCCGCAGGGCGCGCCGACGCGGTGCTGGCGGCGAGCATCTTCCATTTCGGCCAGCATACGGTGCGCGAGGCGAAAGAGCTGATGCGCGCGCGTGGCATCGAGGTGCGCCTGTGAGCGAGAACACGCGCTGGCTCAACGAGGTCAAGTGGGACGAGCACGGCCTGGTGCCGGTGATCGCGCAGGAGGCGTCCTCGGGCGACGTGCTGATGTTCGCCTGGATGAACCGCGACGCCTTGCAGCGCACCGCCGAGAGCGGCGAGGCCGTCTACTGGTCACGCTCGCGGCGCAAGCTGTGGCACAAGGGCGAGGAGTCCGGTCACGTGCAGAAGGTGGTCGACATCCGCATCGACTGCGACAACGACGTCGTGCTGCTGAAAATCGAGCAGGTCGGCGGCATCGCCTGCCATACCGGGCGGCACAGCTGCTTTTTCCAGAAGTATTTCGCCGATGGCCACTGGCAGGCCATCGAACCGGTTTTGAAAGACCCGCAGGAGATCTACAAGTGATCGATATCGAAGTGCTGCGCCGCGTCTCTGACACCCTGGTCGCGCGCAAGCAGGCAGACCCCGACGCCTCCTACGTGTCCAGCCTCTACGCCAAGGGGACCGACGCGATCTGCAAGAAGGTCGCCGAAGAGGCTGCCGAAACGATCATGGCGGCCAAGGACAAGGACCGGCTGCATCTGGTGTGGGAAGTCACCGACCTGTGGTTCCATTCGCTGGTGCTGCTGGCGCACCACGGCCTGTCGGTCGAGGACGTGATCGCCGAGTTCCGCCGCCGCGAAGGCGTGTCCGGCATCGACGAGAAGAAATCGCGCACCGCGCAGGTGGAGGTCCGGGGATGAGCGACTGCATTTTCTGCCGCATCGTGCGCGGCGAGATCCCTTCGAAGAAAGTGTACGAGGACGAGCACATCCTCGCCTTTCACGACATCAATCCGCTCGCTCCGGTGCACATCCTGGTGATTCCGAAGGCGCACGTGGCCTCGATGGCCCAGCTCGAGCCGGAACACGAGGTGGCAATGGGGCGTCTGATGGTTGCAGCGGGCCGGATTGCCCGCGAGCACGGCTGTGCCGACGGCTTCCGCACCATCGTCAACACCGGAAGGGTCGGCCTGCAGGAGGTGTATCATCTGCACCTCCATATTCTGGGCGGGCCCGATCCCCTGCCGCCCATGTTGAAGCGTTAAGGAGAGCGGTATGGGTTCTTTCAGCATCTGGCACTGGCTGATCGTGCTGGTCATCGTCCTGCTGGTGTTCGGGACCAAGAAGCTGCGCAACATCGGCTCCGATCTCGGCGGCGCGGTGAAGGGCTTCAAGGATGGCATGAAGGAAGGCGACAGCAGCGCCTCCTCCGCCGACGCCCCCCAGCAGAAGATCGTCAACGGCCAGACCATCGACGGCGAAGCACGGGAAAAGGTCGACAACGGTCGTTCCTGAGCTTCGCGTTTCGAGTGCAGGAGGGGCGCCCTGACGGGAGCGCCCCTTCGTTTTCCTGCGGGTCGCTGCCGGCAATCCGCGTCTGGGGCGAGCAGCCATGTTCGATTTCGGTTTTTCTGAACTCATTGTGATCGGTGTCGTGCTGCTGGTCGTGGTCGGGCCCGAACGCCTGCCCAGGGTCGCGCGCACCGCCGGCCACCTGCTCGGGAGGGTGCAGCGCTACGTGTCGGACGTGAAGTCGGACATCCAGCGCGAGATGCAGCTCGATGAGCTCAAGAAGCTGCAGGAACAGGTCCGCCAGCAGGCACAGGAGCTCGAGTCCTCGGTGCGCTCCGGGGCGGCGGGCGCCGAAGCGGAGGCCGAGCGCACCGTTGGCGAGCTGCGTTCGATGCTGCCCGCCCCGGACTCTGGGCAGCCGGCGGCGGGGCCACAACCGGATCCCTCGGCGGCGGGGCCACAACCGGATCCCTCGGCGGCGGGCGCATCCCCCCCTGTCGCAGCCTCTGCCGCCACCGTTTCCGCCTCCACCAACCCCCTTCCCCAGGATCCCCCGCCGCAGGCCGCCGGCGAGTCCCAGCTCGAACTCGGGCTCGGCGCGGCGGCGCGGCCACCGGCGCCCTTGGGCGACAAGACGAAGGCATGATGAGCGCACAACAGGAAACCTTCATCGCCCATCTGATCGAGTTGCGCGACCGGCTGATCCGTGCGCTGATCGCGGTGGCCGTCGTCTTCGTCTGCCTGATGCCATGGGCGGGTGACATCTACGACATCCTCGCCCGGCCGATGATGGACACCCTCCCCGCAGGCACGAACATGATCGCCACCGGTGTGGTCACGCCCTTCTTCGTCCCGGTGAAGGTGACGATGATGGTCTCCTTCGTGCTGGCGCTGCCCTGGGTGCTGTACCAGGCCTGGGCCTTCATCGCCCCCGGGCTCTACGCCCATGAGAAGCGCATGGCCCTGCCGCTGGTGCTGGGCAGCACGCTGCTGTTCCTGATCGGGATGGCGTTCTGCTACTTCTTCGTGTTCGGCATGGTGTTCAAGTTCATCGCCGAATTCGCGCCGAAGAGCATCGTGCCGGCACCGGACATCGAGCAGTACCTGTCCTTCGTGATGTCGATGTTCCTCGCCTTCGGCGTCACGTTCGAAGTTCCGGTGGCGGTGATCCTGCTGGTGAAGGCCGGCGTCGTCGATGTCGCCAAGCTGCGCGAGATGCGGCCCTACGTGATCGTCGCCGCGTTCGTGATCGCGGCCATCGTCACTCCGCCGGACGTGATCTCGCAGTTCATGCTGGCGGTGCCGATGTGCCTGCTCTACGAGCTTGGGATCGTGCTGGCGAACATGATCACCCGCCCCGTGCCGCATGCCGAGGCCGCAGGCGGGCAGGCCGCGCCTGCGCTGCAGAACCTGGACGAGGCGGCGGAGCGCCGCCTCGAAGCGGACGACCGTCCGGGCGGGAAGGGCTGAGAGGCCGCGGCGGGCTCAGCGGCTCGCCGGCGGTGTCGGCCGCCGCCCCACCTCGACTGCGAGCTCGAGCTTCTGGGTGCCGCGGCGGATGTGGAAGACGGCCCGCTGCCCTGGCGGCAGGGCGGCCACCATGTCGAGCATCGACTTCGGATCGCGCACCGCCTTGTCGTCGAGGCCGACCAGCACGTCGCCGGGACGGATGCCGGCGCGGTCCGCCGGGCTGCCGCGCAGCACGCCGGCGATCAACGCGCCCTCGACATCCCGGTAACCGAACGATTCGGCCAGTTCCGGCGTCAGGTCCTGGATTTCCACCCCGACCCAGCCGCGGGTGACTTCACCGGTGGCGACGATCTGTTCGAGGACGTTGCGCGCGATCGACACCGGAATGGCGAAGCCGATGCCGAGTGAGCCGCCCGAGCGTGAATAGATCGCGGTGTTGATGCCGACCAGGTGTCCGGTGCTGTCGACCAGCGCGCCGCCCGAGTTGCCCGGGTTGATTGCGGCATCGGTCTGGATGTAGTTCTCGAACGTGTTGATGCCGAGCTGCTTGCGCCCGAGCGCGGAGACGATGCCCATCGTCACCGTCTGGCCGACGCCGAACGGATTGCCGATGGCGAGCACGACGTCGCCGACGGTGAGGCTGTCACCCGCCGAGAAGGTGATCGCCGGCAGGCCGGCATCGGCCTCGATGTGCAGCACCGCGAGATCGGTTTCCGGGTCGCGGCCGACCAGGCGGGCGGGAAACTGGCGGCCGTCGTTGAGCGCGATCTCGATCGCATCGGCAGTCTCGATGACGTGGTTGTTGGTCAGGACGTAGCCTTCCGGGCTGACGATGACGCCGGAGCCGAGGCCGGATTCACGCTGCTCCGGGGCGTTCGGCAGGCGTTCGCCGAAAAAGTGGCGGAACAGCGGGTCGTCGAGCAGGGGGTGGCGCTGGCTGCGGCCTTTCTTGCTGGTGAAGACATGGACCACCGCGGGCATCGAGCGCTGCGCCGCCGCGGCATAGGAGCCGGCCGCGGGCGTGCGCTCGGCGCCGGCCGGCGCTTCCAGGATCGCGACCACCGAGGCCGGCGCTGTATCGCGCAGCCACTCGGGCCTGAGCGTATTGACGACGAACAGCACGGCGACGCTGACGGTCACGGCTTGCGCGAAGATGAGCCATAGACGGCGCATAATGACTCGCTTGAGGGACGGGGATCGAAAACCGGCCGGCATCAGGCGAAACGGATGGGGCCGGCCACATCGGGGAGCGGAACACGAATGCGACTCATCGAACTGGACCGGCGTCTGGAAGCCTTGTTCGACGCTGCTGGATTGAAGGATTATTGCCCAAACGGCCTGCAAGTGGAAGGACGCGCCGAGGTCGCGCGCGTGCTGTGCGGGGTCACCGCAAGCCAGGCCCTGCTCGATCTCGCCCGCGACGGCGGCTATGACGCGGTGTTCGTCCATCACGGCTATTTCTGGAAGGGCGAGGATGGCCGCATCACCGGCATCCGCCGCCAGCGCCTGCGCACCCTGCTGGCCAACGACATCAGCCTGTTCGCCTACCATCTGCCGCTCGACGCCCATCCCGAACTGGGCAACAACGCCCAGCTGGGACGCCTGATGGGGTGGCGCGGAGAGGGGCGCTTCGCCGACCAGGAGCTGGGCTGGATCGGCCGTCCCGGAGCCCCGGAAGGCGAAAGCGCCGCCCAGCTCGCGCGCTCGATCGCGGCCCGTCTGGGACGGGACCCCTTGCTGGTAGGGGACGGCGCGCGCGTGGTGAAGCGGGTGGCGTGGTGCACCGGCGGCGCGCAGGGGTTTTTCGAGCAGGCGATTGCCGCCGGAGCGGACCTGTACGTATCGGGCGAGGCGTCCGAGCAGACCGTGCATCTGGCGCGCGAATCCGGGGTGCCTTACATCGCCGCCGGCCACCATGCCACCGAGCGCTATGGTGTCCGCGCGGTGGCCCGCCACCTGGTCGAACAGTTCGGCCTGCAGGCCGATTTCGTCGATCTGGCCAATCCGGTCTGAGTCTGCCGCCCCGGCTTCGCGCCGTCGTGCAGCCGCTTTCGCCGGCTTTCGTGCCCGGGCGCGCCGGGCTCAGGCCGGTGGCAGGGGGGCGGCGTCTGGCACAGCCTGGCAGGGGCCGAGTTCGTCGTCGAGGATTGCCGACAGCAGCAGGATTTCGTCGATCACCGTAAACGGGAAGCCGGCCCGCGTGCCCTCGCGGTTGTCGCGCAGCAACTGCTGCAGGTAGAGCTGGCAGGCGGGGGTGCGCCAGCTGCGCTGGAGGTTCCTGACGATGTGCGGCATGGCCTCGATGCTGGTGGTGGAGGCGCGCAGCTCGTCATAGTTCTGCCAGGTGACGACATTGACGTTGAAGGTCTTGTTGAGCTCCTTGGCGATGGTGTCGAACTCGATGCGCAGGCCGGCGGCCCGATACACTTCGAGCAGCTTCAGCCAGGGGGTCACGGCCTGCCTGGGGTTGCCGCGGATGAATTCGGCGAGGGTTTCGGCGGCGCCGTGCATGCGGCCGAAGCTCATCATGATGTCCGCCAGCTCCACCGCCGACTTGTGCTCTTCGCTATTGGGCTCCGCGCTCGGCGTCGCCGGCTGGTGCGTTTCGCCGTGGGCGCTCCAGTCGAGGGCGGACGGGGCGGCGCCGGGCTCGGGCGCCGGGCTCGTCACGCTGCCGGCGTCGGGCGTCCACGTCGCGCTGGCGGCAGGTGCCGGGGCGAAGGCCGCATCGCGCCGACGCCGCATCCACACCCATCCGGCCAGCAGCAGGGCGACTGCCGCCAGCGCGCCAGGGAGGTAGGCGTCGCCGCTTCCCGGACTCGCCGTCGGGGTGGAGGCGGGTATCGGCGAGGGCGGGGCGGGGCGGGGCGGGGCGGTGGCCGGCGCCGCAGCGAGCGCTGCGTCGGAAGGAGTCGGGGCGGCGGCCGGCGCCGCAGCGAGCGCTGCGTCGGAAGGAGTCGGGGCGGCGGCGGTGGCGGGGGACGCGTGGATGGCGGCGGCGATGCGGCGCTCGAGTTCGCTCCGGGCTTCCTCGAGATTGCGGATGCGGGCGAGGAGCTCGTTTTCGGCGGCGAGGCTGCGCTCGATTGCCGCAGTGAGTTCGCGTGCACGCGCATCGGCATCGGTGGCCGCCGTGCCGCTCACTTCTCCGGGCGTCGCGGACGCTACCGGGCCGGCCGGCAGGGACAGGGCCGCGACGAGGGCAAGGGCGGGCGTGATCCGTCTGTTATTCATGTTCCGCGCGTCCGGCGGCAGGTTGGTCGATGCAAGGCTTTTATCAGACTCTCATGCGCTGTTCCAGCCACTATGTCGCAATTTCGCCGCCGATTCCGCCGTGGCGCGAATTTTTTCCGCCGCGCGGCGCTGCGGGTGCCGGGTCGGCGCTCCGGGGGAAATCGGTTAAGATCCGGTTTCAATACGCAGCCGTACGTTTTGCTGACCATGCCGCTCCCTGTCCCCGCTCTGCCCCGGCGCCCGATCCATCGCCGGCACATCGAAATCGAAGGCTTTCAGCGCGATGACGGCCTGCTCGAACTCGATGCCTCGATCACCGACGTCAAGGGCATCGACTACCACCTCGGCTCCGGGCTGCGGGCGGCGGGAGAGCCTGTTCACCTGATGCGGGTCAGGGTCACGCTCGACGAGGACTTCAACATCATCGACGCCGCCGCCTGTTCGGATGGCGTGCCCTATCCGGGGCAGTGCGACACCATCGGGCCGGTGTACCGCAAGCTCGTCGGCCTCAACCTGGTGCGTGGCTTCCGCCGTACCGTGGGGGAAATGTTCGCCGACGTGCGCGGCTGCACCCATCTCACCGAGATGCTGCTCTCCCTGCCCACGGCGGCGATCCAGACTGCCGCCTCGTTCCGCCGCGACAGCGAGGACACCGCCGGCCGGCCCTTCCAGATCGACCGCTGCCATGCGCTCGAGAGCTCGGCCGAGGCCGTGCGGCTGTACTACCCGAAGTGGTACCGGGGAGCGCGGAGCGAAGCCTGACGCTCCCCATCTGTTGCGCGGTGCACTGCGCAAAACCGGTTATAATTATGGAGTCTTGCGGTCGACGCGCAGCTTTGCGTGCGCCGGGGATCGGGTCCGTCTACCTGGGCCTGGCGCGGAGGGCGGTGCTCGAGGGAGACTGCGCCCGACGTGGAGCACAAGCTCCGAAGCATGCCATCAACCTGTTCGCGACGGGCTGCCTCGTCGTGACTTCGATCGAAGGGCAACCATGAAGATTCATGAGTATCAGGCAAAAGAACTACTGAGGAAGTACGGTGTCGTGACGCCGCGCGGTTTCCACTGCGTGTCGGTGGATGGCGCGGTGAAGGCCGCCGAAGAACTGGGCGGCAAGATCTGGGTGGTGAAGGCGCAGATCCACGCCGGCGGTCGCGGCAAGGGCGGCGGCGTCAAGCTCGCGCGCTCGCTCGACGAAGTCCGCCAGCACGCCAGTGACATCCTCGGCATGCAACTGGTCACCCACCAGACCGGGCCCGAAGGCCAGAAGGTGCGCAACCTGCTGATCGAAGAAGGCGCCGACATCCAGAAGGAATACTACGTCGCCGCGCTGACCGACCGCGCCACGCAGAAGGTCGCGATCATGGCCTCCTCCGAAGGCGGCATGGACATCGAGGAAGTCGCGCACAGCACGCCTGAGAAGATCCTCAAGGAATTCGTGGATCCGCTGGTCGGCCTGACCAACGGGCAAGCCGAGAACCTGGCGCGCGGTATCGGCGTGCCGGAAGCTTCGGTCGCGAAGGCGGTGGATGCGCTGAAGCGCCTGTACACCTGCTACATGGAAACCGATGCCTCGCTGGCGGAAATCAACCCGCTGATCCTCGAAGGCAACGGCAACATCAAGGCGCTCGACGCCAAGTTCAACTTCGACTCGAACGCCCTTTACCGTCACCCGGAAATCGTCGATTTCCGTGACTTCGACGAAGAAGACGCGGACGAGATCGAAGCCTCGAAGTTCGACCTCGCCTACATCTCGCTCGACGGCAACATCGGCTGCCTGGTGAACGGTGCCGGCCTGGCGATGGCCACGATGGACACGATCAAGCTGTTCGGCGCCGAGCCGGCCAACTTCCTCGACGTCGGTGGCGGCGCGACGACCGAGAAGGTCACCGAAGCGTTCAAGATCATGCTCAAGAACCCCAAGGTCAAGGGCATCCTGGTCAACATCTTCGGCGGCATCATGCGCTGCGACACCATTGCCGCGGGCGTCGTCGCCGCAGCCAAGGAAGTGAACCTCTCCGTCCCGCTCGTGGTGCGCATGAAGGGCACCAACGAAGACCTCGGCAAGAAGATCCTCGCCGACTCGGGCCTGCCGATCATCGCTGCCGACACCATGGCGGAAGCTGCGACCAAGATCGTCGCGGCGGTCAAGTAAGGAGAGTTTGAATGTCCATCCTGATCAACAAAGACACCAAGGTCATCACCCAGGGCATCACCGGCAAGACCGGCCAGTTCCACACCGAAAAGTGCCAGGAATACGCCAACGGCAAGAACTGCTTCGTCGCCGGGGTGAATCCGAAAAAGGCCGGCGAGAAGATCTTCGACATCCCCATCTACGCCTCGGTGAAGGAAGCCGCCGCCGAGACCGGCGCCACCGTGTCGGTGATCTACGTGCCGCCGGCCGGTGCCGCCGACGCGATCTGGGAAGCCTGCGAGGCCGACCTCGACCTGGCGATCTGCATCACCGAGGGCATCCCGGTGCGCGACATGCTGATGGTGCGCAACAAGATGAAGCAGAAGGTCGCCAAGGGCGGCAAGGAAACCCTGCTGCTGGGCCCCAACTGCCCGGGCCTGATCACGCCCGACGAGATCAAGATCGGCATCATGCCCGGCCACATCCACCGCAAGGGCCGCATCGGCGTGGTTTCTCGCTCCGGCACGCTGACCTATGAAGCCGTGGCGCAGCTGACCGAAATCGGTCTGGGCCAGTCGTCGGCGGTCGGCATCGGCGGCGACCCGATCAACGGCCTCAAGCACATCGACGTGATGCGCATGTTCAACGACGATCCGGACACCGACGCGGTGATCATGATCGGCGAGATCGGCGGTCCGGACGAAGCCGAAGCCGCGCAGTGGTGCAAGGCCAACATGAAGAAGCCGATCGTCGGCTTCATCGCCGGCGTCACTGCGCCCGCGGGCAAGCGCATGGGCCACGCCGGGGCGCTGATCTCCGGCGGCGCCGACACCGCTGACGCCAAGCTCGCGATCATGGAAGAGTGCGGCTTCACCGTCACGCGCAACCCGTCCGAGATGGCCAAGCTGCTCAAGGCAATGCTCTAAGCATCGCTTTTGGCGGTACCGGGAAAGCGCCGGCGGGTCCGGCGCTTTTTCGTCCACGGGGCGCCGGCGGGCGCGTAGAATCGGCGCTTCAGCCTGCTGTGCAGACATCCCCCGGGTAACGCACTATGCCGAAGTTGATCCTCAGCATGGACGGCCTCGTCCTCAAGGAGCTCGTGCTCTCGAAGGAGCGGACGACGATCGGACGCAAGCCGGACAACGACATCCAGATCGACAGCCTGGCCATCAGCGGTCATCACGCCGTCATTACCTGCATCCTCGACGACGCCTTTCTCGAGGACCAGAACAGCACCAACGGCACCTATCTGAACGGTCAGCTGGTCAAGAAACAGGTACTCAAGAACAGCGACGTGATCGAGCTGGGCAAGTACCGGCTGAAATTCATCGCCGACGGTGGCGGCTTCGCCGCGGCTGTCGACGTCGTCGATGCCGCCGCGCTCAAGCCCTTCGACATCCCCGCCGCGATCACCGATCCCGGCCCGGCGCCGGCGGCCGCCGGTTCCGATCGTGAACGCATCGGCGTGATCCAGATCCTGAGCGGCGCCAGCGCCGGCCGTGAGCTGGCGCTGACCAAGCCGCTCACCACCCTCGGCAAGCCCGGCCGGCAGGTGGCGGTGATCACGCGCCGGCCGCGCGGTTACTTCATCACCCATGTCGAAGGGGCCTCCTTCCCGCTCGTCAATGGCCGGGCGCTCGATGCCCGGCCCCATCCGCTCGGCGAGCACGACATCGTCGAACTCGCGGGGGTGAAGATGGAATTCTTTTTCCGCTCCTGAGGGGCCTTCCCGCGTGATTTTTTGCCTACCCCGGCACGCTTGCGCAGTGGCACCATGCGAGCGTGCGCGCCGGACATTCCCGCGGCACCGTCGCAGGCGGGCCTGCGGCCAGGAAAGGTGATGAAGCTTACGGTACTCGGCTGCAGCGGTGGCATCGGCGCGCCCCATTCGCGGACCACGTCCTTTCTCGTGGATGATGACATAGTCATAGACTGTGGCACCGGCGTGGGCGATCTCCCGCTCGCCGCCCTGTTGCGCATCGATCATGTATTCGTCACCCACGCCCATCTCGACCACATCGCCGCCCTGCCTCTGCTGATCGAGGCGGTGGGCGAGCTGCGCGAACGGCCGCTGACCGTGCATGCGACCCCGGAGACGATCACCATTCTCCGCTCGCACATCTTCAACTGGCTCATCTGGCCCGATTTTTCGGCAATTCCCGATCGCACCGCGCCTTACCTGCGCTTCGCCCCGATCGCCGAAGGGGAAAGCCGTTGCCTGGGCGGGCGGACGATCACCGCGCTGCCCGTCTGCCATACCGTGCCGGCGGTCGGCTATTGCCTCGACAGCGGCGCCGGGCAGCTGGTGTTTTCCGGTGACACCACCTACTGTGCGGAGCTGATCACGGCGATCAACGCCTGCCCGGCCCTGCGCCACCTGATCATCGAGGCGGCCTTTCCCGACGAACAGCGGGACCTCGCGGCGACGTCCCGCCACCTCTGCCCGAGCCTGCTGCAGGCGGTGCTGGCCGAACTCACCGGCAGTCCGGAAATCCACGTCAGCCACCTCAAGCCCGGCGGCGCCGCGCGCACCATGGCGCAGATCGATGCCGGAGGAGGGCGGCTGCGGCCGCGCCAGCTGCGCCAGGGCCAGGTGCTTGAATTCTGATCTCCGCCGCGCCCTGCGCCGTCCCGCCACCTTGCAAGCGAAACAATCCACGATGAGCAATGCCTCCACCCCAGAGCAGTCCGTTTCCAGCGCCGTCGGGAGCCGGTTGGCCTTCTTCAAGGGGCTCCAGGCCCTGACCCAGCGCATCCAGGCGAGCCGCGATGTCGATGCGCTCATGCTCGAGCTGGCGCCGCGGCTGTGCGAGCTGTTCGGCGCCGAACGGCTCAGCATCTACACCGTGGAAGACGGCGGTGGCTCGATCGTGACCCTGGTGAAGACCGGGCTGCAGGGGGAGCAGAGCATCCGCCTGCCGCTGGCCGAAAGCAGCATCGCCGGCTACGTCGCCCTGCACGGCGAGCTGCTCAACATCGGCGACGTCCATGACGAGGCCGAGCTGCGCAGAATCTCGCCGAAGCTGCAGTTGCGCAGCGAAGTCGATGCCCGCAGCGGCTTCCGTTCGCGTCAGATGCTCGTGGCCCCGCTCCGCGACCCCGGCACCGGCCGCATCCTGGGCGTGATCCAGCTCATCAACACGCACAGCGGCCAGCCCTTCCCGAAAGTCGCGGAAGAGGGCGTGCTCGTCCTCGCGCAGACGCTCGGGAGCGCCTTCTGCAGCGACCACCAGCGGGCGGTGCGGCTGCGCTCGCGCTTCGATGCGCTGGTCGCGGACGGCCGCATCAGCGCGGCCGAGTTCGCCCAGGCGACACGTCAGGCGCGTGACAGCGGGCGCTCGCCGGAAGCCGTGCTGATCGACGCCCTCGGCCTGTCGGCGGCCGAGCTCGGCGAGGCGGCGGCGCGCTTTTTCGGCGTGCCCTACCAGCCTTACCGCGACAACCATGTCAAGCCGATGGACCTGCTGCGCAACATCCGGCGCGAATACGTCGAGCAGAGCCTGTGGCTGCCCTACGAGGAAACCGGCGAAGGGGTGGTGATCCTGTGCGTCGATCCGGAGCAGATCCGCAACTCGGGCATCGCCCAGAATGTGTTCGTGAACAAGCGCCTGGCTTTTCGCGTCACCACCGTGCGCGAGTTCGAGCAGACCGTGGCCCAGTATTTCGGCGAACTGCTCGACGATGCCTCGGTGTCCGAATTGCTCTCCGACCTCGACGAAGGCGAGGACGAAGGCGGCTCGCTGCGTGACGACGTCACCGCCGCGGCCGACAACGAACTGGTCAAGCTGGTCAACAAGATCGTTATCGAAGCCTACCGGCAAGGCGCCTCCGACATCCACATCGAGCCGCGCCCGGGACGCGAGAAGACCCTGGTCCGCTTCCGCAAGGACGGCTCGCTGGTGCCCTACATCGAAGTGCCGGCGAGCTATCGCAGCGCGCTCGTCACCCGGATCAAGATCATGTGCGATCTCGACATCTCCGAGCGCCGCCGGCCGCAGGACGGCAAGATCCGCTTCCGCAAGTTTGCCCCTCTCGACATCGAGCTGCGGGTGGCGACCCTGCCCACCCAGGGCGGCATGGAAGACGTGGTGATGCGCCTGCTCGCCGGCAGCGAGCCGCTCCCGCTCGACCGCCTCGGCCTGCTGCCGTTCAACCTCGAGCGCCTGCAGGCCTTGATCGCCCGCCCCTACGGCATCTTCTTCGTGTGCGGCCCCACCGGCTCGGGCAAGACCACCACGCTGCATTCGGTCCTGCGCCACATCAACACCCCCGACACCAAGATCTGGACCGTCGAGGACCCGGTCGAGATCACCCAGAAGGGCCTGCGCCAGGTGCAGGTCAACCGCAAGGTCGGGATCGACTTTGCCACCATGATGCGCGCCTTCCTCCGCGCCGACCCGGACGTCATCATGGTCGGCGAGATGCGCGACCGCGAAACCGTGGCGGTCGGCATCGAAGCTTCGCTGACCGGTCACCTCGTGCTGTCCACGCTGCACACCAACAGTGCGCCCGAGTCGGTTGTGCGTCTGCTCGACATGGGGATGGACCCGTTCAACTTCGCCGACGCCCTGATCGGCGTGCTCGCCCAGCGCCTGGCCAAGCGCCTGTGCCCGAAGTGCCGCGAGGCTTACCACCCCGGCGAGGACGAGCTCCAGCGCCTGCTCGAGGAGTATTGCGAGGACATGCACCGCACGCCGGATTTCTGCGCCGACGCCGACGCCGCGCGCGCCCGCATCGTCGCCCGCTGGCGCGCCGAAGCCGCCGACCGGGACGGGCGCTTCACGCTCTACCGTGCGGTCGGCTGCGCGCACTGCACCCAGGGCTACAAGGGCCGCGTCGGCCTGCACGAGCTGATGCCCGGTTCGGACGCGATCAAGCGCCTGATCCAGGAGCGCGGCCGGGTCGAGCAGGTTCTCGGCCAGGCGCTCGCCGAAGGCATGCGCACGCTGCGCCAGGACGGCATCGAAAAAGTGCTCGCCGGCATCACCGACATGCACCAGGTGCGCAAGGTCTGCGTGCGCTGAAGCGGGCGCAGGCGGGGGCGGGCGGTTAGAATCCGGGCCTGCCCCTTCCTCGGAGACCGTCCATGTTCCGCATCGCTCCCAGTCTGCTGTCCGCCGATTTCGCCCGCCTCGGTGACGAGGTCGCGCGCGTGATCGCCTCCGGCGCCGACTGGATCCACTTCGACGTGATGGACAACCACTACGTGCCCAACCTCACCATCGGCCCGCTGGTGTGCGAGGCGATCCGCCCCCACACCACGGCGCCGATCGACGTGCACCTGATGGTGAAGCCGGTCGATCGCATCATCCCCGACTTTGCCAAGGCCGGTGCCAACATCATCACCTTCCACCCCGAGGCCTCGGAGCACATCGACCGCAGCCTCGGGCTGATCCGCGACGCCGGTTGCCAGGCCGGGCTGGTGTTCAACCCCGCCACGCCGCTGCACCATATGGACCACGTCATGGACCGGCTCGACGTGGTGTTGCTGATGAGCGTCAATCCCGGCTTCGGCGGCCAGGCCTTCATTCCCGAGACGCTCGACAAGCTGCGCGCGGTGCGCGCCCGGCTCGACGCCTACGAGGCCCGGAGCGGGCGCCGCATCCTGCTCGAGATCGACGGCGGGGTGAAGATCGACAACATCGCCGACATCGCCCGCGCCGGCGCCGACACCTTCGTTGCCGGCTCGGCGGTGTTCGGCGCCGGTCGCGACAGCGACCCCAACCGCTACGATTCGGTGATCGCCGCGCTGCGCGCCGAGCTGGCGAAGGTGGCGCGATGAGCGTGGCAAGGCCCCGCTTCGCGCCGCGCGCGGTGCTGTTCGACCTCGACGGCACCCTGCTCGACACCATCGCCGATCTTGCCGAGGCGGCCAACCGCATGCTCGCCGAGCTGGGGCGACCGCTGCGCCCGCAGGACGAGATCCACCGCTTCGTCGGCAAGGGCATTCCCAACCTCGTGCGCCGCTGCCTGACCGAAGGCCGCGCCGCGAGCGCGGCCGAGATCGAAGCCGCGGTGGCGGTGTTCCGCCGCCATTACACCGTGGTCAATGGCATCCACGCCCGCCTCTACCCGGGCGTGATCGACACCCTGCAGGCGATGCGCGGGCGCGGCCTGCGCCTGGCGGTGGTGACCAACAAGGCCGAAGCCTTCACCTTGCCGCTGCTCGCGCGCACCGGCATCGCCGGCTACTTCGACACCGTGGTCAGCGGCGACACCCTGGCGGTGAAAAAGCCCGATCCGGCCGTGCTCCACCTCGCCTGCGCTCGGATCGGGGTGAGCGCCGGGCAGGCGCTGATGATCGGCGACTCGGCCAACGACGCGCTCGCCGCGCAGGGCGCGGGGATGCCGGTGCTGCTCGTCACCTACGGCTACAGCGAAGGCATGCCGGTGGACACCATCGAATGCGATGGGCTACTATCGAACGCGCTGCAGGCCCTCGATTACATCGATCAGGCATGATCGCCGTATCCGCCCGGCACCGCTCGGGAACCCGTGCCGGCGGCGTCGATGGCCGGCTGCAGCCGTGCCCGCGTTCCTTCGAACACTCCTCCACCTCCACGACTCGACGACATCGTGACGCTCGCATCCAGGCTTAGGCCCGCATCCGCCACTCCGCTCCCCGCCCAGCCCCGCTGGCGCGGCGGCTGGCGTTGGCCTTTGGGCCACTGAACGCGAAACCTTCTCGCGGGGCCGACAGCGCGCCTCATGGACTCGATCCGCTGAGGCCGGCTTTCCGGCACATCCCCGCACCCGCCGCACCGTCCGACGTCCATCCTGTTGAAGTGGAGCATCCATGCTCGAACACGAATTCAACGCCCTCGCCGCCGAGGGCTACAACCGCATTCCGGTCACGCTCGAGACCTTCGCCGACCTCGACACCCCGCTGTCGATCTACCTGAAGCTCGCCAACGAGCCCTACACCTACCTGCTCGAGTCGGTGCAGGGCGGCGAGCGCTTCGGGCGCTATTCCTTCATCGGCCTGTCCTCGCCGACCCGGATCGAAGTCTACGGCCGCTCGGCGCTGCTGCTCACCGGCAACCGCCTGGTCGAGCGCCGCGACTACGGCGATCCGCTCAACTTCGTCGCCGAGTTCATGAACCGCATCAAGGTGCCGCCGCGCGATCACCTGCCGCGCTTCGCCGGCGGTCTGGTGGGCTGCTTCGGCTACGACACCGTGCGCTACATCGAGCCCCGCCTGGCGAAGACCGACAAGCCCGATCCCCTCGGCACGCCCGACATCCTGCTGCTGCTGTCCGAGGAAGTGGCGATCGTCGACAACCTCAGCGGCAAGCTCACCCTCGTCGTCTATGCCGAGCCCGAAGTGCCCGGTGCCTGGAAGCGCGCCCACAAGCGCCTGCGCGAACTCCTCGCCCGCCTGCGCGCGCCGGTGCAGGTTCCCGAAGATGCGTGCGCGCCGTCGGCGCCCGCCGAGTCCAGCTTCGGCGAGGACGCCTTCAAGGACGCGGTGCGCCGCGCCAAGCAGTACATCGTCGACGGCGACGTCATGCAGGTCGTGCTCTCGCAGCGCATGAGCAAGCCCTTCGCCGCCAGCCCGATGGCGCTCTACCGCGCGATCCGCTCGCTCAATCCGTCGCCCTACATGTTCTATTTCAACTTCGAGGACTTCCACGTCGTCGGTGCTTCGCCCGAAATCCTCACCCGCCTCGAGGACGAGGTCGTCACCGTGCGTCCGATCGCCGGCACGCGCACGCGCGGTGCCACCGTGGCCGAAGACCTCGCCCTCGAAGCCGACCTGCTCGCCGACGAGAAGGAGCGCGCCGAGCACCTGCAGCTGCTCGACCTCGGCCGCAACGACGCCGGGCGGGTGTCCGAGACCGGCACGGTCAAGGTCACCGAGCAGTTCTCCATCGAGCGCTACTCGCACGTCATGCACATCGTCTCCAACGTCGAAGGGCGCCTGAAGGAAGGCCTCAACGCCCTCGCCGTGCTGCGCGCCACCTTCCCCGCGGGCACGGTGTCGGGGGCGCCCAAGGTGCGGGCGATGGAGATCATCGACGAGCTCGAACCGGTCAAGCGCGGCATCTACGCCGGTGCGGTCGGCTACCTCGGCTTTCACGGCGACATGGACCTGGCGATCGCGATCCGCACCGCGCTCATCAAGGACGGCCACATCCACGTCCAGGCCGGCGCCGGCATCGTCGCCGATTCCGACCCCGAGTCGGAATGGCAGGAAACCCGCAACAAGGCGCGCGCCATGCTGCGCGCCGCCGAGATGGCCGAAGGCGGGCTCGACACCCGCGCCTGAGGCCGGGGCCGCGCCCTGCCGCGGTGCGCCTCCATCGACTCCATACTGACGGCATCGGCTTGGGGCCGGTGCGCGCGAAGGGAATCAACATGCTGCTGATGATCGACAATTACGACAGCTTCACCTACAACCTCGTGCAGTACTTCGGCGAACTCGGCGCCCGGGTCAAGGTGTTCCGCAACGACGAAATCACCCTCGAGCAGATCGAGGCGATGAAGCCCGACCACCTCGTGATCTCGCCCGGCCCGTGCACCCCGGCCGAAGCCGGCGTTTCGGTGGCGGCGATCCAGGCCTTCGCCGGGCGCCTGCCGATCCTCGGCGTCTGCCTCGGCCACCAGAGCATCGGCGCTGCCTTCGGCGGGCGCATCGTCCATGCCAAAAAGCTCATGCACGGCAAGACCTCGGCGGTGCACCACCTCGACGCCGGGGTGTTCCGCGGCCTGCCCGAGCCGCTCACCTGCACCCGCTACCACTCGCTCGCCATTGAACGCTCCACCCTGCCCGACTGTCTGGAAGTCACCGCGTGGACCGACGACGGCGAGATCATGGGGGTGCGCCACAAGACGCTCGACGTCGAAGGGGTGCAGTTCCACCCCGAGTCGATCCTCACCGAATGCGGCCATGCGCTGCTGCAGAATTTCCTCGACCGCAGCGCGCGCCTGCCTGCCGCCGCCTGACCCCCGGGAGCCCCCACGATGACGATGACCGCCCAGCAAGCCCTGCAACGCACGATCGAGCACCGCGAGATATTCTTCGACGAGATGCTGTCGCTGATGCGCCAGATCATGGCCGGCGACATCTCGCCGGTGATGACCGCCGCCATCCTCACCGGCCTGCGCGTCAAGAAGGAAACCATCGGCGAGATCACCGCCGCCGCCACGGTGATGCGCGAGATGGCGACCAAGGTCCATGTCGCGCCGCCGCACGAGCACTTCCTCGACGTCGTCGGCACCGGCGGCGACGGCTCGCACACCTTCAACATCTCCACCGCCACCATCTTCGTCGCCGCCGCCGCCGGCGCGCGCGTGGCCAAGCACGGCGGGCGCAGCGTGTCGTCCAAGTCCGGCGCCGCCGACGTCCTCGAAGCGCTCGGCGTCAACCTGAACCTGTCGCCGGAGCAGGTCGCCGCCTGCGTCGAGGCCACCGGCATCGGCTTCATGTTCGCCCCCAACTACCACAGCGCGATGAAGAACGTCGCCCCGGTGCGGCGCGAGATGGGCGTGCGCACGATCTTCAACATCCTTGGCCCGCTGACCAACCCGGCCGGTGCGCCAAACACCCTGATGGGGGTGTTCCACCCCGACCTCGTCGGCATCCAGGCGCGCGTCATGGAGCGCCTGGGCGCCAACCACGTGCTGGTCGTGCATGGCCTGGACGGCATGGACGAGCTCAGCCTCGGCGCCGCCACCCTGGTCGGCGAGCTCAAGGACGGCGAGGTGCGCGAGTACGAGATCCACCCCGAGGACTTCGGCCTGCAGATGGCCGGCACCCGCAACCTGCGCGTGGCCGACGCCGAGGCGTCGCGTGCGGTGTTGCTCGGCGCGCTGGAAAACCGCGATGGCCCGGCGCGCGACATCGTCGCCCTCAACGCCGGCGCGGCGCTGTACACCGCCAACCTGGTCGACTCCATCGGCGCCGGCATCGAGCGCGCACGCGAAACCCTCGCCAGCGGCGCGGCGCGCCACAAGCTCGACGAGTTCGTGCGCTTCACCCGCCGCTTCGGAGCTGCGGCATGAGCGACATCCTGGACAAGATCTGCGCGGTCAAGGCCACCGAAGTCGCCACCGCCACCGCGCACACGCCGCTCTCCGCGATGCGCGCCCTCGCCGAGGCCCAGCCGGCGGCGCGCGACTTCGTCGCCGCGATCCGCACCCGCCACGCTGCCGGCCGCCCCGCGGTGATCGCCGAAATCAAGAAGGCGAGCCCGTCGAAGGGCGTGATCCGGGCCGATTTCCGCCCCGCCGAGATCGCCGCCGCCTACGAGGCCGCCGGCGCCGCCTGCCTGTCGGTGCTCACCGACCGCTCCTTCTTCCAGGGCGCGCCCGAATACCTGCAGGCGGCGCGCGCCGCCTGTGCGCTGCCGGTGCTGCGCAAGGACTTCATCGTCGATCCCTACCAGGTGTTCGAGGCCCGCGCGATGGGGGCGGACGCGATCCTGCTGATCGCCGCCTGCCTCGACGGCGCGCGCATGCGCGACCTCGAGCAGCTCGCCATCGCCCTCGGCCTGGCGGTGCTGGTCGAAGTCCATGACGGCTCCGAGCTGGAGCGCGCGCTGCAGCTGCAGACCCCGCTGATCGGCATCAACAACCGCAACCTGCGCACCTTCGACGTTTCACTGCAGACCACCCTCGAGCTGTCGCCGCGCATCGCCACCGGCGCCACCGGGCGCATCGTCGTCACCGAGTCCGGCATCCTGACGCCGGAGGACGTCGCCCTGATGCGCGCGCACGCGGTGCAGACCTTCCTCGTCGGCGAAGCCTTCATGCGTGCCGACGACCCCGGCGCGGCGCTGCGGGCGCTGTTCGGGAGCTGAGCCGCGGCCATGGACGCGCGCACGCCGGCCGCAGCGCGGGCAAGCCCGCCGCCGTCCCGCTGGCGGCGGGGGCTGAAGTGGCTGGGCGGGGGCGTGGCGCTGGCGCTCGCCGCTGCGCTCGGGGCCGGCGCGTGGCTGCTCGGCACCCCGTCCGGGCTCGAGGCTGGCCTCGCCCTCGCCCGCCATGCCAGCGGTGGGGCGCTGCAGGTCGAGGGCGTGCGCGGGCGCGTGCTCGGGCGCCTCGACCTCGATGCGCTCGCCTACCGCAGTCCCGCACTGGAACTCGAGCTGAAGGACGTCTCGCTCGCCTGGTCGCCGGCGGCGCTGCTCGATCGCCGGCTCGAAATCGCCCACCTGACGGTCGGACGGATGGATCTGGCCCGGGCTGCGGCTGCGGACGAGGCGGCAGCCGGACCTCTGCCGGCCCCGGCGTCGCTCGCGCTGCCGTTCGCGATCGAGTTGCGCCGGCTCGCCGTCGGCGCTTTTGCGCTGCGCGCGCTGCGCGCGCTCGAACCGGCCGCCGGAGCGCGGGAAGAAGCGCCGCGCCCGCCCGCCGGGGCGGTCGCCGGCGACCCGGCGCCCGCCGCCGAAGCCGGCGCTGAAGCCCCCGCCACCGAGGATGCCGCCCCGGGCCTGCACTTCACCGCGCTCGAAGCCGCGCTCGACAGCGACGGCCGCCATCACCGCCTGCGCGAACTGTCGCTGGTCTTGCCGCAAGGCGCAGTCCGTCTCGCCCTCGCCGTCGATGGCGAGGCGCCGTTCGCGCTCGAAGGCGCGGGGCAGTTCGACGGCGTCATCGAGGGGCGCGCGCTCGCTGTGCAGCTCGGCCTCGCCGACACCTTGCTCGAACCGCGGATCGAGGTCGAGGCCCGCGGCGAAGGCCTCCATGCCCGGATCGAGCTCGAGGCCGCGAGCTTCGAACCGGTTCCGCTGCGCCGGCTCTCGCTCCGGGTCGACGGACTCGACCCCGCCGCTTTCGTCGACGGCGCGCCGCGTGCGGCGCTCGATCTGGAGGCCGAGCTTGCGCCGTCCGCGGCCGGGGACGGGACGATCTCGGGGCCGGTTGCGGAGGGGATCGCGGGGCTGCCCGTGGGGCGGCTCACGGGGCCGCTCCGCGTGCATAACCGCCGGCCCGCTGCGGCCGATGCCGGAGGCATTCCACTGGAAAGCCTTTCCGCGGTGCTCGACTGGCGCCGCGAGGAGATCGCCCTCGATGCCCTCGACCTCCGCCTGGCGGGCGCGGGGCGGATCACCGGGCGGGTGGCCTGGCAACCGCCCGCGGCGGCTGGGGCGGTCGAGGGCGCAGGCGAGGGCGAGGGCGAGGGCGAGGGCGCGGCGTCGCCTGCGGCTTCCGGCACCCGCTCCGGCTCCGGCCGGATCGTGGCCGCACTCGCGCTCGCCGCCATCGACCCGCGCGCGCTGTCGAGCGCGGCGCCGTCCGCGCGCCTGAACCTCGACCTGGAGGCTGCCGCCGACCTGCCGGCGGCCGGTCTGCCGCAGGCGGCGGAGCTGCAGTTCCGCATCCACGACAGCACGCTCGACGGCCGCCCGCTCAGCGGTGACGGCCGCCTGCGCCTCGCCGGCGGACGCCTGCCGGAAGTGCGCCTCGCCGCCCGGCTGGCCGGCAACACCGTCGAAGCCGACGGTGCGCTCGGCGCCGCGGACGACCGCCTCGCGCTGCGCCTCGATGCGCCGGCGCTGGGCGCGCTCGGTTTCGGCCTCGCCGGGCGCGCCGGGGCCGAGGGGCGGGTGGGCGGCACGCTGGATGCGCCCAGTGGCGAGTTGCAGTTCTTCGGCGAAGCCCTCGTCCTGCCGGGCGTGCTGCGCCTGGCAGGGATCAACGGCAGCGTGCGCCTCGATGCCGGCGTCGACGGCCCCTTCGCCCTCGCCCTCGGCCTGTCCGCCCTCGGCCCCGCCGGCGCGGGGGAGGGTGGCCAGCCCCGGCCCGACTGGGTGGAGCATGCCCGCCTTGCCGTCGAAGGCACGCGCGCGCGCCACCGGCTCGAACTCGACGCCGCCGGCCCCGTCATGCCCAGCGCGGGTGGGGCCGGCGACACTGCCGACACCGTGCGTCTGGTGCTGGAGGGCGGCAGCGGCGATGGCGAGCGCCTGCGCTGGGCCGGCGAGCTTGCCGCGCTCGAACTGGCCGGGCGCTTCGCTGCCCGCCTCGCGGCTCCGGCCGCGCTCGAACTGGCCGCCGACCGCGTGGCGCTGGGCGCGGCCCGGATCGATGCCGGCGGCCGCGGCCGCATCCACCTGCTCGAGACGGCGTGGTCGCCGGCCGCAAGCGTGCTGCGCGGCGAGCTCAGCGGCCTGGTGCTGGCGCCGGAATCGAAACGTGCCGATGGCCGCCCGCGGCGCAATGCCGAGCCGCTGACCCTGGGCGCACGCTGGGACCTGAAAATGGGGCGCACGCTCGAGGGCGAGGCGCGCCTGTTTCGCGAATCGGGCGACCTCAGCGTCGAAGGCGAGATCCGCACCCGGCTCGGCCTGGAGCGGCTTGACGCCGTGCTCGCGGCGCGCGGTGAGCGCCTCGAGCTGGCGCTGGATGTGCGCGGCAGCGAACTCGGCCGCATCCACGGCGAAGCCGGGCTCAACGCCCGCCGCAGTGCCGACGGGGTGTGGAGCGTGCCGCCCGAGACCCCGGTCCGCGCTGCGGTCCGTCTCGACATGCCGTCGATCGCCTGGCTCGGCCGGCTCGCGCGTGAGAACGTCGACACCGCCGGCCGTATCGACGGCCGCTTCGACGTCGCCGGCACGCTCGCCGCGCCGCGCGCCAGCGGCACCCTCCAGGGCCGCGAGCTTGGCTTCACCCTGATCGACCAGGGCCTGATCCTGTCTGGCGGCGAGCTCGACCTCGACTTCGACGACGACCGCCTGCGCCTGACCCGGCTCGAATTCATCTCGCCCAACCGGGTGCGTCCGCGCGAGCGCCGCATCCCCTTCGAGCGCCTCACCGCCACCCCCGGCCGCTTCACCGCCCGCGGCGAGATCGCGCTCGACAGCGGTGCGGGCGACTTCCACTTCGAGGCCGAGCGCCTGCCCCTGCTGCAGCGCGACGACCGCTGGATGCTGCTGTCGGGCCGTGGCAGCGCGCGCAGCAGCTGGAGCTCGCTGGCGCTGGAGGCTGGCTTCGAGGCCGACGCCGGCTATCTCGAATTCGCCGAGTCGCCGCCGCCCAGCCTGTCCGACGACGTCGTCGTCCTCGGCCGCGAGCGGCCTGCCGAAGGCGGTGCCTTTGCCGTCACCGCCGATGTCCGCGTCGGCCTGGGTGATGCGCTCTACCTGTCGGCGCTGGGGCTGGAAACCCGGCTCGCCGGCGGGTTGCGCATCCGTCTGCAGCCCGAGCGCCCGCTGTCGGCGGTGGGGACGATCTCCACCGTCGGCGGCAGCTACCGCGGCTACGGCCAGCGCCTCGCGATCGAGCGCGGCACGGTCAACTTCCAGGGGCCGCTCGATGCCCCCGGGCTCGACATCGTCGCCCTGCGCAAGGGGCTGGCGGTGGAGGCCGGGCTCGCGGTCACCGGCAGCGCCCGGCGGCCGCAGGTGCGGCTGGTGTCCGAGCCCAATGTCCCCGACCCCGAAAAGCTGTCCTGGATCGTGCTCGGGCGCGCGCCCGATGCCGCTTCGGGCGCCGACCTCGGACTGCTGCTGCCGGCGGCCTCGGCCCTGCTCGGCGGCCCCGGCGGCGGCATGACCGAAGAACTGTCGCGCAGCCTGGGCTTCGATTCGTTCTCGATCGGCCAGGGCGAACTCACCAGCACCGCGCGCGCCGCGAGCAGCCGGGTCGTCGGCAGCGGCTCGACGATCGCCGCCGGCCCTTCGGTGAGCGGCCAGGTATTGAGCCTGGGCAAGCGTCTCGGGCCGGACCTGTTCCTGTCTTTCGAGCAGAGCCTGGGCGGGGCGGCGACCCTGGTTAAACTGAGCTACCAGCTGTCGCGCCGGGTGTCGGTGATCGCGCGCGGCGGCACCGACACCGCGCTCGATTTGAGCTACGGTTTTTCTTTCCGCTGAACCCACGCATGGAGTCCATCCCGATGAGCGAAACCCGGCAAGACCCCGTACTCGAAACCGCGATCCTCGGCGGTGGCTGCTTCTGGTGCCTGGAGGCGGTGTTCAAGGACGTCGAAGGCGTCGTCACCGTGGTCCCCGGTTACTGCGGCGGCCACCTCGAGCTACCCGACTACCGCCAGGTCTGCGCCGGCGGCACCGGTCACGCCGAAGTCGTGCGCATCGAGTTCGATCCGGCGCGGCGCAGCTACCGCGAGCTGCTCGAGATCTTCTTCGCGATCCACGATCCGACCAGCGTCGACCGCCAGGGCAACGACATCGGCCCGCAGTACCGCTCGGTGATTTTCGTCACCCGCGAGGAGCAGCTCCACACCGCGCTCGCGCTGATCGAGGAGATGGGCGAGCAGCGCCTGTTCCCGAAGGCGATCGCGACCCGGGTCGAGCCTGCGCCGAAGTTCTGGATGGCCGAGCCCGAGCACCACGACTACTATGCCGGCAACAGCGACCAGCCCTACTGCCAGTACGTGGTCGCGCCCAAGATCGCGAAGTTCCGCGAGCACTTTGCCGCCCGCCGCCGCGGCGAGCACAACAGGTAGAATCCTCCCCCTCGACCACCCCCAGGAGAACAGGCATGACCCAGACCACCACCACCACCGCCAGCGGCCTCGTCATCGAAGAGCTCGAGCTCGGCAGCGGCGACACCGCGGAAAAAGGCAAGATGGTCGCGGTGCATTACACCGGCTGGCTCACCGACGGGCGCAAGTTCGACTCCAGCAAGGACCGTAACGACCCCTTCCACTTCCCGCTCGGCGCCGGCCACGTCATCCGCGGCTGGGACGAAGGCGTGCAGGGCATGCAGGTCGGCGGCCGGCGCAAGCTGACCATTCCGCCCGAGCTGGGCTACGGCACCCGCGGCGCCGGCGGCGTGATTCCGCCCAACGCCACTCTGGTGTTCGAAGTCGAGCTGCTGAAGGTGCTGTAAGCCCCGCCGCCCGTCCGGCCCTGCCCGGCGGGCGTTCAGCGGGCGTCTTCAGTGGGCGTCTTCAGCCGGTTGTGGCGACGATCTCCAGGATCGCGTCGCCGTAGGCTTCGCGCTTGCGGTCGCCGATGCCGCTGATCCCGGCCAGTTCGCCCTGCGAGCGTGGCCGGGCGATCGCGATCTCGCGCAAGGTGGCGTCCTGGAACACCACGTAGGCGGGCACGTTGCGCTCTTTCGCAGTGGCCGCACGCCACGCCCGCAGGCGGTCGAAGAGCGTGGTCGGAATGCCGCCCGGGATGTCCATCGGGGTAGCGGCGCGCCGCCGGCTGCGCGAACGGCTGCGCTCGCGCTCCAGGCGCAGATGGAACCCGGTCTCGCCGCGCAGCAGCGGACGGGCGGCGTCGGTCAGGCGCAGCGCGTTGTAGCGCTCGTGGTCGACGGCGACCAGCTCGCGCGCCACCAGCTGGCGGAACACCGTGCGCCAGCGCTTCTCGTCGAGTTCGCTGCCGATGCCGAAGGTGGTGATGTCCTGGTGGCCGCGCTCGACCACCTTGTCGGTCAGTTCGCCGCGCAGCACGTCGATCAGGTGGCCGGCGCCGTAGCGCTGGCCGGTGCGATAGACGCAGCTCAAGGCCTTACGTGCGGCTTCGGTGGCGTCCCAGGTCTGCGGCGGGGAGAGGCAGTTGTCGCAGTTGCCGCAGGGGGCGGAGTCCTCGCCGAAGTAGGCGAGCAGGTGCTGGCGGCGGCAGGTCGTGGCCTCGACCAGGCCGACCAGCACCTCGAGGCGGTTGCGCGCCAGGCGCTTGAATTCCTCGCTCGCCTCCGATTCGTCGATCATCCGCCGCTGCTGGACCACGTCCTGCGCGCCCCACGCCATCCACGCCTGCGCCGCCAGGCCGTCGCGCCCGGCGCGGCCGGTTTCCTGGTAGTAGCCTTCGATCGAGCGCGGCAGGTCGAGATGGGCGACGAAGCGCACGTCGGGCTTGTCGATCCCCATGCCGAAGGCGATCGTCGCCACCATCACCAGGCCGTCCTCGCGCAGGAAGCGCGTCTGGTGCCCGGCGCGCAGCTCCTGCGTCATGCCGGCGTGGTAGGGCAGGGCGTTGACCCCATGCTCGCACAGCCACGCCGCGGTTTCCTCGACCTTGCGCCGCGACAGGCAATAGACGATGCCGGCCTGTCCCGGGCATTCCTCGCGGATGAAGGCGAGCAGCTGGCGGCGCGGGTCGTCCTTGTCGACGATGGTGTAGCGGATGTTCGGGCGGTCGAAGCTGGAGATGAAGCGGCGCGCGTGGGTGAGGTTCAGGCGCCGGGCGATTTCCTCGCGCGTCTGGCGGTCGGCGGTGGCGGTGAGGGCGATGCGCGGAATCGCCGGATAGCGCTCGGGCAGGATCGATAGCTGCAGGTACTCGGGGCGGAAGTCGTGCCCCCACTGCGACACGCAGTGTGCCTCGTCGATCGCGAACAGCGCCAGGCGGCCGGTGTCGCGCAGGTGGTCGAGCTGGTCGAGGAAGCGCGGCGTCATCAGGCGCTCGGGAGCGACGTAGAGGAGGTCGAGCTCGCCCACGTAGGCTGCGCGTTCGACCGCGCGCGCGGTGTCGGCGTCCTGGCTGGAATTGAGGAACGCGGCCCGCACCCCGGCTTCGACCAGCGCGCTGACCTGGTCCTGCATCAGCGCGATCAGCGGCGACACCACGATTGCGGTGCCTTCGCGCAGCAGCGCCGGAATCTGATAGCACAGCGACTTGCCGCCGCCGGTGGGCATCAGCACCAGGGCGTCGCTGCCGGCGGCGACGTGCTCGACGATCGCCTGCTGCTCGCCGCGGAAGGCGGAATAGCCGAAAACGTGGGCGAGGACTTGCTGGGCGCGGCCGCCGGTGGCCGGCGGCGGGGAGGGGGTGTCGGCAAACATGGACCGCATTCTAGCGCTGTCCCGGCGCATCCCGGCCGCTCCCGGGGCCGCCGAATGCGCCCGCCAGCGCCGCAGGAAATGTCATCCGCCTTGCTGACGAAGCATTTCGGCCATTCCCGCTCAGCTCTCGGGGTGCCCATTGCCGTCATCGACGGCGTTTGCCTGTGCCGCCTGCTGCGGGCTCAGGTCGCCGTCGAGCACCGCCAGCATGCGCGCGGCCTTGGCTACCTGCTCGGTGGCGCGCCGCTGCAGGCTGGCCAGGCGCAGCCAGTCCTGCATGGTGGCGATGTCGATGCGGGCGTGCGCGCCGTGCAGCAGCAGCGCTTCCTTGAGCGCCTGGTAGTGCGCTTCGACCTCTTCCAGCAGGACTTCCACCGCGGCGGCGCTGAATTCGCCGCGGCTCGCATCGGCGCTCGCGGCGAGCGCCGCCACCGCCTGGCGGAAGGTGGCGACGGCGGCGTCGAGTGCAGCGCCGGGCGCCGCGCCCAGCGTCGCGCCCAGGCTACCGGCCTGGCGCACGGCGGCGACGGCGCTCTCCTGGTATTGCAGCGTGCGCAGGCTGTGGGCGAGCGCTTCGACCAGCGCCGCGGGCAGGGTCGCGCCGCTGAGCTTGCCGATGTAGGCGGTGATCTCCGGGGCGAGGGCGTCCAGGGTCGATGCCTGGCGCTCGATCCAGGGCGCGTCCGGTGGAACCCGGGCGGCGGCGGTCAGCGCGGTGGTGGTGAAGGACTGGGTACGGCCCAGTTCCTGGCGCAGCGCATGCAGGGCGAGGTCGGGAACGGTCAGCGAAGGCGGGTCGAGGTGGCGGGGGCGGGCGATTTCCTCTTCCTGGCTGCGGAACCGGCGCGACAGCAAGCGCAGCATCGGCGCCGCCAGCGCCACCATCAGCAGCACGCCGAGGAGGTTGAACGCGGTGTGGAACATCGCCACCATCACCGCGGGCGTTGCCGGCTGCTCGAACCATGTGCGCAGCAGCCCGAGCAGGCCGATCAGCAGCGGCAGCATCAGCAGCGCGACGCTGCCGGTGACGAGGTTGAACATGACGTGGGCGGCGGCCAGGCGGCGGGCGCTGGAGGTGGCGCCGATCGCCGACAGGATGGCGGTCGAAGTGGTGCCGATGTTGGTGCCGATCACCATCGCGCAGGCCGCCTCCACCGACATCAGCCCGCCCTGCGCGGCGGTGATGATGAGTGCGATCACCGCGCCCGAGGCCTGCATCAGCACCGTCAGCACGGTGCCGATGGCGACCAGGGTCAGCCAGCCCGCCACCCCCGGCATCACGTAGTCCTGCAGGCTGATGGTTGCGCCGAAGCCGGAGAAGGCGTCCTTGAGCACGTCGATGCCGAGGAACAGCACGCCGAAGCCGGCCAGGGCCTGGCCCAGCGCACGCTGCGCGCGGCCAGCATCAGCACCGCGCCGACGCCGACGAAGGGCAGGGCGAAGGCGTCGATCCTGAAGCTGAAGCCGAGCGCCGCCACCAGCCAGGCGTTCATCGTGGTGCCGACGTTGGAGCCGAAGATCACCCACATCGCGTTCTTCAGCGACAGCAGGCCGGTGTTGACGAAGCCGATGCTGGCGACCGTCACCGCGGTCGATGACTGCACTGCCGCGGTCATCAGCATGCCCGCGGCGAGGCCGCGCGCCGGGGTCGCGGTGCCGCGCTCGAGCAGGGCGGGGAGCGCGCGGCCGGCGGCGAGCTTGAGGCCTTCGGTCAGCATGTGCATGCCGATCAGGAACAGGCCGATGCCCCCGGCGAGGGCGGCGGCGGCGTCGAAGGCGTCGACAGCGGCAAGGGGGAGGGCGGCGGGGTCCAGGGCAAGGCTCCAGGGGTGGCGTGCGACAAGGGTAATCCCGCCGCGGCCGATTGTGGAGCGGGGCGGTGGCGCAGCCGGAAAGACGGATATTGCGGCGCAGCAAACGAACCCATGGGAAAACCCCGAATCGCCCTGCCGAAGCCTTGCGGCTCGAGGCTGCTAGCAGATCGTGCGCTGCACGATATTGACTTTTATCAAAAAACCGTGTTGCGGCGATGTTTTTCGCTATGGCAACATCGTTGGCACCTGCCGAAAACGAAGCGGACTTGGGGGTGATGCCATGACATGTGCAGGCCGCACAGCAGGCTGGATCGCGATCACGGCCGCGACCGCGACACCGGCGCTCGCGCAGGATCTGCCCGCCCGCTACAACATCCCGGCGCCGGTCACGTCGATCGCCGCGCAGATTCACGACCTCCACACCCTGATGCTGGTGATCTGCCTGCTGATCTTCGTCGGCGTGTTCGGCGTGATGTTCTGGGCGGTGTTCCGCCACCGCAAGTCGCGCGGCGCGGTGGCGGCGAATTTCCACGAGAACACCGCGGTCGAGATCGCGTGGACGATCGTGCCGGTGCTGATCCTGCTCGGCATGGCGTGGCCGGCGACCAGGACCGTGATCGAGATGAAGGACACCTCCAACCCCGACCTCACGATCAAGGCCACCGGCTACCAGTGGAAGTGGGGCTACGACTACCTCCAGGGCGAGGGCGAAGGCATCCGCTTTCTTTCCAGCCTGGCTACGCCGCGCGCCCAGATCGAGGGCGCCGCGCCCAAGGGCGAGACCTATCTGCTGGAAGTCGACAACCCGCTGGTGGTGCCGGTCGGGAAGAAGATCCGCGTCCTGCTGACCGCCAACGACGTCATCCATTCGTGGTGGGTGCCGGCCTTCGGCGTCAAGCAGGACGCCATTCCCGGCTTCATCCGCGACACCTGGTTCCGCGCCGAGCGGGAAGGCGTGTTCCGTGGCAACTGTGCCGAGCTGTGCGGACGCGACCACGGCTTCATGCCGGTCGAAGTGCACGTGGTGTCGGCCGAGCGTTACCGCGCCTGGGTGCGGGAGCAGCGCGCCGTGCCGAGCGCGCTGGCGGACGCGGCGCGGGCGCCGCGATGAATCCGTCCCCGCCCGCCCCCGCCGCCATCCGACAGGAGGATTTCCGCATGGCCGCCGCCCCGCACGACCTGCCGCACGCCCCTCACGCCCCTCACGCCCCTCACGCCCCTCACGCCCCTCACGCCCCTCACGCCGGCCCCAGCGGCCTGATGCGCTGGATCACGACGACCAACCACAAGGACATCGGCACGATGTACCTGGTGTTCAGCTTCGTCATGTTCCTCTCCGGCGGGGTGATGGCGCTGACGATCCGCGCCGAGCTGTTCCAGCCCGGGCTGCAGGTGGTGCAGCCGGAGTTCTTCAACCAGCTCACCACCATGCACGGCCTGGTGATGGTGTTCGGCGCGATCATGCCGGCCTTCGTCGGCTTCGCCAACTGGCAGATCCCGCTGATGATCGGCGCCTCCGACATGGCCTTCGCGCGCATGAACAACTGGAGCTTCTGGCTGCTGCCGCCGGCGGCGATCCTGCTGCTCGCGTCCTTCTTCGTCCCCGGCGGCGCCACCGCCGCGGGGTGGACGCTGTACGCGCCGCTGTCGGTGCAGATGGGGATGGGGATGGACCTGGCGATCTTCGCCCTCCACATCCTGGGGGTGAGCTCGATCATGGGCGCGATCAACATCGTCGTCACCGTGCTCAACATGCGCGCCCCCGGGATGACCCTGATGAAAATGCCGCTGTTCTGCTGGACGTGGCTCATCACCGCCTACCTGCTGATCGCGGTGATGCCGGTGCTGGCCGGGGCGGTGACCATGATCCTGACCGACCGCCACTTCGGCACCCACTTCTTCAACGCCGCCGGCGGCGGCGACCCGGTGATGTACCAGCACATCTTCTGGTTCTTCGGCCATCCCGAGGTGTACATCATGATCCTGCCGGCGTTCGGCATCATCAGCCAGATCATCCCCGCCTTCGCGAGGAAGCCGCTGTTCGGCTACGCCTCGATGGTGTACGCCACCGCCTCGATCGCGATCCTGTCGTTCGCGGTGTGGGCCCACCACATGTTCGCCACCGGCATGCCCGCCGCCGGCCAGCTGTTCTTCATGTACGCGACGATGCTGATCGCGGTCCCCACCGGGGTGAAGGTGTTCAACTGGGTGGCGACGATGTGGCGCGGGGCGATGACGTTCGAGACGCCGATGCTGTTCGCCACCGGCTTCATCTTCGTGTTCACGATCGGCGGCTTCACCGGGCTGATCTGCGCCATCGCGCCGATCGACATCCAGGTCCAGGACACCTACTACGTGGTCGCCCACTTCCACTACGTGCTCGTCGCCGGCAGCCTGTTCGCGCTCTTCGCCGGAGCCTACTACTGGCTGCCAAAATGGACCGGCCACATGCCGAATGAAACCCTCGGGCGGTTGCACTTCTGGTGCTCGATGGTGTTCTTCAACATCACCTTCTTCCCGATGCATTTCCTCGGCCTGGCCGGCATGCCGCGGCGCATTCCCGACTACGCGCTGCAGTTCGCCGACTTCAACATGCTGGCCTCGATCGGCGCCTTCGGCTTCGGCCTGTCGCAGCTGATCTTCCTCGCCGTGGTGATCCGCTGCATCCGCGGCGGCGAGCGTGCCGCCGCCCGCGCCTGGGAAGGGGCCGAAGGCCTGGAATGGACGGTGCCCTCGCCCGCCCCCCACCACACCTTCGAGGACGCGCCGCTGGTGCGCTGAAGATCATGCACCCCAGCGACCGCAGGACCGCCAACCGCCGCACCGGGCTGATGCTCGCCGCGGTGGCTGCCGCCTTCTTCGTCCTCGTCATCCTCAAGTACAAGGTCTTCGGCCAATGAACGCCCCCGCCCGCGATCGCCGCGCTGCCGACAACCGCCGCCTGCTGCTGCGCCTGCTGGTGTCGGCGGTGGTGATGTTCGGCTTCGGCTTCGCGCTCGTGCCGTTCTACGAACAGATCTGCGAAGTCACCGGGATCAACAACTTCCTCCGCCCCGAGGCCGAGCAGGGCGCGCGCGCGGCGGCGGGAAATTCCCAGGTCGATGCCGGGCGCCGCATCCTCGTCCAGTTCGACGCCAACCTGCACGACCTGCCGTGGCGCTTCCAGCCATTGCAGCGCTCGATCGAGGTCCATCCGGGGCAGCTGGTGCACGTCGACTACGAAGTGTCGAACCCCGGCGCGGTGGCGGTCACCGGCCAGGCCGTGCCGAGCTACGGCCCGCAGCGGGCGGCGCGCTACTTCAACAAGATGGACTGCTTCTGCTTCACCCAGCAGACCCTGGCGCCGGGCGAAGTGCGGACCATGCCGGTGGTGTTTGTCGTCGATCCGGCGCTGCCGGACGATATCGGGGTGATCACCCTGTCCTATACCTTCTTCATGCTGCAGGGGCGCAGCACCTCCGCCGCGGTGAACGCGCCGGGGGCGACATGAGTGGCGGGGAGGCACCGCCGCCGCGCCGCGCCGGGTTCTGGGCGACGCTGCGTGCGGTGCTGTGGTCCTTCGTCGGCATCCGCAAGCGCCGCGCCTGGCATGAGGACGCAGCGCAGCTCGACCCCAGGGCGGTGGTCGTGGCCGGGGTGCTGGTGGGGCTGGCCTTCGTCCTCGGCCTGGTGGCGATCGTGCAGTGGGTGCTTGCGCGTGCCGGAGCCGCGTAGGCGGCGCGGCGGGGCGGACAGGCTGGCGGGGCCGACAGGGAAACGGGGAACGCAACGGAGAGCAGATCATGAACCAGGCTTCCAGCATGCACTCGGCGGAGCGCTATTTCGTTCCTGCGCCGTCGACCTACCCGATCATCGGCGCGCTCGCGCTGCTGCTGTTCGGCGCCGGTGCGGCGCTGTGGCTGAACCGGGTGGCGTCCGGGCCGTGGCTGTTCTTCGGCGGCGTTGCGGTTCTCGTCTACATGCTGTTCGGCTGGTTCGGGCAGGTCGTGCGCGAATCCGAGTCCGGCCTCTACGGGCGGCGGGTGGGGCGCTCCTTCCGCTGGTCGATGGGCTGGTTCATCTTCTCCGAAGTGATGTTCTTCGCCGCCTTCTTCGGCGCCCTGTTCTACGCCCGCGTGCTCGCCGTGCCCTGGCTCGCCGCGGGTGCCAACGAGGCCCTGCTGTGGCCCGGCTTCACCAGCGCCTGGCCCACCGCCGGGCCGTACACGCCCAGCGGCGCCGACCCGTTCACACCGGTGGGGGCCTGGGGCATTCCCGCGCTCAACACCCTGATCCTGCTCAGCTCGGGCGCCACCCTGACCTGGGCGCACCATGGCCTGCTGCAGGCGCGGCGCGGCCAGCTCAAGCTCGGGCTGGCGCTGACCATCGCCCTCGGCCTGCTGTTCATCGGCCTGCAGGCCTACGAGTACGGCCACGCCTGGCGCGAGCTCGGGCTACGGCTGGACAGCGGCATCTACGGCGCCACCTTCTACCTGCTCACCGGCTTTCACGGTCTGCACGTGACGATCGGCGTGCTGATGCTGATCGTGATGCTGTGTCGCGCATTTGCCGGGCATTTCAGCCCCGCACGCCACTTCGGTTTCGAGGCTGCGGCCTGGTACTGGCATTTCGTCGATGTCGTGTGGCTGATCCTGTTCGTCGTCGTGTATTGGTTGTGAGCGGCTTGTGATCGGGCACCGGGGCACATCGATGTCGACGCCGGGCGTCCGCGGACTGCCGTCCGGGGGCCCGGCGGGACGGCGGGGAGGGAAGAGGGCAGTGGGGCGCGGCATGGGGCGGGCCTGGCTGCGCCACGGCCTTCCCCTGCTGGCGGGCGTGGCGGTGGTCGCGCTCACCGTCGCGCTCGGCAACTGGCAGCTGCGGCGCGCGCAGGACAAGGCCGCGCTGCAGGCCGCGCTCGATGCCGCCGCGCAGGCTCCGCTACGCAGCGCCCCGGCCGACGCGGCGCTCGCCGCCACGCCCGCGGCCCCCGGCCTGCGCCCCGGGCAGCGCCTGCGGCTGGAAGGCGAATGGCTGGCTGCGGCCACCGTCTTCCTCGACAACCGCACCCACCAGGGGCGTGCCGGTTATCACGTGCTGACGCCGCTGCGCCTGGCCGACGGCTCGGGCGTGGTGCTGGTCGATCGCGGCTGGGTGGCGGCCGGAGCCGACCGTGGCGCGCTGCCCGAAGCACCGCTCGCCGCCGGGCGCGCGGTGCTGGAAGGGCGCCTGCACCTGCCCGAGGCTTCGCCTTTCACCCTGGTCCGGGGGGGGACGGAGGTGTACGAACCTGAGGTGGGCGGGCCGGACGCGGGCGGGCGGCGGTGGCAGGTGCTCGACCCGGCGCGGCTCGGCGCCCAGCCCGGGGTTGGTCTGCCGCCGTGCGCCGGCGCCCCGGCGGGGGCGGGATGCGTCGCGCCGTGGATCGTGTTGCAGACTTCGGCCGCGGCCGACGGCCTGGTGCGCGACTGGCCGTTGCCCGCGGCCGGCATCGAACGCCATCGCGGCTACGCCTTCCAGTGGTATGCCCTGGCGGCGCTCGCCGCCGTGCTGACCGCCGGCTACGCCCGGCGCCTGATCTTGTGGAGACGCCATGACCAGCCCGACCCTCCCGCTGCCGGACGCTGAGCCGCTCCGCCCGCTGCCGCCCGCGGCGCGCCGCCGCGCGCGCCGCACGCTGCTGCTGCTCGCCGTGGTCTGCGTGCTGCCGGTGGTGGCGTCCTACCTGATGTTCTACCTGTGGCCGCCGCAGGGGCGGGTGAACCACGGCACCCTGCTCGAACCGGCGCCCCTGCCCGCCACCGTCCTCGACGGCGCCGGCGGGCAGCCGGCGCTGGCGCGGGCCGAACTCGAAGGGCGGTGGACGCTGCTCCTCGCCGCCCCCGCAGCCTGCGACGCCGCCTGCACTCGCGCGCTCTACGTGATGCGCCAGGCGCGCCTCGCCCAGGCCAGGGAGATGGCGCGCGTCGGCCGGGTGTGGCTGATTACCGACGGCGGCGAGCCTGCCGCCGAGGCGCTCTTCAGCGCCGTGTCCGGCACCTCGCCCGGACCTTCGCCCGGCACCGCGTCCGGCACCGCATCCGGGACTTCGCCTGCCGACGGGCTGCGCCTCGCCCGCGCCGATGCCGCCTGGCTGGAGGCGCTGGCACCGGCGGCGCCGGGCACGATCTACCTGGTCGATCCGCGCGGGCAGCGGATGATGCGCTTCGACGACACCTCCGGACGCACCGCTGCGGCGCAGGCGCTGAGCCGCGACCTGCAGCGCCTGCTCAAGTATTCCGCCCTCGGGCGCACCCCGCCGGGAGCGCGGCCGTGAGCGCCGGCGCCGGTTTGCCGCCGTGCCGTGCGCCTGCTGTCGTCCAGCCTCTGGCGCCGCCCCTTGCGCCTGCGCAAGAAGGCGGCGGCGCCTTGGCGCTCTACCGCGGGCTGGTGCTCGCGGCGCTGGTGCTGACCTTGGTCGTCGTCGTCTTCGGCGCCTACGTGCGCCTGGCCGATGCCGGCCTTGGCTGCCCGGACTGGCCGGGCTGTTACGGCACCCCCAGTCCGGCGCACGCCGCGGAGGCGATCCGCGACGCCCAGGCCGCCGCACCCGACGGTCCGGTGAGCCTGCCCAAGGCGTGGAAGGAGATGATCCACCGCTATCTTGCCGCCGGCCTCGGCCTGCTGCTCGTCGTCGTCGCCGCGCTCGCCTGGCGCCTGCGCGCCAGCCCGCGCGCCGCGCCTGCGGTAGCCTTCGCCCTGCTCGGGGTGGTGCTGTTCCAGGGCCTGCTGGGCAAATGGACGGTGACCCTGCTGCTCAAGCCGGCGATCGTCACCGCCCACCTGCTCGGCGGGTTGACGACGCTGGCGCTGCTCGGGTGGCTGACGCTGCGCGCCGGCGCTGCGCTGCAGATCGGCACCGTTGCGCCCGCGGGGGCGCGATCGTTCCGCGCGGGGGCATCGGGGCGGCTTGGGCGGCTGCGTGCGGGGGCCTGCCTCGCCTTCGTCCTGCTCGTCCTCCAGATCGCCCTCGGGGGCTGGACCAGCACCAACTACGCCGCCCTTGCGTGCGCCGATTTCCCCACCTGCCACGGCAGCTTCGCGCCCGCGGCGGACTACGCCAACGCCTTTCACCTCGTCCGCGAGCTGGGGATGACGGCCGACGGCGAGCTGCTGTCGAACGCCGCACTCACCGCGATCCACTGGTCGCACCGCCTCGGCGCGCTCGCCGCCGGTGGGGCGCTCGCCGTGCTCGGCGCGGCGCTGTGCCGGCGCCGCGCCACCGTCGACCTGGGCGCGGCGCTGCTCGCCGTGCTCGCGCTGCAGCTCGGCCTGGGCATCGCCAACGTGCTGCTGTCGCTGCCGCTGGCGCTGGCCGCCGCACACAACGCCGGCGCGGCGCTGCTGCTCGGGGTGATGGTGTGGATCGTGTTCCGCCTCGGCACCCCGCGCCCGCTGCCGGTCGCCGGGGCACGGGGTGGGGCCACTGCGCCGCAGACGATCGAGGAGAAAAGAGGATGAAGAGCTTCGCCCTGGACGCCGCCCGCGCCAACCGCCTGCGCGCCTTCTACGCCCTGACCAAGCCGCGGGTGAATACCCTGATCGTGTTCTGCGCGGTGATCGGCATGTTCCTCGCCGTGCCCATGGGCCTGCCCGATGCGCTCACCGTGTTCGCCGCCACCGTCGGCATCGCCTGCGTCGCCGGGGCGGCGGCGGCGATGAACTGCCTGCTCGAACAGCAGCTCGACGCCCGCATGACGCGCACCCGCGCCCGCCCGCTGCCGCGTGGCGAGCTGGCGCCGGGCGAGGCGCTGGCCTTTGCCGGCGTGCTCGGCGGCTGCGGCCTGACGGTGCTGCACCAGGCGGTCAATCCGCTGACGATGTGGCTGACGCTGGCCACCTTCGTCGGCTACGCGGTGGTGTATACGGCGTTCCTGAAGCCGCGCACGCCCCAGAACATCGTCATCGGCGGGGCGGCCGGGGCGATGCCGCCGGTGCTCGGCTGGGCGGCGGTGGCGGGGGAGGTTCCGGCCGATGCGCTGCTGCTGTTCCTGATCATCTTCGCGTGGACCCCGCCGCACTTCTGGGCGCTGGCGCTGTACCGCAGCGCCGACTACGCCCGCGCCGGCCTGCCGATGCTACCGGTGACCCACGGGCCGGCGTTCACCCGGCTGTCGGTGCTGCTGTACACGCTGATCCTGTTCGGCGTCACCCTGCTGCCGTTCGCCACCCGGATGAGCGGCGTGCTCTACCTGGGGGTGGCGCTGGCGCTGGGCGCGGAGTTCATCCGCCGCGCCTGGCAGCTGTACCGCGGCTACAGTGATGCGCGCGCGCGGCGCACCTTCCGCTTCTCGATCACCTACCTGTTCGGGCTGTTCGCCGCGCTGCTGGCCGACCACTACCTGCGGTGGTGAGTGCGTGCGCAAGGGGGCGGCACGGCAAGGGCGGCACCGCAGGGATGGCAGGGCAAGGGCTGCGGCACGGTGTCGCAGCGGGTTCCGGCCGGGGCGGCAAAGGGCTACCATCGAGCGATTGCCGAATCGCGATAGCACAGGTCCTGCCATGGGTTTCAGCGTTACATCCACCGCCGCCTCCACCTCCACCCTCTATCCGCGCCTTCTGCGCCGGCTGCGCGCGGCTGCGCTCGGGCTGCTCGCGCTCGGCGCGCTTGCCGCCTGCACGCCGCCCGAACCGGTGTTCCGCAGCACCGACATCAGCGGCGCCGACTACGGCAAGGGTTTCACCCTCACCGATCATCACGGCCAGGTGCGCACTCTGGCCGATTTCCGCGGCAAGGTCGTGACCCTGTTCTTCGGCTATACCCAGTGCCCGGACGTCTGCCCCACCGCGCTGTCGGGGATGAGCGAGGTCGTCGGCCGCCTCGGCGCCGACGGCGAGCGCGTGCAGGTGGTGTTCGTCACCGTCGACCCCGAGCGCGACACCCCCGCGCTGCTCGCCGAATACGTGCCGCTGTTTGATCCGCGCTTTCTCGGCCTCACCGGCAGCGCCGAGGAAATCGCCGCGGTGGCGAAGGAATTCCGCGTGTTCTACCGCAAGAGCGGCGATCTCGAAGGCCATTACACCGTCGACCACTCGGCCGGAACCTACGTCTTCGACCCCCAGGGCCGACTGCGCCTGTACCTGCGCCACGGCGAAACCGCGGAAACGGTGGTTGCCGACATCCAGGCGCTGCTCGACGGCAAGTAGGCGCCGGAGCGGGCGCCGGCCTTCGGCCTTCGGGGCTGCGCGGGAAGCGCTCCGCGTTACGCCACCGCGGCGAGCATGCCCCGCATCTTCTGCATCGCCTTGGCTTCGATCTGTCGGATGCGCTCGGCCGACACGCCGTATTCGGCCGCCAGCTCGTGCAAGGTGGCGCTGCCGTCTTCGGTGAGCCAGCGGCGCTGGACGATGGCGCGGCTGCGCTCGTCGAGCCCGGCCAGCGCGCTCTTCAGGCCGCGGTCCTG
The DNA here is from genome assembly GCF_001922305.1 of Thauera chlorobenzoica. Classification (NCBI taxonomy): domain Bacteria; kingdom Pseudomonadati; phylum Pseudomonadota; class Betaproteobacteria; order Rhodocyclales; family Zoogloeaceae; genus Thauera; species Thauera chlorobenzoica. The sequence goes on from NZ_CP018839.1 coordinate 683,805, forward strand.
CAGATGGGCGAGCTGGGCCTGCTCCAGCACTTCGGACGGTTCGGCGTGAGGGTCGGGCAGGTAGGCGATGGGGGCAAAGCGCTCGTCCTCGTCGTCGCTGCCGGCATCGAGCGGGATGTCGCGCCCGCCGAGGCGGGTTTCCATCTCCACCACTTCTTCGGGCTTGACCCCGAGCTGGGTGGCGATGGCGTCGACTTCGCCGGGGTTCAGCGTGGTGCTGTCGCGCTTCAGGCTGCGCAGGTTGAAGAACAGCTTGCGCTGGGCCTTGGTGGTGGCGATCTTCACCAGGCGCCAGTTCTTGAGGATGTATTCGTGGATCTCGGCCTTGATCCAGTGGATCGCGAACGACACCAGGCGCACGCCGCGCGTCGGGTCGAAGCGCTTGACCGCCTTCATCAGGCCGACATTGCCTTCCTGGATCAGGTCGGCGTGGGGCAGGCCGTAGCCCAGGTAGCCGCGGGCGATCGCGACGACCACGCGCAGGTGCGACATCACCAGCTGGCGTGCGGCTTCCACATCGGCTTCTTCGCGCAAGCGCGTCGCCAGTTCCACTTCCTGCTGCTCGCTGAGCATCGGCATCCGGTTTACGGTCTGGATGTACTGGTCCAGGCTGCCGGCGGCGGGAACGGGAAACGTCAGGGCTTGGGACATGGGTTCGATTCCTCCTTTCGGGCAAATATTAGCACTCGCGGCGTGGGAGTGCTAAGAGAGGGATGAGTTCCGGGGGAGGTGTTCCGCACCATCGCTTACCCGGGCGTTCTGTTGCACGGCTGCAACAAGAATCCCCGGAATGTGGCGTTTCGGTGCGCTCGAGCTTGCAAGGGCGGCGGGTGGTTTGCAGAATCGTTGCAACTTCTCGCCAGAGAGGTGAGTAGGGCCGAGGCGAACGCCTGGGTCTCAACTTCAATTTGAGGAGAAACACATGCAGAAGAAACTGATCGCGCTGGCCGTCGCCGGCCTGGTTTCGGCCCCGGTCTTCGCCCAGTCGAACGTGACTGTGTATGGTATCGCCGACGTTTACTACGGTTTCGGCAAGTACGACGACAACAAATTCAACGGCATCGAGAGCGGCGGCATCGCCGGTTCGCGTCTGGGTTTCAAGGGCAGCGAAGACCTCGGTAACGGCCTGAAGGCGCTGTTCACCCTCGAATACAGCATCGATCTCGACAAGAACGAAGGCGTCGGCACCACCGGCCTGCGTTCGCGCCAGCAGTTCGTCGGCCTGCAGGGCGGCTTCGGCTTCATCGGTGCCGGCCGTCAGTATGCGCCGGGCTACTTCTACGTCGCCAAGTACGATACCTCGGCGATCGTCCCGCTCAGCCCCTACCACAAGTTTGTCGGCGCCAACGGCTCCAACATCCAGGCCGGCAGCGCGTCCCGCGTCAACAACTCGATCAACTACATCTCGCCGGACTTCGGCGGTCTGACCGTGAACGCCATCTACGGCTTCAACGAAGTCAACCAGGACAACAACCGCACCGCCGGTGACCTCGCCCAGATCGGCGCCCAGTACAACAACGGCCCGGTGTCGGTCGGCCTGATCTACAGCCAGGTCAAGCAGGATGCCGCTGCGATCCCCGCTGGCTATGCGATCGCCGGCTCCGACGAAACCAAGAAGGAATGGTTCCTCGGCGCGTCCTACGACTTCAAGGTCGTCAAGGTTACCGGTATGTACAACACCGTCAAGGACGCCACCGTCGATGGTGACGACAACAACGTCTGGGCGCTGGGCGCCATCGTTCCGGTGAGCGCTGCCGGCTCGGTCCGCCTGAGCTATGCCTCCGCCGACAACGACACCGACGACACCGACGCCGATGGCTGGACGGTGTACTACTTCCACAGCCTGTCGAAGCGCACCACTCTGTACACCGGCTACGCCCGCATCAGCAACGACGATGCGACCCGTCACTCGCTCCTCGCCAGCACCGCGGGCCAGGGCACCGACGAAAACGCCAGCAGCTTCGTGGTCGGTGTGAACCACACCTTCTGATCTGTCTTTCCGACAGCTTGGAAAATCAAAACGGGCCTTCGGGCCCGTTTTTTCGTCTACGGCGGCTGAAACCGGAGGGCGCTATTTGCAGATGGGTCCTGATTCAGGTGGGTGCTCTGCTCGTCCCGGCACACCGACCGATCAAGCCGGTGTATGTGCGCCGCTTCGTGGCGCTGGTCGATAAAGTGAAGGAGTCGCAAGCATGAGCGAAGTCGACAGCATTCCCCGTGTCGTTCCGCCCTGGCCGTTCGAGGCTTACGCGCACATCATCAGTCCGATTGCCGCGGAGGACGGTGGCGGCTACCTGATTACTTTTCCCGATCTTCCCGGCTGCATGTCCGATGGCGAAACCGAGGCCGAGGCGGTCGAAAATGGTCGCGATGCGTTCATTGCCGTGGTTTCCGCACTTGCCGACATGGGGCGCGACATTCCCGCACCGTCATTCAGCCCGGACGATGCAGCCGCGCCGGGCGCATCCGGCAAGTTCGTCGCGCGCGTGCCGAAATCCATCCACGCCAAGCTCACCACACGCGCCAGGGCCGAAGGCGTGTCGCTCAATACGCTGGTACTGGCGCTGATCGCAGAAGGACTGGGAAGGCGCGAAAGCCGCGCCTGATTCAGGCGGGTGGGATTACGGGACACGACTTTCCCCTGCCGTCCCCCCCTGAAAAAAACCGGCGCCCAGGCGCGTAAAGCGCGGCAAGCCCGAGCGCGATCGCCGGGTGCGCGACAGATGCGCCCCCGCCCCCGACGCTTCCGCCCGCGTGCGGCTGATCCCTTCAGCGCCCGTCGAAAGCGGATCCTATAATCGAAGCGGTCGGGTAGCCGAATGTAAGGTTTCATTGCCTCGGCACGACCAACCGGTGTGCGATGACACAGTCTGAGCACACCTGGGACAGTTGAAGAAAAAGGAGGCAGTCATGTCCACCGCGATTCGGAAACAAACTTCAAGGTATCTGGCCGGTTTGCTCACGGCCTTGATGCTGGTGTCGCCAGCGGCGTTCGCCGAGACGATCAATGGCAAGATCAATGGCCTGCAGTGTGCGATATCGGGCTTTGTCTGCCCGGTCGATCAGGTCGATGCAATGGTGACGCTCGAGCGCGACTTCGTGCTGCAGCAGGCCGACGGGGTCTACTACACCCTGACCAACGTCGATCGCGGCGTGAAGGCACGCTATGCGCTGCAGGAGGCGACGGTGACAGGGAAGGTGAACAAGTTCTACAAGGCCGTCGACGTGGATACCCTGCAAGTCGGGGGCAAGACCGTCTGGTCGAAGAAGATGCAGCAGGAACTGGCCGATGAGCTGTATAAGAGCCTGTACGCAACCCCATAAGCCTTGAGCTCGGCACCGCCAGGGGTCGAGCGTTATCCGCCGTCCGCCCGCGCGACCGTGCGCCCGCCTTGTCGAGGCAGGCAGCAGGGCTGCGCGGGCGGACGGCGCGTATCGAAGCCGTGACCCGCAGCGCGCCTCTTCCGTCGGCGCCAGCGGGGAGGATGGATCTATGTCGATATCATCAATTTTCGGAGGCCGCTGGTTCGGGCGGCATCGGCCCGCGGGGGGGCGCGTGCTTGCGATGGGGGCCGCGTTGCTGCTGGCCATCGCTGCCGCTCCGGTGCGTGCGGCGCAGGCCGCGGTCGCGGACGGGGCTCTGGGCAGCCTGGTCGAAGTGGAGGGGATGCCACAGGCGCCGGAGTTCGAACTCAGCGACACCGAAGGCAAGCGCCACCGCCTGTCCGCTTACCGGGGCAAGGTCGTGGTGGTGAATTTCTGGTCGGTGTGGTGCGCCCCGTGCCGCAAGGAAATGCCGGCCATGCAGCGCGCGTGGGAGCAGATACGCGACCGCGATGTGCTGATCCTGGCGGTGAATTTCGACGACAGGCCCGAGCAGGTCAGCCAGTTCTTTTCCGTGATTCCGGTGCAGTTTCCCGTCCTCCTCGGTGGCGACCGGCCGATGCTGAAGGCGTGGTCGGTCCACGGCCTTCCCACCACCTATGTGCTCGACCCGCAGGGACGGTTGCGCCATCGAGTCGTCGGCGAGTACCACTGGGATCAGCCCGAGGCGCTCGAACTCCTGCTCGGCTTGCGGGGGAAATAGCGGAATCGGCGGAGTCGGTCAAATTTTCCGACAGCTTGGAAAATCGAAACGGGTCTTCGGGCCCGTTTTGTCGCCTACTCCAGCATCTGCAGCAGTACGCCGTGCCAGAGGCCGGGCTCGATCTCGCCCAGTTTGCCAGCAAGGCGCAGCTTGTCCACGCAGCGGATCTGATCCAGCAGCACGCGTGCCGGCTTGCCATTGAGGGTGAGATCCGGCCGACAACCCAGCGCCTGCCCCTTGCTGGTGATGGGGGCCACGATCACACGTGGCAGAGCTGCGTTCATGTCGTCGGGCGACACCACCAGTGCCGGCCGTGTCTTCTTGATCTCGGTTCCGACGGTGGGGTCGAGGTTGACCCAGTAGACCTCGCCGCGCCGGACTGGCGCCGGGTTCTTTACCATGCCCAGTCCCCGCTGTCGGCCTCGGGTGGCAGTCCTTGCCACGCATCCACGTCGTCCTCGGCGCGGTAGCCGTCGAACCAGCCCTGGCGCGACGGCTTGGCAGGTTCGATGATGATCCGGGTGCCTTCCAGGCGCAGATCGATCTCGTCAGTGATGCCGCATTCGGCCAGCACTGCGGCCGGGAGCAGCACCCCGCGCGAGTTTCCGATCTTTCGCAGCGTTGTGCGCATGACTGTCTCCAGGAGTAATAACAACGTTATTACATCCGATCGCGCCGGAGAGCGCAACGTCTACGCTCGGCTGGGGAGTACGGGGATGGAGCACGGCTTTCTCCTGCCGTCCCTCCTCCCCGAAAAAAACGGGCGCCCAGGCGCCCGTTCGATGTGGCCGCGAGCGGGCTCAGAAGGTGTGGCGCACGCCGACGACGAAATTGTCGCTGTCTTCGCCGAAGACATCGGCGCCGTCGATCTTGTTGCTGGCGAGGTTGGTCTGCTTGGTCAGGCTGCCGTTGTCGTTGCGCAGGAAGCCGGTGTACAGCGTGGTGCGCTTGGACATCGGATAGGTGTAGGCGAGCACCCAGGACTTGACGTCGTAGTCACTGCCCTGGTCGGCGTCGAGCTTGCCCCAGGCGACATGGACCTTGCCGCTGCCGGCGGGGACGACGGCGCCGATCTGGACGATCTTGTCGGTGTTGCCGGCCTTGCCGATGACGTCCTTCACCTGCTGGTAGGAGCCGAGCACGGTCGCCACGCCGAAGTCGTAGGCGGCGCCGAGCATCCATTCCTTCTGGTCATCGCGGTCGTCGCCGCCTTCGATCTGCTGGAAGGTCAGGCCGGCGGCGAGGGGGCCGTTCTTGTATTCGAGGCCGAGGCCGAGCTTGTCGTTGCTGCGGCGGTCGTCGTCCTGGTTGGTCTCGTTGAAGCTGTAGATGGCGTTGACGCTGAGGCCGCCGAAGCTGGGTGACTTGTAGTTGATCGCGTTGTCGAAGCGCGAGCCGCTGCCGGCATCGATCGTCGCCTTGGCCGCCTTGGCGAGCTGGATCTGCGGGCTGAGTGCGCTTGAGCCGGCGGTGGCGTCGTACTTGTTCACGAAGTAGCCGGGCGCGTACTGGCGGCCGAGGCCGAGAAAGCCGAAGCCGCCTTGCAGGGCGACGAACTGCTGACGTGCACCGCCGGTGCCGACACCTTCGTTCTTGTCCAGGCTCAGGGTGTATTCGAGGGTGAACAGCGCCTTCAGGCCGTTGCCGAGGTCTTCGCTGCCCTTGAAACCGAGGCGCGCGCCCGACAGGCCGCTGCTGTTGACCCCGGTGAATTTGTTGTCGTCGTACTTGCCGTAGCCGAAGTAAGTGTCGGCGACGCCATACACGGTGACATTGGACTGCGCCAGCAGCGGCGTGGACACGGCGCCCGCGAGCGCCAGGGCGATGAACTTGGCCTTCATGGTTTCTCCTTGACCGGATGAAAGGGATGAAATCAGGAAGGGCAGTTTCGCAACACGGTGTTACATGGGTGCTACAGCCGGGGCCGGCCTTGCTCAGGGTTTGAAAAAGCGCGTTTCCAGCTCTTCCAGCCCGAGCGTGGCGAGCAGCTCGGCGAGCCGTTCGGCGGCGCGGCGGCCGGGCTGGTCGTGGCGGCGGGCGATGATCAGCTCGTTCTTCATCGAATGCTCCCAGCCCACCAGCTCGGTGACGCTGACCTGGTAGCCGTGCGCTTCGAGCTGCAGGCAGCGCAGCACGTTGGTGAGGTGGCTGCCGAACTCGCGCGTGTGCAGCGGGTGGCGCCACAGCTCGGCGAGGCTGTGCCTGAGCGCCTGCGCCTTGTGCTTGCGCAGCACGGCGGCGACTTCGGCCTGGCAGCACGGCACCAGGACGATGAAGCGGGCCTCCTTTTCGAGGGCGAAGCGGATTGCGTCGTCGGTGGCGGTGTCGCAGGCGTGGAGCGCGGTGACGAGGTCGATGCGCGCGGGCAGGCGCGCCGACGTGATCGAGTCGGCCACGCTCAGGTTGTGAAAGCGCATCCGGGCGGAAAAGCCGAGCTTGTCGGCGAGCCGGCGCGAGCTCATCACCAGCTCGTCGCGGGTCTCGATGCCGTGGATGCGTCCGGCGGGCGCGTGCTGCTTGAAGAACAGGTCGTAGAGAATGAAGCCGAGGTAGGACTTGCCCGCGCCGTGGTCGACGAGCTCGATCTCGGGGCGGGCGGCGAGCGCCTCGGCGAGCAGTGGCTCGATGAACTGGTAGAGGTGATAGACCTGCTTGAGCTTGCGCCGGCTGTCCTGGTTGAGCTTGCCGTCGCGGGTCAGGATGTGAAGCTGCTTGAGGAGCTCGATCGACTGCCCGGGGCGGATTTCGGGGTGGGCGGCGAGTGGGGCGGTGGGCGGCGTGGTCATGGGTGGGCGCGGGGGTCTGGAAGGTTGTTCGGAAACGATGGAATGGCGCGGACTGTACTCCCCGGCGGGGGGCGGGACCAAGTCCGATCCGGCGCTGCGGCCGGGGAACGCCCCCGGCGGGGCGCCTTACTCCCAGCGCGACTCGGCTTCCGCGCGCAGGAAGCGCACGCTGCGGCCGTCGCCGAGGAGCTCGCGGATGCGCCACGGCGCGCCGTCGGCGTCGAGTTCGACGAGGCCGATGCCGCTGCCGTTGAGCAGGCGGCGCCCGGGCGCGGCGCCTTCCGGAGTGCGCGGGATCACCCGCATCCGGCGCCGGCGGGTGAGCCAGTTCAGTGGCGAGCGCGGCGAATACAGCCAGCGGTTGGCGCGGTCGAGCACGGCGAGCAGGCGCGGGGGGAATTCGTTGCGCACGCCGCTGCTGCAGATCTGCCAGATGTCCGGGCCGCGCACCCGGCCGCGGAGCTCGACGTCATAGACGAAGGAGTAATGGACGTCGCCCGAGAGCACGACGAAGTGCCGCGGCGTCTTGCGGTGGCGGAAGATGTTGAGGATCGCCTGGGCCGCGCCGCGGTGCGCCATCCAGTTTTCCGCATCGACCAGCAGCGGATGGCCGAGCCAGGTGAACAGGCGCTGGATCACTTCGATCAGCTTGACGCCGAAGATCGGCGCCGGCGACACCAGCAGCACCGCGGGGTGGCCACGCAGGGTGTGCTGGAGGTCGGTCAGCGCTTCCCAGTCCATCAGCCCGGAGGGGCGGCGGGCGGCGAGTTCGGAGCGCCAGCGGTGGGTGCGGGTGTCGATCACCACCAGCGGCGGGGTGGTCGGCCATGCGTAGTGCCAGGCATCGAAGGCCTGCAGCTGCTCGATGCAGGCGTCGTGGGCCGCGCTGCCGGGCGCGGCCAGCGCGCCGGCGAGGGCGTCGAGCAGCGCCGGGGGGAAGGCTTCGGGGCAGTTGCCCCAGCCCTGGTTGATCAGGTAGGCGGCGAGCGCGTTGCCCAGCACGCGGCGCGAGAAGGCGTGGCCGTAGGCGGTTTCCTCCCACTCGCGGCTCAGGTTCCAGTCGTCGGTGATGTCGTGGTCGTCGAAGATCATCGCCACCGGCAGGTGGGCGAACACCCGGCGCACCGCCGGCAGCTCGGCGACGAAGGCTTCGAGCGCGCGCTGCTCCTGCGCGAACAGCGCGCGCTCGCGGGCATCGAGCGTGGGCGGCGGGTCGATCTCCAGGCCCTGCCAGGGAACGGGCGACCACACCAGCAGGTACATCGCCAGCACTTCGGCGAGGGTGATCAGGTGGTTGTGCGCGTTCGCGGTGGTGAACACCGGCTTTTCCGCGCCGCCGAACAGGATGTCGACCAGCGCGCGGTGGTGGGGCAGGCGCGGTAGCAGGGCTTCGCGCCGGTAGTAGCCGGCCGGGTGCGCATACAGCGCGCCGGGTTCGGCGAGGGCGGGGTCGCCGGTGCCGGGGAGGGCTTCGGCGGGCAGGCCGAGGGCGGCAATCAGGCGGTGGATGGCGCGCAGCATGGGGCCGGCGACGTCGTCAGCGTAGATCTGGTCGCCCGACATCACCAGCGCCGAGGGCCAGGCGGGGAGCGCGTCGCCGCCCGCGTCCGCGCCGGCGTCCCGGCCCGGGGGCGCGGCGGGTGCGGCGTGGCCGGTGTCGGCAGCGTCCTCGTCGGGGCCGTCTGGGGCGACGCCGGCGTGTGCCCCGCCTCCGGCCGTGCCGCCCGCCGCGTGCGCCGCTGCGCAGGCGGGGCGGTCGGTGCCGGCGGCGATGCAGCGTGCGAGCAGGCGGTCGGCGGCGGCCAGGCCATCGCCGCCGAGGTGGTGCGGCCTGCGGCAGGAGCCGTGAAGCAGGGCGTGCACCGTGGGCATCAGGACGAAGCCGGGCGAGCTTTTGCCCGGATAGCACAGGTCCGGCGCCCAGTCCTGCCAGCCCTGCCAGACCGGCTCGTCGCCGTCGAGGGGCTGCAGCGCCAGGTCGTAGCCGATCCAGCAGCCGGTGGGCAGCGCGGGATCGAGCGCCAGCTCGAGCAGCAGGTAATGCAGCCGGGCACCGGCGGCGAGATGGCGGCAGCCGGCCTCGCCCGGCGCGAGGGTGTGGCGGCGTGGGGTGCCGTCGCCGGCGTCCAGGCTCAGGCGGACGCGCGCCGGGGTGCGCAGGGCGAGCCAGATCGTCAGCCGCGCGGGGGTGAGCCGGCGCAGGATCGGGCCGGCGAGGACGAGGGGCGCGGCGGGGGCGGTCGACGGGGCGCTGGGGGAGGTCGGCATGGGGCGGGGCGGCAGGGAGCGGGCTGCGGGCTGCGGGATGGGGGGCTCGAAAGGGGCCGGAAGGGTGAAGAATGCCGCCTCGCGCCGGCCCCGCAGAGGGTGGCTTGCGGCAGGGCGGATGTGCGCAAGGGCGGGGCGATTATCGCCCAGTTCGAACCGCGGCTGCGCCATCGGAGCCGGGGCGCCGCCGCCGTTTTGCCGTCTCCTTGCGCAGGGGCGCGGGCCGCCGCGGTTTCGATGCGCGCGCGGGGCGTATGTACCCGGCACCCCGGGCGAACCCGTATGTGCCGTTTCGACGTGCGCGCGTGGGGCGCATTTGCGGCACAATCCCCTTTACCTGTCAGCCCGGGAGTCCGCAGTCATGATGCTCGATCCCTTCTTGCTGTTGCTGCACATCGCCGGTGTCGTGGTCTGGGTCGGCGGCATGTTCTTCGCCTACATGTGCCTGCGCCCGGAAGCGGCCAGCCAGCTCGAGCCACCGCCGCGGCTGCGCTTGTGGCGCGGCGTGCTGGCGCGCTTCTTCGCCTGGGTGTGGGCGGCGGTGGCGGCGGTGCTCGGCAGCGGCCTGCTGCTGGTCGGGCGCGCGGGCTTTGCCGCGGCGCCGCTCAACCAGCACCTGATGCTGCTGCTCGGGCTGGCGATGATGGCGATCTTCGTATACGTGGTGTTCGTGCCCTATGCCGCCCTCGCCAGAGGGGTGGAGGCTGCGGACTGGAAAGGCGCCGGCGCTGCGCTCGGGCGCATCCGCCAGCTGGTGGGGACGAACCTCGTCCTCGGCCTGCTGACGATCGCGCTCGCGACCGCCGGGCAGCTGTTCGGCTGACGCCGGCCGGCAGCCCGGTGGGGGGGGCCGCCGTGACGCCCCGCCCCGCCCCGTGGCGGCGGGCGCGTGGCGTGCGGCGCTGGCCGCGACGAGGAGGAAATGCACATGATCAAGGCCATCGTCAGCGGCCATAGCCGCGGCCTCGGTGCCGCCCTTGCCGACGAGCTGCTCGCACGCGGGATCGCGGTGCTGGGGCTCGCGCGCCATGCCAATCCGGCACTGGCAGCGCGCCACCCCGGCCGGCTGCAGGAGGCGGCGCTCGATCTCGCCGATCCTGCTGCGCTTGCCGCGTGGCTGGACGGCCCTGCGCTGCGCGACTGGCTCGCCGACGCCGGCACCGCGCTGCTGGTGAACAACGCCGGCACCCTGCAGCCGATGGGCCCGCCCGCGCTGCAGGACCCCGCCGCGGTGGCGCGCGCGGTGGCGCTCAACGTCGCCGCGCCGCTGATGCTGAGCGCCGCCCTGTGCGCCGCCGCCCCGGCGTCCTGCATCCGCCGCGTGCTGCACGTCTCCAGCGGCGCCGCGCGCAAGCCCTATCCGGGCTGGAGCGTGTATTGCGCGACCAAGGCCGCGCTCGACCACCACGCGCGCGCGGTGGCGGCCGACGACGTGGCGGGGCTGCGCATCTGCAGCCTGGCGCCGGGCGTGCTCGACACCGGCATGCAGGCCGAAATCCGTGCCACGTCGCTGGCGCGCTTTCCACTGCGCGACCGCTTCGCCGAAATGCAGCGCAGCGGCGGCCTGGTGGCGCCGGAAGAAGCCGCGATGCACCTCGTCGATTACCTCCTCGACGACGGCTTCGGCGCCGAGCCGGTGGCCGATCTGCGCGAACTCACCGGCTGAGCCGGGGGCGGGGAGGCTTTCCCGCGGGCACGCCCGCGCCCGCACGGCCCGCCGCAGCGTGGTGGCCGGTGGCGTGGGGCGGGGCGGGTTGCGGCCCGGGGGCGCCGCGGGTGTAATCTTGCTGCCATGAATGCCGACCTTCCTTCCCCGCCCGCCGAGGGCGAAACCGCCTTTCCGCTCACCCTGCGCCGGGTCGCGGTCGACACCTACCGCGAGAATGTCGCCTACCTGCACCGCGACTGCGCGATCTACCGCGCCGAGGGCTTCCAGGCCCTGGCCAAGGTCGAAGTGCGCGCCAACGGCCGGCGCATCCTCGCCACCCTCAACGTCGTCGATGATCCGGCGATCGTCGGCTGCGGCGAGATCGGCCTGTCGATCGACGCCTTCGCCCAGATGGGCGTGGCCGACGGCCACCCGGCGATGGTCGCGCAGGCCGAGCCGCCGTCGTCGATCCCCGCGCTGCACCGCAAGATCGCTGGCGAGCGCCTCGGCCGCGAGGACTTCCGCGCGATCGTGCGCGACATCGCCGAGCACCGCTATTCCAAGATCGAGCTGACCGCCTTCGTCGTTGCCAGCAACCAGGGCGAGCTCGACCGCGAGGAAGTGCTGTTCCTCACCGAGGCGATGGCCGCGGTCGGCCACCGTCTCGACTGGCGCGAGCGCCCGGTGGTGGACAAGCACTGCATCGGCGGCATTCCCGGCAATCGCACCTCGATGCTGGTGGTGCCGATCGTCGCCGCCCACGGCATGCTGTGCCCGAAGACCTCGTCGCGCGCGATCACCTCACCGGCGGGCACCGCCGACACCATGGAAGTGCTGGCCAACGTCGAGCTGCCGATGGAGGTCTTGTCCGACATCGTCCGCGCCCACCGCGGCTGCCTCGCCTGGGGCGGCACCGCCCACCTGTCGCCGGCCGACGACGTGCTGATTTCGGTCGAGCGCCCGCTGTCGATCGATTCGCCGGGACAGATGGTCGCCTCCATCCTGTCGAAGAAAGTCGCCGCCGGCTCCACCCACCTGCTCCTCGACATCCCGGTCGGGCCGACCGCCAAGGTGCGCTCGATGCCCGAGGCGCAGCGCCTGCGCAAGCTGTTCGAGTTCGTCGCCGGGCGCATGAACCTGGCGATCGACGTCGTCATCACCGACGGCCGCCAGCCGGTGGGCAACGGCATCGGCCCGGTGCTGGAAGCGCGCGACGTGATGCGCGTACTCGAGAACGACCCGCGCGCGCCCAACGACCTGCGCCAGAAGGCGCTGCGCCTGGCCGGGCGCATGCTCGAATTCGACCCCGACGTGCGCGGCGGCGACGGCTTTGCGATCGCCCGCGACATCCTCGACTCGGGGCGCGCGCTGGCGAAGATGGACGCCATCATCCGCGCCCAGGGGGCGAAGCCCTTCGACCACAATGCGCCCCGGCTGGCGCGCCTGAGCTTCGAGCTCCAGGCCGAGGCCGATGGTGTGGTCATCGGCATCGACAACCACCAGCTCGCGCGCGTCGCCCGCCTCGCCGGTGCGCCCAAGGTCCAGGGCGCGGGAGTGGACCTGCTGAAGAAACTCGGCGAGTCGGTGCGCCGCGGCGAGGCCCTGTACCGTGTCCATGCCGACTACCCGGCCGACCTCGAGTTCGCCCGCCAGGCGGCGCAGCGCGCTTCGGGCTACAGCCTGGGCGAAGCGGGCGAAATGCCGCTGCTGTTCGTGGAATTCTGAGCCTGCCGGGTGCCTTGGGCGGTGGACGGTGTGCTCCACCCGCCGTGAACCGAACAACGTTTTTCCGGGGACCGCGATGACGACTGCCGAGACCTTGCTGCTGTATTTCGACGACGAGGCCGGCCCCGCGCTGCGCCTGGCCGCGCATGCCGGGCTGGCGGCGGCGGCAATCGAGCGCCACCGCTTTCCCGACGACGAACTGCGCCTGCGCCTGCCGCCGCTGCTGCCGCCGCAGGTGGTGGTGTACCGCGGCCTGCACCGCCCCAACGACAAGCTGGTCGAGCTGCTGCTGGCGGCGCGCACGGCGACGACCCTGGGTGCCCGCCGCCTGGGCCTGGTCGCACCCTATCTCGCCTACATGCGCCAGGACACGGCCTTCCACGACGGCGAGGCGGTGAGCCAGCGCATCGTCGGCGATTTTCTCGCCGGGCTGTTCGCGGCGGTGATCACCATCGACCCCCACCTGCACCGCGTCGCCACCCTCGCCGAGGCGGTGCCGGTGCGCCACGCCGTTGCCCTGTGCGGGGCGCCGTTGCTCGCCGGGCTCGCCGTCGCCCGGCGCGCCCGGCCGCTGCTGGTGGGGCCGGATGCCGAGTCCCGCCAGTGGGTGGAGGCGGCGGCGCGGCGTCACGGCCTGGAGGCGGTGGTGTGCGCGAAGACGCGGCGTGGCGACCGCGAGGTCGACATCGCACTGCCGCCGCAGGCGCCGGTGGCCGGACGCGCGGTGGTGCTGGTGGACGACGTCGCCAGCTCCGGGCATACCCTGGCGCGCGCCGCCGAGCGGCTGCGCGCCGCGGGTGCGGCTTCGGTCGATGTCGCGGTCACCCATGCGCTGTTCGCCGACGGCGCGCTCGATCTGATCCATGCCGCCGGCGTCGGCGAAGTGTGGAGCACGGACTGCATCGCCCATCCGAGCAACGCGGTGAGCGTCGCGCCGATGCTCGCCGCCGCGCTGCGGGAGATCGACCTGGGCTGAACACCGCGGCCGGCGGCGGCATTCGGGTGGCGGCATTCGGGCCGAGCGCATTCGGATGGAGCGGTGACGGCCCGCGGCCGGAATGCTAGCATCGGGCATTCCCGCAATGCAGCGATAGCCGCGTGCTCCGCCGTGCCGGGGCGGCGGGCAGATAGCCAGAGAAGAGGGGCGGTGTGGAGCAATCGACGAGGACCGTGGTATTCGCCGACCTGACAGGAAGCACCGGTCTGTTCGAGTCGGCGGGCAACGTGGTGGCGACCCAGATCGTCACCCGGTGCACGCACGTCCTCGGCCGCCACCTCGCCGCCGCCGGGGGCGACGTGGTGAAGTTTCTCGGCGACGGCGTGCTGGTGCTGTTCGACGACCCGATCGCCGCGGTGCAGGCCACCGCGCGTATGCAGGACGTGCTGCAGGAGCTGGCCACCGTCGAGCTGCGCTGCGCCCCGCTGGGGGTCAAGACCGGCATCGACCGCGGTGCCGTGGTCGAATACGACGGCGACTGCTACGGCGATCCGGTCAACGTCGCCGCGCGCCTGTGCGACCGCGCCCAGGCCGGTGAAGTCCTGATCGGCGAGCCGGTGTTCGGCAGCCTGCCCGAGGGCCTGCGCCTGGCCTGCCACAGCCTCGATCGCATCACCCTGAAGGGCAAGGCCGAGCCGCTGCGGGTATGGCGGGTGGACTTCGCGCGTACCGCCGAAACCACCCTGGCGAGCCTGCTCGACTACCGCGAGCTGCTCGACGGCGTGCGCCCGCTGCAGCGCATCGACCTCGGCCGCCTCGACCAGCATATCGAGCTGCACCCCGGCGACGGCCCGCTGATCATCGGTCGCGGCGAAGGCGCGGGCTTCGCGGTGGACGATCCGCGCGTGTCGCGACGCCATGCGCGCATCGAATGGGCCGGCGAGCAGTGCGTCCTCACCGACTTCAGCAGCAACGGCAGCTGGGTGCATTTTTCCGGTGCCGCGGCGCCGGTGCAGTTGCGCCGCGAACGATGCACGCTGCACGGCGAGGGCGAAATCTTCCTCGGCACGGCGCCGGACGACTTTACCGCGCCGACGCTCGGCTTCCGCGTCATCGATGAGCGCTGAACGGGCCGCCGTTCCTCCGCTTCCCGAGCGCTCGCTGCCCCTCCGCCCACTTCCCGATCCTGCGCCTGCTGCCCCGATGAAGCTTCTCACCGCCCTGCTGGCCTTGTGGCCGCTGTTCGTCTTCGCCCAGGACTGGAGCAGCCGCCCGCTGTCGGCAATCGCCCTCTACCCCGAGTTCCGCGCTCCGGCCGCGGTGCACCCGCGCGAAGAGGCGAGCCTCGCGGCCGAAGTGGCGGCGCGGGTCGTCGCCCTGCCGCTGCGCGAAGGCGAGGCCGCCGCGCGCGGCGCCGAACTGGCGCGCCTGGATGACGCCGCCTATCGCATCGAGCGCGAGCGCAGCCGGGCCCAGCTCGTCCTCGTCGAGCGCCGCATCGGCCTCGCCCGCGCCCAGCTCGAGCAGGCGCGCGCGCTGGCCGCGCGCGGTTTCATCAGCGCCGATGGCCTGCGCATCCGCGAGACCGAGCTCGGCGTGCTGCAAAGCGAGCGTGCCGCCGCCGCGGCCGCCCTGGCGGGGGCCGAGCTGGCGCTCGCGCGCTGCGTGGTCCGCGCCCCCTTCGCTGGGGTGGTGCGCGCGCGCCTGGCCGGCGTCGGCGATCTGGCCGCGCCCGGCACGCCGCTGCTGCGCTTCACCGCCAGCGCCGATGCCGAAGTGCGCGCGCAGGTGCCGGCGGGGCGGATCGACAGCCTGCTCGCCGCCGCCGAATGGACCCTGGAAGCCGGCGGCGGCAGCCATGCGCTGCGCCTGTTGCGGGTGTCGCCGCTGCTCGAGGCCGCGGGCCAGGTGCGCGAAGCCGTGTTCGCCGCCGATGCCGCGTTGCCGCCCGGTCTTGCCGGCGAGCTGCGCTGGCGCAGCGCGCAGCCCCACCTGCCGCCGGCCTACGTGCAGCAGCGCGACGGCGTGCTCGGGGCCTGGGTCGAGCGCGACGGCCGGCCGCTCTTCGTTGCCCTCCCCGAAGCGCAGGCCGGCCGCCCGGTGGCGGTGGACTGGCCGCCCGCTACCGCGCTCATCGACGAGGGCCGCTTCGCCCTCGAGCGCGCCGCGCCCGCAGTGAAGGCGGCGCCGTGAACAGCGCGTGATGAAGTCCCTCTACGCGCGCCTGATCGGCAACGCGCCGCTCGCCAACATCACCTTCATCATGGTGCTGCTCGGCGGGCTGCTGAGCTATCTGACGATGCCGCGGGCGCAGGACCCGGAGATCAACTTCAACTGGGTCAGTATCGTCACCAGCCTGCCCGGGGCGTCGGCCGAGGACGTCGAGCGCGAGCTCACCGGGCCGCTTGAAGACGCGATCCGCCAGGTCAAGGACATCCGCTTCGTGTCCTCGTCCAGCCGCGAGAGCGTGTCCTCGATCCTGGTGCGCTTCGAGGAATTGTCCGAGCGCCAGTTCGACAAGCGCGTCAAC
Organism: Thauera chlorobenzoica; assembly: GCF_001922305.1. Taxonomy (NCBI): domain Bacteria; kingdom Pseudomonadati; phylum Pseudomonadota; class Betaproteobacteria; order Rhodocyclales; family Zoogloeaceae; genus Thauera; species Thauera chlorobenzoica. Next base: position 699,786 of record NZ_CP018839.1, read on the forward strand.
GACTTGCGCCGCGAAATCCAGAACAAGGCGGCGGCCGAGCTGCCGGCCGAGGCGAAGGACCCGGTGGTGGTCGAGATCACCAGCTCGAACGGCTTTCCGACCGCGATCCTGGTGCTCCACGGGGCGGGCGGGGAGCCGTTGCGGCGCGCCGCGTTCACGATGAAGAAGGCGCTCGAAGGCCTCGCCGGGGTCGACCAGGTGATCGCCGCCGGCTTCGACGAGCCGCAGCTGCAGGTCGATTTCGATCCGGTACAGGTGGCCGCAGCGGGGCTGTCGCCGGTCGCGCTCGCCGACGGAGTGGCGGCCTGGTTCCGCAACACCCTCGCCGGCCGGGTGCGGGTGGCGGACCGCGAGTGGCTGGTGCGTCTCGAGGGCAAGACCCCCGACCCCGAGACGCTGGCGCAGGTGGCGGTGGTGACCCCCGCCGGGCGGGTGGCGGTGGATGAGGTGGCGGCGGTGGTGCGCGGCCACGAGCGCGCCGACCAGCTGGTCAGCTACCACGGGCGGCCGGCGGTGATGCTGTCGATCACCAAGCAGGTCGGGACCAACACCTTGGCGCTGGTCGAGCGCCTGCACGGCTTCGCCGCCGAGCGCAATCCGCTGCTTGCCGGCGAGGGGCTGCAGCTGACGCTGGTCGACGACCAGACCCATGCCACCCGCCAGGCGATCGGGGTGATGGAGACGAACGCGCTGTTCGGCCTCGCCGCGGTGCTGGGGATGTGCTGGGTCTTCCTCGGCTCGCGCCTGGCGCTGCTGGTCGGGCTGGGGGTGCCGTTCGCGCTCGCCGGCACCTTCATCGCCGCCGACCTGATCGGCTCGACCCTGAACCTGACCGTGCTGCTCGGCGTGGTCATTGCGCTCGGCATGCTGGTCGATGACGCGGTGGTGGTGGTGGAGGCGATTTACTACCGCTTGCAGCGCGGCGAGGCGCCGGCCGCGGCGGTGATCGGGGGCGTGGGCGAAGTGGGCCTGCCGGTGCTGAGCGCGGTGCTGACCACGATCGCCGCCTTCCTGCCGCTGATGCTGCTCCCCGGCATCCTCGGCAAGTTCATGTTCGTGGTGCCGTTCGTGGTCACCGTCGGCCTGCTGGTGAGCCTGTTCGAGGCGTTCTGGATCCTGCCCGCGCACGTCCTCGGCCTGCGCCTGCAGCTCGCCCGCCGGCGCACCCGGGCGCAGGCGCTGCGCGAGCGCTTCACCCACGCGCTGCGGGTGAAGTACGCCCGCGCCCTGGTCGGCGTGCTGCGCCGGCCACGCCTCGGGCTGGGCGTGCTGGTGCTGGTGATGGCGGTGGCGGGGGGCGCGGTGGCGGGTGGGCTGGTGAAGATCCAGTTCTTCGCCTTCGATTCGAAGCGCCTGTTCTACGTCAGCGTCGACATGCCCGCCGGCACCCCTCCCGAGCGCACCCTGGCCGCTGCCGAGCGTGCCGCCGCGGTGCTGGAGAAGGCGCTCGACGGCGCCGGGCTGCGCGCGATCACCAGCTACGCCGGGCTCAAGTTCACCGATACCGAGCCGGTGTATGGCGACCAGTACGGCCAGGTGCTGGTCTCCCTGCTGCCGCGCGCGGACGGAATGCGCGACACCGGCGAGATCGTCGCCGCCGTGCGTCCGCTGGTCGCTGCGCTGCAGGGCGAGGCGCGCTACGCCTTCCTCGAAGTGAAGGGCGGGCCGCCGACGGCGAAGCCGGTGTCGGTGAAGCTGAAGTCCGACGATTACGCCCGGCTGCGCGCCGCGGCCGATGCGCTGCGCGCCGAAGTGGCGCGCCTGCCCGGGGTCCGCGACCTGACCGACGACGACGTTCCCGGGCGCGACGAGATGCGCCTGCTGCTCAACCGCGAGAAGCTTGCCCGCGCCGGTGTCGCTCCGGCCGAAGTGACGCGCCTGCTGCGCCTGTACGGCGAAGGCGAAGTCGTCGCCACCACCCGCGACGCCGGGGAGAAGGTGGAAGTGGTGGTGCGCGCCCGCCCCGAGACCTTCGCCGACGTCACCGCGCTGCTGCAGCGTACGGTGCCGCTGGCCGGCGGCGGCAGCGTCCAGCTCGGCGAGCTGCTCGACCGTGAGCTGCGCCTGTCGAAGGGCTACATCCGCCACTACCAGCTCACCCGCGCGATCACCGTCGAGGCCGAGCTCGACCGCAGCCAGCTCGACACCGTGGCGGCCAACGACCGCCTGAAGGCGGCCTGGGCGCGACTCGGGCCACAGCATCCCGGGGTCGAGCTCGACTTCTCCGGCGAGCTCGAGGACATCGAGGAAAGCCTCGATGCGATGGGCAAGCTCTTCGTCCTCGGCCTGGGCCTGATCTACCTGATCCTCGCCACCCAGTTCCGCAGCTACTGGCAGCCCTTCATCATCCTGCTGACGGTGCCGCTGGCGTTTACCGGGGTGGTGTTCGGGCTGCTGCTGTCGGGCAACCCGTTGTCGCTGTATACGCTGTACGGGGTCATCGCCCTGACCGGGATCGCGGTCAACTCGGCGATCGTGCTGATCGATGCCGCCAACGAGCGCCGCGCCGCCGGGATGAGCGTGCAGCACGCCGCGATCTACGCCGGACGGCGGCGGGTGGTGCCGATCCTGATCACCTCCACCACCACCATCGGCGGCCTGTTCTCGCTCGCGGCGGGGCTGGGAGGAAAATCGTTGATGTGGGGGCCGGTGGCGGCGAGCATCGTCTGGGGGCTGGGGTTCTCCACGGTGCTGACGCTGTTCGCGGTGCCGCTGGTGTATCGGATGGCGATGCGGGGCGCGGGGGGGTCGGCGCGGGCGGGCAGGCTGTTACATTCCGGGCATCCGACGTGAACCATTTCCTCGCGGCCGACGTGCGCAAGCGTGCATGCTGGCTCCAGAGCAATCAGGATCTGTCGATATGAGCAAGCCCGCCCGCCGCCATCCTCCCGCCCGCAGAGCGCTGCTGGTGGTGCTCGCCTATGCGCTCGGCGCGGGTCTGTGGATTGTGTTTTCCGACGCCTGGCTGGTACGGCTGGTGAGCGAGCCGGAGCGCCAGGCCCCGCTCCAGACCTGGAAAGGGTGGTTTTTCGTCGCCGTCACCGCCGGCCTGCTGTTCGCGCTGCTGCTGGCGCAGTTCCGCGCGCTCGAAGCCTCGAACGCGCGCGCGCGCCGCCTGGCCGGGCGCCTGAAGCTGATTCTGGCGTCGATGGACGACCTGGTGTTCGTGTTCGACGCCGACAACCGCATCGTCGACCACTATCCGGCGGACCATCCGCTGCTGTTCGTTCCGCCGTCGGCGTTCCGCGGCCATCCGGTGGACAAGATCGGCCTGCCCGCGCAAGTGGGCGCAGCCTACCTCGCCGCGCTGGCGGCGGTGCGCGCCGGGGGGCAGGCGCAGACCATCGACTACGCGCTGTCCTACGACGGCCAGCGGCGCTGGTTCAGCGCCCGGCTGTCGCCGATGACGAGCGAAGCGGGGGCGGAAAGCGGGGACGATGTGCTCGCGGTGGTGCGCGAGATCACCGACCTGAAGAGCAGCGAGCAGCGCTTCCGTGCGCTGTTCGAGGACGTCGAGCACATCGCCGTGCAGGGCTACGATGAAAACCGCCGGGTGCTGTTCTGGAACGCGGCGAGCGAGGGGCTGTACGGCTATTCCCGGGACGAGGCGCTCGGGCGCTGTTTCGACGAACTGATCGTGCCCCCGGAGATGCGTGCCGAGGTGCGGCGCCTGCATCGCGCCTGGGTCGAGGGCGGGCGGCCGATTCCGGCCGGCGAGATCGAAATGCTCGCCAAGGACGGCAGCCGCGTCCCGGTGTTCTCGAGCCACACGATGCTGCGCAATGCGCGCGGCGGCCGGGAGATGTACTGCATCGACATCGACCTGCGGGCACAGGCCGAAGCGCGCGAGCAGCTGCGCCTGGCCGCCCAGGTGTTCGAAAACAGCGGCGAGGCGATCCTGATCGTCGATGCCGGGCACCGGGTGATCGCCGCCAACCGCGCGTTCAGCCGCATCAGCGGCCATGCCGAGGCGGAGGTGCTCGGGCGCGAGCCCACCTTCCTGTGCGGCGAGGCCGGCGACGACGCCGGCACGCTCGCCGGGATCTGGGCCGCGGTCGAGGCGCACGGCCACTGGCAGGGCGAGGTGCGCAGCCGGCGGCACGACGATACGCCGTATCCGGCCTGGCTGGTGGCGAGCGCGGTGCGCGACGAGGGGGGCGCCCTGACTCACTACATCGTGATTTTTGCCGACATCGGCGAGCGCAAGGCGATCGAGGCCCGGCTCGCCTACCTCGCCCACCACGACGTGCTCACCGGGCTGCCCAACCGGATGCTGGCGCGCGACCGCCTGGAACAGGCGCTGGCGCTGGCGGCGCGTGCGCAGCAGCGGGTGGCGCTGATGTTCCTCGACCTCGATCACTTCAAGAACATCAACGACACCCTCGGCCACGGCGTCGGCGACAGGCTGCTGCAGTCGGTGGCGGCCCGGCTCGAGAGCTGCGTGCGGCGCAGCGACACGGTCAGCCGCCAGGGCGGGGACGAGTTCCTGATCGTGCTCACCGCACTGAGCGAGCTCGACAGCGTGTCACGCATCGCCACCGACATCCTGGAGGCGATGGCGCCCGGCTTCGAGGTCGATGGCCATGCGCTGGCGTGCAGCTTTTCGATCGGGATCGCGCTCTATCCCGACGATGGCGCCGACTTCGACACCCTGCTGCTGAAAGCCGACACCGCGATGTACCACGCCAAGGAAGCGGGGCGGAACGCCTACCGCTTCTTCACCGAGCACATGAACGCCGAGGCCCGCGAGCGGCTGCAGATCCAGAGCCTGCTGCACGGCGCCGCCGAGCGCGGCGAGCTGTGCCTGCACTACCAGCCCCAGTTCGACCTGGTCTCGGGCGAGCTGGCCTGTGCCGAGGCCTTGCTGCGCTGGAACAGCGCCGAGCTCGGGCAGGTGTCGCCGGCGCGTTTCATTCCCGTCGCCGAGGAAAGCGGGCTGATCGTGCCGGTCGGCGAATGGGCGCTGCGCGAGGCCTGTCGCCAGGCCGAGAGCTGGCGCCGGACAGGCTTTGCGGTGCCGGTGGCGGTCAACCTTTCGGCCCTGCAGTTCCGCCGCAGCGACCCGGTGGAGCTGCTCGAGCGGGTGCTGGCCGAGAGCGGCCTGCCGGCGGCACAGCTCGAACTGGAGCTGACCGAGTCGGTCCTGGTGCAGGACAGCGGGGGGGGTACCCTCGAGCGCCTGCGCCGGCTGAAGGCGCTGGGGGTGAGCCTGGCGATCGACGACTTCGGCACCGGTTTTTCCAGCCTCGCCTACCTGCGCCGCTTCCCGATCGACAAGCTGAAGATCGACCAGGCGTTCGTGCGCGATATCGCCACCGACCCGGAGGACGCGGCGATCGTGAACCTGGTCATCGAGCTTGGCCGCATCCTGAGGATCAGGACGGTGGCCGAAGGGGTGGAGAGCGAGGCGCAGCTGCGCTTTCTGGCCGAGCGCGGCTGCGACATGGTCCAGGGGTATCATTTCGCCCGACCGATGACGGCCGCGCAGTTCGAGGCACAATACCGCGCCCCATGATGAACTCGCTCCGCTCGAATGAATGCCTTTCTCGTTTCCACCGCCATCGTCGCGCTCGCCGAAATCGGTGACAAGACCCAGCTCCTCGCCTTTCTGCTCGCCGCCAAGTTCCGCCGCCCGTGGCCGATCGTGCTCGGCATCTTCGCCGCGACCGTGGCCAACCATGCCTTCGCCGCCGCGCTCGGAAGCTGGCTGACCACGCTGCTCGGGCCGCAGGCCCTGCGCTGGGTGCTCGGGCTGTCCTTCATCGCGATGGCGCTGTGGACGCTGATCCCGGACAAGCTCGACGAGGACGATGCCCGGCTGCCGCGGCTGGGCGTGTTCGGCGCCACGCTGGTGGCGTTCTTCCTTGCCGAGATGGGCGACAAGACCCAGGTGGCGACGGTGGCGCTGGCGGCGCAGTACCAGGCCCTGGTCGCGGTGGTGGCCGGGACCACGCTGGGGATGATGATCGCCAACGTGCCGGCGGTGCTGCTCGGCGAGCGCATCGCCCAGCGCATGCCGGTGAAGCTGGTGCATGGGATCGCCGCCGCGCTCTTCGCTGTGCTCGGGGTCGCGACCCTGTTCGGCGCCGGGGCCGCGCTGGGGTTCTGAGCGTGCCGCGGGGGCACATGAAAAACGGGGCCGCCCGGACGGCCGGCGACCCCGTGACGCCCGGCCCGGGCGCGGTGTGAAGCCTCTAGCCGATCATGCCGGCGCCGACGGTGTTGTTGGTGCTCTCGTCGATGATGATGAAGGCGCCGGTGGCACGGTTGTCGGCGTAGCGGTCGGCGACGATCGGCTGCGCAAGCTTGAGGGTGACGCGGGCGATGTCGTTCATTGCCAGGCCGCTGGCGGCTTCGTGCTCGAGGGTGTTGACGTCGAGCCGGTAGTCGATCTTCGCCAGCTTGGCCTTCACTTCGCGGGTGGTGTGGCGCACGAGGTAGGTGCGCGCCGGCGACAGCGGCGCCTCGGCGAGCCAGCACACGGTGGCGTCGATCTGCTTGACCGGCTCCGGCGCTTCGGCCGACTTGACGATGAGGTCGCCGCGCGAGATGTCGATCTCGTCTTCCAGCAGCAGGGTCACCGACTGCTCGTGGATCGCGCGCGGCAGTGCGGCGGCGCCGAGTTCGATCGCCTTCACCCGGCTGCTGGCGCCCGAAGGCAGCACGGTGACGGCGTCGCCGACGGCGATCTCGCCCGATTCGACCCGACCCATGAAGCCGCGGTAGTCGTGCAGCGCAGGGTTGGCCGAGTCCTGCGGACGGCACACGAACTGCACCGGGAAGCGGAAATCCTCGGCCTGCTCGGTGTGGGCGGCGGGGGCGTTCTCGAGGATGTCGAGCAGCGTCGGGCCGTCGTACCAGGACAGGCGCTCGCCGCGGTCGACGATCATGTCGCCGGCCAGCGCCGAGATCGGGATGAAGCGCACGTCCTTGATGCCGAGTTTTCCGGCGAAGGCGAGGTAGTCGGCCTTGATGCGCTCGAACACCGCCTGGTCGTAGTCGACGAGGTCCATCTTGTTCACCGCCACCACCAGGTGCGGGATGCCGACCAGGCTCGCCAGATACGAGTGGCGGCGGGTCTGGGTGAGCACGCCGCGGCGGGCGTCGATCAGGATGATCGCGAGGTTGGCGGTGGACGCCGCGGTCACCATGTTGCGCGTGTACTGCTCGTGCCCCGGGGCGTCGGCGATGATGTACTTGCGTCGGCCGGTGGAGAAGTAGCGGTAGGCGACGTCGATGGTGATGCCCTGCTCGCGCTCGGCCTGCAGGCCGTCGGTGAGCAGCGACAGGTCGACCGCGCTCATGCCGCGCTTGGCTGAGGTCTTCTCGATCGCGTTGAGGGTGTCGGCGAGGATGGTCTTGGTGTCGAACAGCAGGCGCCCGATCAGGGTGCTCTTGCCGTCGTCGACGCTGCCGCAGGTGAGGAAGCGCAGCAGGCCGTTGTCGATCTCGGGCAGGTGTTCAGGGGCGGACATGGTCATGATTCCTTCAATTCTCTGTGTTCGGTCGCGGGTCAGAAGTAGCCTTCTTTCTTGCGCTGCTCCATCGACGCTTCGGAGGTCTGGTCGTCCATCCGCGTCGCGCCGCGCTCGGTGATCGTGGTGGTCGCGGTTTCGGCGAGGATCTTGTCCACCGTGTCGGCGTCGGATTCGACCGGCGCGGTGCAGGTGATGTCGCCGACGGTGCGAAAGCGCACCCGGATGTTTTCCACCACGTCGCCGTCCTTCGCCGGGGTGACCTCGGTCACCGGCTGCAGCAGGCCGTTCTTCCTCACCACCGGGCGCACGTGGGCGAAGTAGATCGACGGCAACTCGAGCTGCTCGCGCTCGATGTATTGCCAGACGTCGAGTTCGGTCCAGTTGCTGATCGGGAAGGCGCGGATGTTCTCGCCCTTGTGGCTGCGCGCGTTGTACAGGTTCCACAGCTCGGGGCGCTGGTTCTTCGGGTCCCACTGGCCGAACTCGTCGCGGAAACTCATGATCCGCTCCTTCGCCCGCGCCTTTTCCTCGTCGCGCCGCGCGCCGCCGATGCAGGCATCGAAGCCGAACTCCTCGATCGCTTCGAGCAGGGTTACCGACTGGTGCTTGTTGCGGCTCTCCAGTGCGTGCTTGAGCACCACCGTGCCGCGCGCCATCGAGTCTTCCACCGAGCGCACGATCAGGCGCTCGCCCAGTTCAGACGCGCGCTTGTCGCGGAAGTCGGTCACTTCCCGATAGTTGTGGCCGGTGTCGATGTGCATCAGCGGGAAAGGGAAGCGCCCCGGGCGGAAGGCCTTCTCGGCCAGGCGCAGCAGGCAGATCGAATCCTTGCCGCCGGAGAACAGCAGCACCGGGTTGGCGCACTGGCCGGCAACTTCGCGCAGGATGTGGATGGCTTCGGCTTCGAGCCAGTCGAGATGGGTGAGCGTCTGTTTGGTCAGCGTGGACATGATGTGGTTACCGTTGCGGATGCTTGATCGGGTGTGAGCGCAAGGCGCGCAGGGCGGCCCGCAGCCCGGCGTGGAAGGCGGCGAGGCGCTGCTGCAGGCTGCGCCGGTCGGCGCCGACGACCGCGCCGTGGGGCGTGCGGGCGGGATGCTTGCCGTGCATGGTCAGCCCTTCTTCACGTGAAGGCCGCATTCCTTGCTGGCCGGATCTTCCCACCACCAGCGCCCGGCGCGCACGTCCTCGCCGAGGGCGATGGCGCGGGTGCACGGGGCGCAGCCGATGCTGGGGTAGAACTGGTCGTGGAGTGCATTGTAGGGAAGGTCGTGGATGCGGATATAGGCCCAGACCTCGGTCTCGCTCCAGTCCGACAGCGGGTTGAGCTTGTCGAGGCCGTTGGCGGCGTCGAATTCGCGCACCGGCAGGCCGCTGCGGGTCACCGATTGCGCTGCGCGCAGGCCGGTGATCCAGGCCTTCTTGCCCGCCAGGGCGCGGCGCAGCGGTTCCATCTTGCGCACCCCGCAGCACGCCTTGCGCAGCTCGACCGAGTCGTAGAAGGCGTTGATGCCGTGGCTGCGGACGTAGTTCTCGACCGCGCCGGCGTCGGGGAAATAGATCTTCAGCTTCGTGCCATAGCGCCGCTCGACTTCGCCGATCAGGGTGTAGGTCTCGGCCGGCAGGCGCCCGGTGTCGAGCGAGAAGATCTCGATCGGCAGCGCGTTGGCGAGGATCAGGTCGCTCAGCACCATGTCTTCGGCGCCGAAGCTGTTGGCGAAAGTGAGTTCGCCGCCGGTGCCGAATTCGGCCACCGCCTCACGCAGGAACTGCAGCGCAACGGCGGCCTTGGCGTCGACCGCGGCACGCAGCTCGGCGCTCAGCTGCGGGCGGGTGGCCGGGTTGGCCGCGGGCGGGCGCAGCGCGGAGACGGCGCCGCTCACCGTTGCACCTGGGGCGGCGTGCTGCGTTCGACGCGGCGGAACAGCGGCAGCGGATCCTGTACCGAGCGCTGGTAGGGCTGGCTGAAGTCGCCGATGCTGGCGAGCGCGGCGGCGAGCTGTTCGTCGGTGTAGCGCCCGGGGCGCGGCTGCAGGGCGTCGAAACCGCAGCGGGTGAGGTAGTTGAACTGGTCGCGCAGCACTTCGCCGATCGCGCGCAGTTCGCCGCGGTAGCCGTAGCGGGTGCGCAGCGCGGTGGCGGCCGAGTAGCTGCGGCCGTCGGTGAATTTCGGGAACTGGAGGGCGATCACGGTCAGGGTGTCGAGGTCGTCGGCGAGCGCGGCGACGTCCTCGCCGGCGGCCAGCCAGACCCCCAGCTCGCCGCCTTGCGCGCGCGCCAGCAGCGCGTCGCGGCGCGCCTGCCACACCGCCAGCGGCACCAGCACCGGACCGGCGGGCACGGCGATGTCGGCTGCGGCTTCGCCTTCGGCGAGAACGACGAGCCGGTGCTCGTCGGTGACGATGCGGCCGTTCTTGATGAGCTTGTCAGACATGGGCGGGGTTCCTTTGCGGCTGGCGCTCGGCATAGACGCGGTCCTTGAAGGGGTCGATGCCGAGGCGTTGGACGGTGTCGATGAAGCGCTCGTCTGCATGACGCAGTTCGAGATAGGTCTGGATCAGCTGCTCGATGACGCCGACCACTTCGTCGTGGGCGAACGACGGGCCGATCACCTTGCCGAGCGCGGTGGCGTTGCCCTGGGTGCCGCCGATGGTGATCTGGTACCACTCCTGGTTGTTCTTGTCGACGCCGAGGATGCCGATGTGGCCGACGTGGTGGTGGCCGCAGGAGTTCATGCAGCCGGAGATGTTGATGTCGATCTCGCCGATGTCATGGAGGTAGTCGAGGTCGTTGAAGCGCTGCTGGATCGCCGCCGCGATCGGAATCGAGCGGGCGTTGGCGAGCGCACAGAAGTCGCCCCCGGGGCAGCAGATGATGTCGGTCAGCAGGCCGATGTTGGGCGTCGCCAGCCCGGCCTCGCGGGCGAGCTGCCACAGCGCGAACAGGTCGGCCTGGCGGACGTCGGCGAGCGCCACGTTCTGCTCGTGGGTCATGCGCGCTTCGCCGAAGCTGAAGCGGTCGGCGAGATCGGCGATGAGGTCCATCTGCTCGGCGCTGACGTCGCCCGGAGCGATGCCGGTCTTCTTCAGCGACAGGACCACCGAGGTGTAGCCGGGTTGGCGGTGGGTGCGCACGTTGCGCTTCACCCAGGCGGCGAAGGCCTTGTTGGCGGCGAGCAGTTCATCGAAGGCGGCGTCCTGGGCGGGCAGGGCCTCATACGGCGGCGGAGCGAAGTGCGCGGCGACGCGCGCGAGCTCGGCTTCGGTCAGGGTGTTGGGGCCGTCCTTGAGCGGGGCCCATTCGTCCTCGACCAGGCGGCGGAATTCGTCGACGCCGAGCGCCTTCACCAGGATCTTGATCCGCGCTTTCCAGGCGTTGTCGCGCCGGCCGTAGCGGTTATAGACGCGCAGGATCGCCTCGCAGTAGGTGATCAGCTGCGGCCACGGCACGAATGCGGCGATTTCCTCGCCGAGGATCGGGGTGCGCCCGAGGCCGCCGCCGACCAGCACCCGGAAGCCCAGTTCGCCGGCGCCGTTCTTGATCAGGTCGAGGCCGATGTCATAGACGCGGAGGACGACGCGGTCTTCGCGCGCGCTGTTGAAGGCGATCTTGAACTTGCGCGGGAGGTAGGCGAACTCCGGGTTGTAGGTCGACCACTGGCGCAGGATCTCGGCGAACGGGCGGGGGTCGGCGATCTCGTCGGCGGCGACGCCGGCGAACGGATCGGCGGTGATGTTGCGGATGTCGTTGCCCGAGGTCTGGTTGGAATGCATCTGCACGCTGGCGAGCTGGGCGTGCATTTCGGGAATGGCTTCGAGCGGCGACCAGTTGAACTGGACGTTGGTGCGCGTGGTGAAGTGGGCGTAGCCGCGGTCGTAGGTGCGCGCGAGGTGGGCGAGCATGCGCAACTGGCGGCTGGCGAGGTTGCCGTAGGGCACCGAGATGCGGTACATCGGCGCGTGGCGCTGGATGTACAGTCCGTTCTGCAGGCGCAGCGGGCGGAACTCGTCGTCGCTCAGTTCGCCGGCGAAATAGCGCTGGGTCTGATCGCGGAACTGGGCGACCCGCTCGTCCAGGAGGCGCTGGTCGTATTCGTCGTACTGGTACATGGTGTCTCTCTCGTCGGGTCCGTAGGGAATGGCGGGATTCGTTGCAGTTCAGTGGCTGATCAGCTTGGCGCCCACCAGCACCAGCATCGTCGCCAGGATCGGGCGCAGCACGCGGTCCGGGATGCGGGTCGAAATGTGGGTGCCGAGCCAGATGCCGGGCAGCGAGCCGATCAGCAGGCTGCCCAGCAGCAGCCAGTCGACGCTGCCGAGGAACCAGTGGCCGAGGCCGGCGACCGCGGTCAGCGGCACGGCGTGGGCGATGTCCGAGCCGACGATGCGCAGCGCGGGCATCGCCGGGTAGAGGAAGAATAGCGCGGTGACGCCGAGGGCGCCGGCGCCGACCGAGGAAATCGACACCAGCACCCCCAGCACCGCCCCGGTGAACACGGTCAGGCGTGCGGTGCGCGCCGGGTTCGGTGTGCCGCTGAAGCGTGCCAGGGCGAGGGCCTGGATGTGCTTGCGGAAAATCAGCGCGACCGCGGTCAGGAGCAGGGCGAAGCCGAGTGCGACCTTGATCAGGCTGGCGGCGCCGTCGATGCCGCCGGGGGCGAAGCGCCCGACCAGCACCAGGGTCAGCACCGCGGCGGGCAGGCTGCCGGTGGCGAGCAGGCGGGTGATCTTCCAGTCCACCGTGCCTTTCAGGCCATGGGCGAGGGTGCCGCCGGTCTTGGTGATCGCGGCGTAGAGCAGGTCGGTGCCGACCGCCACCGAGGGGTGGATGCCGAACAGCAGCACCAGCAGCGGCGTCATCAGCGAGCCGCCGCCGACCCCGGTCAGGCCGACGATGGCGCCGACGGCGAAACCGGTGATGGTGTAAGCGAAGTCCATGTGTGCTGTGCTCCTCGATGGTGCAGCGCATCGTAAAGATTTTGCTTAGCCCGGAAAATAAGTTTTAAGTTAGACTTTAAGAACCTGTTGTTATATGGGCCTGGGCATGAACCTGCAGCAGCTGCGCTACATCCACGAAGTCGCCCGCCGTGGGCTCAACGTCTCCGAGGCCGCCGACGCCCTGTTCACCTCGCAGCCGGGCGTGTCGAAGCAGATCCGCCAGCTCGAGGCCGAGCTCGGGGTCGAGATCTTCGAGCGCCACGGCAAGCGCCTGGTGGCGGTCACCGAGCCGGGGCGCACGGTGCTGGTGATCGCCGAGCGCGTGCTGCGCGACCTCGACAACCTGCAGCAGGTCGGCGACGAATTCGCCAACGAGGCGGTGGGCAGCCTGTCGATCGCCACCACCCACACCCAGGCACGCTACGTGCTGCCCGGGGTGGTGCGCGATTTCATGCAGCGCTACCCGCAGGTCAAGCTCTCGCTGCACCAGGGCAATCCGCGCCAGGTGGGCGAGATGGTGCTCGACGGCACCGCCGACCTCGCCATCGCCACCGAGGCGATCGCCGAGTTCGACGAGCTCGTGATGCTGCCCTGCTACCAGTGGAACCGCTGCGTGGTCGCCACCCCGCGCCACCCCATCCTGCGCGAGACGCCGCTCACCCTGGAGGCGATCGCGCGCTACCCGATCATCACCTACGACGACGCATTCACCGGCCGCGGCCTGATCAACAAGGCCTTTCTCGGCCGCGGCCTGAAGCCCAACGTGGTGCTGTCGGCGATCGACTCGGACGTGATCAAGAAGTACGTCGAGCTCGACCTCGGGATCGGCATCCTCGCGCGCATGGCCTACGACGCCGACGAGGACCGCCGCCTGGGGATGGTCGATGCCTCCCACCTGTTCGAGTCCAGCACCACCCGCATCGGCCTGCGCCGGCGCGCCTGGCTGCGCACCTACGTGTACGCCTTCATCGAGGGCTTCGCCCCGCACCTGTCGCGGCGCATGGTCGAGACCGCGCTCGCCGGCGGCGGCACCGACCCCGGCCTGTGACGCCGGGGCGTGCCGCGCTGGCGGCCCGCGGCACGGTGGCGCTCAGGCTTGCTCGAACCAGCGCTGCAGGCGGGCGCCGCGCAGGCCGGCGGCGAGGGCGGCGATCAGGCGCACGCGCGCCTTCAGTGCATCGAGGGGGCCGGCGTGCAGCCAGTGCGCGGGAAGTGCGTGGCCGCGCGTGACGGTGCCGCCGCCGCAGCGGCTGGCGAGCACCACCGGGATCGTCGGCGGCAGCGCTTCGAGCGCAGTCCGCCAGGGTTCGGGCAGGCTGGCGTTGCCGGGCAGGGCCAGCACCAGGCCGCCGCCGGGGCGGGAAGGCCCTCGGCGCGGCCGTGCCGTGCCTGCGTCGCTCGTGCCGATTTCTTCCCCGCCGTCGGGGGCGTGGCGCAGGCTCCGCGCTGCTGTGCCGAGCAGGGCCGGTGTGCTGCCGGCGGCCACGGTCAGGATTTCCACCGCCGGCAGCTGCACCAGTCCGGCAGGCAGGCGCAGCGGGGCGGCCGGAGGGCGGGCCAGGGCCTGCAGGGCGATGTCGCTGGCGGTCACGGTGAGCGCACCGGGCTGGGCAAAGGCGTCGACGGCGCTGGGGTGGCGCTTGGTGAGCATGGCCGCGGGCAGGATGCGGTCGCCAAGCACAGCGAGCACGCCGGCGCGCGCGGCCGCCGGGCGGGCGGCGAGCTGCACCGCCTGATAGAGGTTGAGCGGGCCGTCGGCCGACAGCGCGGTGGCCGGGCGCATCGCCGCAGTGAGCACCACCGGCTTGCGGCGGGCGACGGTGAGGGCGAGGAAATAGGCGGTCTCCTCCAGCGTGTCGGTGCCGTGGGTGATGACGATGCCGTCCACCGCGGGGTCGTCGACGAGCGCCTGCACCCGGCGCGACAGCGCCAGCCAGTGCGCGGGCGTCATGTCCTTGCTGTCGAGGGCGAACAGGGCCTCGGCGCTGACGGTGGCGAGTGCGGCGAGCTGGGGCACGGCAGCGAGCAGGTCGGCGGCGCCGAGCTGCCCGGCGGTATAGCCACGGGTGTCGATGGCCGAGGCGGCGGCGCCGGCGATCGTGCCGCCGGTGGTGATCAGGGTGATGCGAGGACGGGGGGAGGGCACGGGGAAGGTCCTCAGGGGGTGGGTGCGCCGTCGTCGCGCAGGGCGACGATGCGCCGTTCGCGCTCCTGCTCGAGCAGGCGCAGCGAGGCTTCCGGCGGCACGCCCAGGCTCTCCAGCACCCAGCCGGTGAGCTGGAGGCCGGACTCCAGCGTTTCCGGCACCACCACCGAAGCGCCGGCTTCGCGCAGGCGCAGCGCGTGGCGCTCGTCGCGGGCGCGGGCGATGATGCGCAGCATCGGCATCAGGCGGCGGATGCCGCGCACCGCATGCTCGGCTGCGGCGGTGTGGTCCATGGTCAGCACCACCGCCTGCGCCCGGTCGATGCGCAGCTTGCGCACCAGCTCGGGGCGGCTGGCGTCGCCGAACACCAGCGGCACGCCGGCCTTGCGCTGCTGGGCGACGAGCTTGGCGTCGTTCTCGATGGCGACGAAGGGCACGCCCTGTTCGGCCAGCATCTGCCCCACCATCTGCCCGACGCGGCCGAAGCCGGCGATGATGACGTGACCGTGGAGCGCGCCCAGCTCGGCATCGGGCGCCGCTTCGGGCGGCACCAGGCGGCGGTCGATGAGGTTCCCCAGGCTCTGGCCGAAGCGGGCGACGAGCGGTGCGCAGAGCATCGACACGCCGACCACGATCAGCATGAACTGGCCGATTTCGCGCCCGAGCAGGCCGAAGCCCAGCGCCAGGCCGATGACGATGAAGGCGAACTCGCCGCCTTGGCCGAGGAGCAGGCCGCCTTCGGCCGCGCGCCCCCAGGACAGCCCGAAGCGGCGCAGCAGGACGACCAGGATCAGGCCCTTGAGCGCCAGCAGGCCGAGCACCGAGAGCGGAATCCACAGCGGTTCGGCGAGCAGCGCGCGCAGGTCGATGCCCATCCCCACCGACATGAAGAACAGGCCCATCAGCAGGCCCTTGAATGGCTCGATGGTGATCTCGACTTCATGGCGGAACTCGGTCTCGGCGATGATCAGGCCGGCGAGCAGGGCACCGAGCGCCATCGACAGCCCCGCCATCCAGGTCAGCGTGGCCACGCCCAGGGTGGTCAGCAGGGTCAGCGCGGTGAAGGTGTCGGGCTGGCGGCTGGCGGCGATCTGGTGGAACAGCGGGCGGATCACGCGGCGCCCGATCAGGTATAGCGCGAGCACCGTCAGCACGCCCTTGAGCAGCGCGCTGCCGAGCAGGAGCGCGAAGCTGCCTTCGCCGGCGGCGGCGCCGAGGATGCTGATCAGCACCAGCAGCGGCACCACCGCGAGATCCTGGAAGAGCAGGATCGCGAACGCCGCCTGGCCCAGCGGCGTCCCCATCTCGCGGCGCTGGATCAAGAGCTGCATCACGATCGCGGTGGACGAGAAGGCCAGCACCACGCCCAGGATCACCGAGGCCTCGACGGCGTTGCCGAAGGACCAGGCCAGCCCGCCGACCGCCGCCGCCGACAGCGCCACCTGCAGTCCGCCGAGCCCGAACACCAGGCGGCGCATCGACCACAGGCGCTCGACCGACATCTCGAGGCCGATCATGAACATCAGGAAGATGACCCCCAGTTCGGCGAGGAACTCGACGTCTTCGGGGCGGGCGAAGGTGAGCCACGACAGCAGCGGCCAGGCGTCGGCGTGGCTGGCCAGGCCGTAGGGGCCGAGCACGGCGCCGACCGACAGGAAGCCGAGCACCGGGTTGATGCGCAGCCGCCCGAGGAGCGGAATGAGCACGCCGCTGAGGGCGAGGAAGAGGATGATTTCCTTCAGGAAGGGAAAGCTGTCGTGGGTGTCCATCGAGGCTTCGCTATGGGTGGGCGCGGGGGTTACGCCACGCCGGGCGTGGGCGTCGTTCGGGGGCGTGCTGCGGCCGGGGCAGCGCCGTCGTCGCCCTCTTCCTGCTGCTGCAGCAGCCACATCTGGGCGTAGGCGCCGTTGCGGGCGAGCAGCGCGGCGTGGCGTCCGCGCTCGACGATGCGCCCGGCGTCGAGGACGATGATTTCGTCGGCGTCCATCACCGTCGACAGCCGGTGTGCGATCACCAGCGCGGTGCGGCCCTGCGCGGCGCGCTCGATCTGGGCCTGGATCGCCTTCTCGGTCTTCGAGTCGAGCGCCGAAGTGGCCTCGTCGAAGATCAGGATCGCCGGGTCCTTGAGCAGCGCGCGGGCGATCGCGACGCGCTGCTTCTCGCCGCCGGACAGCTTCAGGCCGCGCTCGCCGACCCGGGTGTCGTAGCCTTCGGGGAGCTGGGCGACGAAATCCTCGAGCTGGGCGGCGCGGGCGGCGGCTTCCACTTCGGCGCGGCTGGCGGTGGGGCGGCCGTACTGGATGTTGTAGACCAAGGTGTCGTTGAACAGCACCGTGTCCTGGGGAACGATGCCGATCGCCGCGCGCAGGCTGTCCTGGGTGAGCTGGCGCAGGTCGTGGCCGTCGATGCGGATGGCGCCGCCCTGGACATCGTAGAAGCGGTACAGGAGGCGCGCCAGGGTCGATTTGCCCGACCCCGACTGCCCCACCACCGCTACCGTGCTGCCGGCGGGGATGTCGAAATCGACGTCGAACAGGATCGGCCGGCGGGCATCGTAGGCGAAGCCGACATGCTCGAAGCGCACCCCGGCCGGGCCGGGCGGCAGCGCCACCGCGTCGGCGGCATCGGCAATCTCGCGGTGCTCGTGCATCAGGCCGAACATGCGTTCGATGTCGGTGAGCGCCTGGCGCAGTTCGCGGTACATCACGCCGAGGAAGTTGAGCGGGATGTAGAGCTGGATCAGGAAGGCGTTGACCAGCACGATGTCGCCGATCGTCATCACCCCGCCCGCCACCCGGTCGGCGGCCTGCCACATCATCACGGTGACGCCGACGGCGATGATCGCGGCCTGGCCGATGTTGAGCGCGGACAGCGAATACTGGTTGGTCTCCTGCGCCTGCGTCCATTTCTGCAGTTCGTCGTCGTAGCGGCGCGCTTCGAATTCCTCATTATTGAAGTACTTCACCGTCTCGAAGTTGATCAGGCTGTCGATCGCGCGCGCGTTGGCCGCCGAGTCGAGCTCGTTGGCGCGGCGGCGCAGCGCGGTGCGCCAGTTCGTCACCTGCACCGTGAACACGATGTACAGCGCCAGCGTCACCAGGGTGGTGATCGCGAACACGGCGTCGTATTGCACGAGCAGGATGCCGATCACCAGGCCGATCTCGACCAGGGTGGGCAGGATCGAGTACAGCGTGTAGCTGATCAGCGAACCGATCGAGCGCGTGCCGCGCTCGATGTCGCGGGTCAGGCCGCCGGTCTGGCGCTCGAGGTGAAAGCGCAGCGACAGCGCGTGCAGGTGGCGGAACACGCGCAGCGAGATCGCCCGCACCGCCTGCTGGGTGACGCGGGCGAAGACGATCTCGCGCAGCTCGGTGAACAGCGAGGCGGAAAAGCGCAGCACCCCGTAGGCCAGCAGCAGCGCGGCCGGCACCACGATGAACGCCTGTCCGGTGGTGAGCGAGAGGTCGTCGATCAGGTGCTTGAAGATGATCGGGACGGTGACGTTGGCGCCCTTGGCCGCGAGCAGGCAGCCGAGCGCGAAGATCACCCGGCCCTTGTAGGCCCAGATGAAGGGCAGCAGGCTCTTGAGCGTCTGCCAGTCGTGGCGCTGGGCGGGTTCGGGGCCGGGCAGGGCGGCGGCGGGGGCGCGTCGCATCGCCCGCCTCAGCGCGCCGCGGCGGGCAGGGGGGCGTCGTCGACCGCCAGGCGCAGGGCGAGGCCGATGAAGACGATGCCGGCGATGCGCTCGAGCCAGGCGCCGGCGCCAGGGCGGCGGGCGAGGAGGCGGCCGATGCCGCCGGCGGCGAAGGCGAGGGCGCCGAAGATGAGCACCGTCTGGGCGGCGAAGAGCAGGCCGAGCTGGGCCATCTGCAGGCTGGCGGCGCCGTCGGCGGGGCGCACGAACTGGGGCAGGAAGGCGAGGAAGAAGAGCGCGACCTTGGGGTTGATCGCGTTGGCGATGAAGCCGCGGCGCAGGTAGGTGTGCCACGGCGCGGGGGCCTGCTCGCCGGCCGGTTGCAGGCGCACCGCGGCGGCATGGCGCAGGGCGTTGATGCCGATCCAGGCGAGGTAGGCGGCGCCGGCGAGCTTGAGGGCGAGGAAGGCGGTGGGTGAGGAAGCCAGCGCCGCGCTCACCCCCAGTGCCGCCCACAGGGTGTGGGTGAAACAGCCCAGCGCACAGCCCAGCGCGATGCCGAATCCGGCCATCCGCCCGCGCGCCAGGCTTTGTCCCAGCACCATCAGGTTGTCGGGGCCGGGGGCGAGGGTGATCAGGAAGCTGATGCCGAGGAAGGCGAGGGCGGTGTCAAAGTCGAGCATGGCTGAACGGTGGGTGAGGTGGCGTTGGGGGGCCGCCGGCCGGCGTTGCCGGCGCGCCCGCCGTGGCCGCTGGAAGGGGGCGTGGAGGGGGCTGGCGGAAGGGGGCCGGTGCGGATTTCCGCCATTATGCGGCCCGGTTTGCGGCGGTGCACGGACAATCTTGCCGGCGTGTGCGATTGCCCGGCGGCGCGGCATGGCGGCTATGATGCAGGCTGAGTGGCGCCGGAAGGCGCTCCCGAAAGCCGGAAGAGGGCTTTGCCGAGCCTGGAGACAACGATGAGCTGGATCGTCCTGATTGCCCTGCCTGTGCTGGTCGTCGGCCTCGCCGCCCGGCGTGCGTCATCCTTCGCCTGGCTGTGGGCGGGGCTGGCCTGGCTCGCGGCGCTGGGCTGGGCGGCGGACTGGGCGGCGGCGCTGACCGTGCTGGCGATGGCCGCCTTCGCCGCGGCGATGCACGTGTTGCGCGCCCCGGCGCTGCGCCGCAGGTGGCTGACGGTGCCGGTGTTCACGCTTTTCCGTCGTGCCCTGCCGGCGATGTCGCAGACCGAGAAGGACGCTCTCGAAGCCGGCACCGTGTGGTGGGAAGGCGAGCTGTTCGCCGGCCGCCCGGACTGGGCGAAGCTCGCCGCCTACCCGTGGCCGACGCTGAGCGCCGAGGAGCAGGCCTTCCTCGACGACGACACCGAGGAACTGTGCCGGATGGTGCGGGACTGGGACTGCACCCGGCGCCAGGACATGCCGGCCGAAGTCTGGGCGTTTATCCGCGCGCGCGGCTTTCTCGGCATGATCATCCCGAAGGAATACGGCGGGAAGGGCTTCTCCGCCCTCGCCCATTCGGAAGTCATCACCCGGCTGGCGACCCGGTCGTCGACGCCGGCGGTGACGGTGATGGTGCCGAACTCGCTCGGCCCCGCCGAGCTGCTGCTGCACTACGGCACCCCTGAGCAGAAGCAGCACTACCTGCCGGGGCTGGCGAGCGGGCGCGAGATCCCCGCGTTCGCGCTCACCAGCCCGTGGGCGGGGTCGGACGCCGCCTCCATTCCCGATGCCGGGGTGGTGTGCCGGGGGCAGTGGAACGGCGAGGATGTGCTCGGCATGCGGGTCAGCTTCGACAAGCGCTACATCACCCTGGCACCGGTGTGCACCGTGTTCGGGCTGGCGTTCCGCCTCTACGACCCGGAGCGCCTGCTCGGTGGCGACGAGGACATCGGCATTACCTGCGCGCTGGTGCCGCGCGACCATCCGGGCGTCGACATCGGCCGCCGCCACGCCCCGCTCGACGCGGTGTGGATGAACGGTCCGGTCCGCGGCAAGGACGTATTCATGCCGCTGGAGTTCATCATCGGCGGCCCGCGGATGGCCGGGCAGGGCTGGCGGATGCTGATGGAGTGCCTGGCGGCGGGGCGCTCGATCTCGCTGCCGGGCTCCAACGCCGGCATGCAGCAGCTCACCGCGCGTGCGGTGGGGGCCTACGCGCGCGTGCGCCAGCAATTCAAGACGCCGATCGGGCGCTTCGAAGGGGTCGAGGAGGCGCTCACCCGGATCGGCGCCAACACCTACCTCAGCGACGCCGCGCGGGTGCTGACCGCGGGTGCGCTCGACCTCGGCGAGAAGCCGGCGGTGGTGTCGGCGATCGTCAAGTACCACGTCACCGAGCGCGCCCGCCAGACCGTCAACGACGGCATGGACGTGATCGGCGGCAAGGGCATCTGCCTCGGCCCGCAGAACTTCCTCGGCCGCGCCTATCAGCAGATTCCGGTCGGCATCACCGTGGAGGGGGCGAACATCCTCACCCGCAGCCTGATCCTGTTCGGCCAGGGCGCGATCCGCTGCCATCCCTGGGTACTCGCCGAAATGGACGCCGCCCGCGGCGGCGATCTCGACGCCTTCGACCGCGCGCTGTGGGGGCATGCCGCGTATACCGCGTCGAACGCCGCGCGTGCGCTGGGGATGGGGCTGACCGGCTCGCACTTCGTCCGCGTCGGCGCCGACGTCGCCCCCGAGACCCGGCGCTACTACCAGCAGCTGACCCGCTTCTCGGCCGCGTTCGCGTTCCTCGCCGATCTCTCGATGGGCATCCTGGGCGGCGCACTCAAGCGCAAGGAGAAGCTGTCGGCGCGGCTCGGCGACATCCTGTCGCTGATGTACCTGGCGAGCGCGACGCTCAAGCGCTACGAGGCCGAAGGCCGCCAGGCCGCGGACGCGCCGCTGATGCACTGGGCGATCTGGGACTGCATGTTCCGCATCCAGCTCGCCTTCGAAGGGGTGATCGCGAACTTCCCCAGCAAGTTCGCCGCCGCGCTGCTGCGCCGGGTGGTGGTGTTCCCCCTCGGCCATCCCTACGTGGTGCCTTCCGATCAGCTCGGCCACCAGGTCGCGGCGCTGCTGATCGAGCCCTCTCCCACCCGCGACCGCCTGACCGCCGCGGTCCATCTGCCGCAGGACGTCGACGAGCCGCTGGGGGCGCTCGAAGCCGCGCTCGCCGCTACCCTCGCCGCCGAGCCGGTCGAGGCACGGCTGAGGCAGGCCGAGCGCGAGGGCCGCTTCAGCCCCGGCGTGCTCGCCAGCGGCGACGTCGATGAAGTGTGGCGGCGCGCGCGCGATGCCGGCGTGATCGGCGCCGAGGAATACGCCCTCGTCGAGCGCCGCAACCGGCTCCGCGACAAGGTCATCCGCGTCGACGATTTCCCTCTCGATTTCGGCCTCGCCGAGGCCCTCGGCGCCGCATCCGCGGGTCGTAACCCGGGTCGTAACCCTACTCCTGCGCCCTGAGCGGCGCGACCTTGCCGTGGAGCCCCTTCGACGATGAACGATAGCCCCGATCCCCGGACCTGCCTGCCGGCGCACCGGCAGCCCGAGCTGCGGGTGATGCCGATGCCGGCCGACCTCAACCCCGAAGGCAATGTCTTCGGCGGCTGGATCATGTCGATGGTCGACATCGCCGGCGCGATTCCCGCCCACCGTCGCGCCCGGAGCCGGGTGGCGACGGTGGCGGTGAATTCCTTCGCTTTCCGCCAGCCGGTGTCGGTCGGCGACCTGGTCAGCTTCTACGCCGAAGTCGTCGCCACCGGGCGCAGCTCGGTCACCGTCGACGTCGAGGTCTATGCCGAGCGCGACCTCGAGAACCCGGTGGTGGTGAAAGTGACCGAGGCGCGCCTGACCTACGTCGCGCTCGACGAGCACGGGCGCAAGCAGCTGATTCCTCCGGCGGCGCCGGCCGCGCCCGGGCCTGCCGCGGGCGGGCCCGACCGGCCCGCTCCACCGACCCATTCCTGAGCACACCGCACACCGCGGGGAGGAGGCGCAAGTGAATCGACTGATCATCCGCAAGGTCGCCGTGCTCGGCGCCGGCGTCATGGGGGCGCAGATCGCCGCCCATTGCGCCAGTGCCGACATCCCGGTGCTCCTGTTCGACCTCGCCGCGGCGGAGGGCGCGGCCAACGCCGTCGCCGCGCGCGCCATCGCCGGGCTCGCCAAGCTCGATCCGGCGCCGCTGGCGGCGCGCGGCTGTGCGCACTACATCGAGGCCGCCAGCTACGAGCACGACCTCGCCCGGCTGGCCGAGTGCGACCTGGTGATCGAGGCGATCGCCGAGAAAATGGAGTGGAAGCTCGCGCTCTACGCCCGTGTCGCCCCCCACCTGCGCGCCGACGCGGTGTTCGCTTCCAACACCTCGGGGCTGTCGATCGCCGCGCTCTCGGCCGGGCTGCCGGCGGCGCGGCGGGCACGCTTCTGCGGGGTCCATTTCTTCAACCCGCCGCGCTACATGGCGCTGGTCGAGCTGATTCCCACCGCCGACACCGAGCCGGCGCTGGTCGATGCGCTCGAGGCTTGGCTGACCACCCGCCTGGGCAAGAACATCGTGCGCGCGCAGGACACTCCCGGTTTCCTCGCCAACCGCGTCGGCGTGTTCTCGATTCTCGCCGTGATTCACCACACCGCGCGCCTCGGTCTGGCCTTCGACGACGTCGATCTGCTCACCGGCACCCGCATCGGTCGCCCGAAGAGCGCCACCTTCCGCACCGCCGACGTGGTCGGGCTGGACACCCTCGCCCACGTCATCGGCACCCTGCAGGCGACGCTCGGCGATGATCCCTGGCATGCCCACTTTGCCGTGCCCGACTGGCTGCAGGCGCTGATCGCACAGGGCGCGCTGGGGCAAAAGCGCGGCGCCGGGATCTACCGCAAGCACGGCGGACGCGTCCAGGTGCTCGACCCGGCGACGGGGGGCTACCGCGACAGCGCTGGCGAGCTGTTCCCCGACGTCGAGGAGATTCTCGAGCTCAAGGACCCGGTGGAGAAGTTCGCCGCGCTCGCCGCCCATCCGCATCCCCAGGCGCAGCTGCTGTGGTCGGTGTTTCGCGACCTGTTCCACTACTGCGCCCACCATCTCGGCACCATCGCCGGCAACGCGCGCGACGTCGACCTGGCGATGCGCTGGGGCTTCGGCTGGGCGCTGGGGCCGTTCGAGACCTGGCAGGCGGCGGGCTGGCGCGAGGTGGCAGCGATGATCGAGGACGACATCGCCCATGGCCGGGCGCTGGCGGCGGTGGCGCTGCCGGCCTGGGTGGCCGGGCGCGACGGTGTGCATGCGCCGGCCGGCTCCTACAGCGCCGCCGCCGACACCCTGGTGGCGCGCGCCGCGCTGCCGGTGTACCGGCGCCAGCTCTACCCCGAGCGGGTGCTCGGCGAGGCGCCCGATGCGCGCGGCGAAACCTTGTGGGAAAGCCCGGCCGGGCAGGGCGGGGTGCGCCTGTGGTGCCGCCCCGACCAGGACGCGCGGATCGGCATCGTGTCGCTCACGGGCCGGGTGCATGCGATCGGCAGCGTCGCCGTCGACGGCCTGCTCGAAGCGATTGCGCGCGCCGAGGCCGAACTCGACGGCCTGGTGATCTGGCATTCGGCGCCGTTCGCGGTCGGTGCCAACCTGCAGCAGCTCGCCGAAGCCTGCGGCGCAGGCCAGTTCGCCCTCCTCGAGCGCATGGTGGCGAAATTCCAGCGGGTCTCGATGGCGATCCGCCATGCCCAGGTGCCGGTGGTGGCCGCGGTGCAGGGGATGGCCCTGGGCGGCGGCTGCGAGTTCGCGATGCACGCCGCGCACCGGGTGTTCGCGCTCGAGAGCTATGTCGGCCTGGTCGAGGCCGGGGTCGGGTTGATTCCGGCCGGCGGCGGCTGCAAGGCCTTCGCCGTGCAGGCGCATGCGCTGGCGCAGCGTGCGGCCGGCGGCGATGTCTTCCCCTATATCCAGAACGCCTTTCAGACCATCGCCCTGGCCACCGTGGCGAAGAGCGCGCGCGAAGCGGTCGAACTCGGCTTCGGTACCCCCGCCGACGACATCCTGTTCCACCCCGCCGAGTTGCTGTACACCGCGATCCGGCGCGCGCGTGCGCTGGCGGAGTCGGCCTGGCATCCGCCGCTGCCGAACCCGGCGGTGACCGTGGCCGGGCGCAACGGCATCGCCACCTGCGAGCTGATGCTGGTGAACATGGCCGAGGGCGGTTTCATTTCCGCACACGACTACCGCGTCGCCCGGGCCGCGGCCACCGCGCTGTGCGGCGGCGAGGTCGATTCGGGGGCGGCGGTCAGCGAGCAGTGGATCCTCGACGTCGAGCGTGCCCAGTTCGTCGCCCTGCTGCAGACCGAACAGACCCGGCAGCGCATCGCCCACATGCTGGAAACCGGCAAACCGCTGCGCAACTGAGCGAGGAACGAGCCATGAGCAAGCAGATTCAGGACGCCTACATCGTCGCCGCGCTGCGCACTCCGGTGGCGCGGCGCAACGGCGCCTTCCGCCACGTCCGCCCGGACGACCTGCTGGCGCAGGTGCTGGCCGCGGTAGCGGCCGCGGTGCCCGCGCTCGACGCCGGCGAGATCGGCGACGTGATCACCGGCTGCGCGATGCCCGAGGCCGAGCAGGGCATGAACGTGGCGCGCATCGGGCTGTTGCTCGCCGGCCTGCCCGAGCGCGTGCCCGGAGTCACGATCAACCGCTTCTGCGCTTCCGGCCTGCAGGCGGTGGCCGATGCCGCCGCCCGCATCCGCCTCGGCGAGGCCGACGTGATGATCGCCGCCGGCACCGAGAGCATGAGCGCGATGCCGCAGATCATGGGCAACAAGGTCAGCCTCAACCCGGCGATCTTCGCCCGTGCCGAGAACGTCGGCATCGCCTACGGGATGGGCCTGACCGCGGAGAAAGTTGCGGCGCAGTGGCAGGTGAGCCGCGCCGACCAGGATGCCTTCGCCCTCGAGTCGCACCGTCGCGCCTGCGCGGCGATCGCCGGCGGGCGCTTCGCCGACGAGATCCGGCCATACACGGTGCGCGCCCATGTGCCGGGCGAGGACGGCACGGTGCGGGTGATCGAGCGTGTCGTGGAGCACGATGAAGGACCGCGCGCGGACGCTTCGGCCGAAGGCCTGGCGAAGCTCAAGCCGGTGTTCGCCGCGCGCGGCTCGGTGACCGCGGGCAACAGCTCGCAGATGTCGGACGGTGCGGCCGCGGTGCTGCTGATGAGCGAGGCGGCGCTGAAGCGCTACCAGGTGACCCCGGTCGCCCGTTTCGCCGGCTATGCGGTGGCCGGCGTGGCGCCACAGCTGATGGGGATCGGGCCGGTCGAGGCCATTCCGCGCGCCCTGGCGCGCGCCGCGGTGGGGCTCGGCGAGATCGGCTGGATCGAGCTCAACGAGGCGTTCGCCGCCCAGGCACTGGCGGTGATGCGCGAACTCGGGCTCGATCCGGAAAAGGTCAATCCGCTCGGCGGCGCGATCGCGCTGGGCCATCCGCTCGGCGCCACCGGGGCGATCCGCAGCGCGACCCTGATCGCGGCGATGCGGCGCGACCCCGCCCTGCGCTACGGCATGATCAGCATGTGCATCGGCACCGGGATGGGCGCGGCAGGGGTGTTCGAGCGCGTTTGAGGGCGCCCGCGGGCGCTGCTGCGCGGGCCACGCGCGGGCAGAAAACGCAATTGACGTAAACGTCAGCCAAAGTCGGGGTGATCGTTCGGTAACAATCTTTTATAATCCGCCCGTTTGTCGACGCGAGGCCTGTCCCGCCGTCCGGTAGCCGAAGGCTGCCAAGGGGGGAAAGGCCTCGTTCATTCTCACGAGTCTTTGGGCGAGAAGCGCATGATAAGAATCAAACGCGGCCTGGACCTGCCCATCACCGGTGCGCCGGCGCAGCGCATCGAGGCCGGGCGTGCCGTGCGCAGCGTGGCCGTCATCGGCTTCGACCACCACGGCATGAAGCCGACGATGGCGGTGCAGGTCGGTGACCGGGTCAAGCTCGGA
The DNA here is from genome assembly GCF_001922305.1 of Thauera chlorobenzoica. Lineage (NCBI taxonomy): Bacteria > Pseudomonadati > Pseudomonadota > Betaproteobacteria > Rhodocyclales > Zoogloeaceae > Thauera > Thauera chlorobenzoica. The sequence goes on from NZ_CP018839.1 coordinate 725,951, forward strand.
CAGGTCCTTTTTTCCGACAAGAAGACGCCCGGCGTGGTGTACACCGCGCCGGGGGCCGGTACGGTCGGCGCGATCCATCGCGGCGAGCAGCGCGTGCTGCAATCGGTGGTGATCGACCTCGACGACGAGAAGTCCGCCGACAGCGCGGTCGAATTCGCGCGCTACCGCGATGCCGAACTCGACGCCCTGGCCGACGCCGATGTGCGCGACAACCTGATCCGCTCCGGGTTGTGGACGGCGCTGCGCACGCGCCCCTTCAGCAAGGTGCCGGCGGTCGACGCGAAGCCGAGCTCGATCTTCGTCACCGCGATCGACACCCATCCGCTGGCGGCCGATCCGGTGGTGGTGATCGCCGAGCACAAGGCCGACTTCGAGCGCGGCCTGAAAGTGCTGGCGCGGCTTGCCCGCGTCGTCGTCTGCCACGCCGCCGGCGTCCAGCTGCCGGGCGCCGGGCTCGCCAACGTCGGCGCCGAAGCCTTCGCCGGCCCGCATCCGGCGGGCCTGCCGGGCACCCACATCCATTTCCTCGATCCGGTCGATGCGCACAAGAGCGTGTGGTATCTGAACTACCAGGACGTCATCGCCGTCGGCAAGCTCTTCGCCAGCGGCCGGCTGTGGGTCGAACGGGTGGTCGCGCTCGGCGGGCCGATGATCGGCAAGCCCCGCCTGGTGCGCGCCCGGCTGGGGGCGAACCTCGACGAGCTGACCGCCGGCGAGATCCGGGTCGGCAAGAAGGTGCGGGTGATTTCCGGGTCGGTGTTCGGCGGGCGCACTTCGCGTGGCGCCTGCGCCTACCTCGGCCGTTACCACCTGCAGGTGTCGTGCCTGGAAGAGGGCACCGAGCGCGAGATGCTGCATTACCTGCGCGCCGGGGTGAACAAGCATTCGGTGATGAACCTCTACCTCTCCAAGCTCGACCCCGCGCGCCTGTTCGACTTCACCACCAGCACCAACGGCAGCCCGCGGGCGATGGTGCCGATCGGCAACTACGAAGAAGTGATGCCCCTCGACATCCTGCCCACCCAGCTGCTGCGGGCGCTGATCGTCGGCGACACGGAGATGGCGCAAAAGCTCGGCGCCCTCGAGTTGGACGAGGAAGACCTCGCCCTGTGCACCTACGTCTGTGCCGGCAAGTACGAGTACGGTCCTATCCTGCGTGACAACCTCACGCGCATCGAGAAGGAGGGTTGAGCATGAGTCTGCGCTCCTGGCTCGACAGCATCGAGCATCATTTCGACAAGGGCGGCCGCTACGAGAAGTTCTACGCCCTGTTCGAAGCCATCGACACCGCCCTGTACAAGCCGGCCAGTGTCACCCGCAGCACCGCCCACGTGCGCGACGGCCTCGACCTCAAGCGGATGATGATCACGGTCTGGCTATGCACCTTCCCGGCGATGTTGTTCGGGATGTGGAACGCCGGCTACCAGGCCAACACCATCCTCGCCGCCAATTCCGGGCTGATGGCGGCGCAGGAAGGCTGGCGCCTCGGCCTGGTGAGCCTGTTCGCCGGCTTCGACCCCGGCAGCCTGTGGGACAACTTCATCCACGGCGCGGCCTTCTTCCTGCCGATCTACCTCGTCACCTTCATCGTCGGCGGCTTCTGGGAAGTGCTGTTCGCCTCGATCCGGCGCCACGAAGTCAACGAGGGCTTCTTCGTCACCTCGGTGCTGTTCGCGCTCACCTGCCCGCCGTCGATCCCGCTGTGGCAGGTCGCGCTGGGGATCAGCTTCGGCGTCGTGATCGGCAAGGAAGTGTTCGGCGGCACCGGCAAGAACTTCCTCAACCCGGCGCTGACCGGGCGCGCCTTCCTGTTCTTCGCCTATCCGGCGCAGATGTCGGGCGACGCCGTGTGGACCACCGTGGACGGCTACACCGGCGCCACCGCGCTGTCGCAGGCGGCCGCCGGCGGCATCGACCAGGTGGTGGCGAGCGGTCTGACCTGGAGCGACGCCTTCCTCGGCTTCATGCCCGGCTCGATCGGCGAGACCAGCACCCTGGCGCTGCTGATCGGCGGCGGCGTGCTGCTGCTGATGAAGATCGCCTCCTGGCGCATCGTCGCCGGCGTCATGCTCGGCATGATCGCGATGAGCCTGGGGTTCAACGCCATCGGCTCGGACACCAATCCGATGTTCTCGATGCCCTGGCACTGGCACCTGGTGGTCGGCGGCTTCGCCCTGGGGATGATGTTCATGGCCACCGACCCGGTGTCGGCGTCGATGACCGACACCGGCAAGTGGATCTTCGGCGCCCTGATCGGCGTCATGGTGGTGCTGATCCGGGTGGTGAACCCGGCCTTCCCCGAAGGGATGATGCTGGCGATCCTGTTCGCCAACCTGTGTGCGCCGCTGATCGACCATTTCGTGGTCGCGGCCAACATCAAGCGGAGGCTCGCGCGCAATGTCCAGTAAGAAGGAATCGACCGCCCGCACGTTGCTGGTGGCGCTCGCGGTCAGTCTGGTCAGTTCGATCTTCGTCGCCGGCGCGGCGGTGTCGCTGAAGCCGGTGCAGATCGAGAACCGCCAGCTCGACAAGCAGCGCAGCATCCTCGCCATCGCCGGGCTGGGCGAGGCGCGGATGTCGGGGCGCGAGGTGAAGACGCTGTTCGCCGAACGGATCAGCGCGAAAGTGGTGGATCTGGAAACCGGCGACTACACCGAGGCCTACGATCCGGCGGTGTTCGACCCGTTGAAGGCGGCCCGGGACCCGAAGCTGTCGACCGCCCTGGCGGGCGAGCAGGACATCGCGCTGATCAAGCGCCGCGAGCGCTTCACCACCGTGTACCTGGTGGAGAAGGACGGCGCGCTCGACACCCTGATCCTGCCGGTGCGCGGCTACGGCCTGTGGTCGACGCTGCACGGCTTCATGGCAGTGAAGGCCGACCTCAACACCGTGGTCGGCTTCGGCTTCTACCAGCACGCCGAAACGCCGGGCCTGGGGGGCGAAGTCGACAACCCGAAGTGGAAGGCGCTGTGGCCGGGCAAGACCTTGTTCGACGAGGCCGGCAAGCCGGTGATCCGCATTGTCAAGGGCGGCGTCGATCCGGCGAGCGCGGACGCCGGCCATCAGGTCGATGCGCTGGCCGGCGCCACGCTGACCAGCAACGGCGTCGATCGTCTGCTTCAATTCTGGCTCGGCGAGCAGGGCTTCGGCTCCTACCTCGCCCGGCTGCGTAGCGCACAGGGGGCCTGATCATGTCCAAACCCACCGTCAAGGAAGTCCTGCTCAACCCGATTTTCCACAACAACCCGATCGGCCTGCAGATCCTCGGCATCTGTTCGGCGCTGGCGGTCACTTCGAACCTGCAGACCGCGCTGGTGATGTCGATCGCGCTGACCCTGGTGACCGGGTTCTCGAACCTGTTCATCTCGATGATCCGCAGCCAGATCCCGGGCTCGATCCGCATGATCGTGCAGATGGTGATCATCGCCTCGCTCGTGATCGTGGTCGACCAGATCCTCAAGGCCTATGCGTTCAGCCTGTCCAAGCAGCTGTCGGTGTTCGTCGGCCTGATCATCACCAACTGCATCGTGATGGGGCGCGCCGAGGCCTTCGCGATGCAGAACCCGCCGGGCCTGTCCTTTTTCGACGGCATCGGCAATGGCTTGGGCTATAGCGCGATGCTGCTCACGCTGGGGGTGATCCGCGAACTGTTCGGCGCCGGCAAGCTGTTCGGCGTCGAGATCATCCCCCTCGCCAAGGACGGCGGCTGGTACGTGCCCAACGGCCTGCTGCTGCTGCCGCCCTCGGCGTTCTTCCTGATCGGCCTGATCATCTGGGCGCTGCGCACCTGGAAGACCGAGCAGGTCGAGAAACCGGCGTTCCGGATGGCGCCGCAGGTGATCACCAAGGAGGCCTACTGAGATGGAGCATTACATCAGCCTCTTCGTGCGCGCGGTGTTCATCGAGAATATGGCGCTCGCCTTCTTCCTCGGCATGTGCACCTTCATCGCCATCTCGAAGAAGGTCGAGACCGCGATCGGCCTCGGCATCGCGGTGGTCGTGGTGCAGACGATCACCGTACCGGCCAACAACCTGATCTACACGTATCTGTTGCGCGACGGCGCGCTCGCCTGGGCCGGCCTGCCCGACGTGGACCTGTCCTTCCTCGGCCTGCTGTCCTACATCGGCGTGATCGCGGCGATCGTGCAGATCCTCGAGATGCTGCTCGATAAGTACGTGCCCAGCCTCTACAACGCGCTCGGCGTGTTCCTGCCGCTGATCACGGTCAACTGCGCGATCATGGCCGGCTCGCTGTTCATGGTCGAGCGCGACTACAACCTGGCCGAGAGCACGGTGTACGGGATTGGCTCGGGGGCCTCGTGGGCGCTGGCGATCGCGCTCCTTGCCGGCATCCGTGAGAAGCTCAAGTACAGCGACGTGCCCGCGGGGCTGCAGGGCCTGGGCATCACCTTCATCGCCATCGGGCTGATGTCGCTGGGCTTCATGTCCTTCTCCGGCGTGCAGCTGTAAGGAGGCAGTGAACCCATGAACACCGAAATCATCCTTGGCATCGGCATGTTTACCGCGATCGTGCTCGCGCTCGCGGTCTTCATCATCGTCGCCCGTTCCCGCCTGGTGGCGAGCGGCGACGTCACCATCGACATCAACGGCGAGCACCAGCTGACCGTGCCCGCCGGCGGCAAGCTGCTCCAGACCCTCGCCGGCAACGGCCTGTTCCTGCCCTCCGCCTGCGGCGGCGGCGGCACCTGCGCCCAGTGCAAGTGCATCGTCAAGGAGGGCGGCGGCTCGATGCTGCCCACCGAGGAATCGCACTTCACCAAGCGCGACGCCCGCGCCGGCTGGCGCCTGTCGTGCCAGACTCCGGTCAAGCAGGACATGACGATCCAGATCCCGGAAGAAGTCTTCGGGGTCAAGAAGTGGGAATGCACGGTCGAATCGAACCCCAACGTCGCCACCTTCATCAAGGAGCTGACCCTGCGCCTGCCGGAAGGCGAGAGCGTGGATTTCCGTGCCGGAGGCTATGTCCAGCTCGAGTGCCCGCCGCACGTGGTCAAGTACGAGGACTTCGACATCGAGGACCGATTCCGCGGCGACTGGGACAAGTTCAACCTCTGGCGCTTCGTCTCCAAGGTCGATGAAACCGTGATCCGCGCCTATTCGATGGCGAATTACCCGGACGAGAAGGGGGTGGTGAAGTTCAACATCCGCGTCGCCTCCCCTCCGCCGGGGCGCGACGACATTCCGCCGGGGAAGATGTCGTCCTGGGTGTTCGGCCTCAAGCCGGGCGACAAGGTCGCCGTGTATGGCCCGTTCGGCGAGTTCTTCGCCCGCGACACCGATCACGAGATGGTGTTCATCGGCGGCGGCGCCGGCATGGCGCCGATGCGCTCGCACATCTTCGACCAGCTCAAGCGCCTGCACAGCACGCGCAAGATCACTTTCTGGTACGGCGCGCGCTCGATGCGCGAGGCCTTCTACGTGGACGAGTTCGACAAGCTGGCCGCGGAGAACCCCAACTTCACCTGGCACCTGGCGCTGTCCGATCCGTTGCCCGAAGACAACTGGACCGGCTACACCGGCTTCATCCACAACGTGCTGTACGAGAACTACCTCAAGGACCACCCGGCGCCCGAGGACTGCGAGTTCTACATGTGCGGCCCGCCGATGATGAACGCCGCGGTGATCAAGATGCTGCTCGATCTCGGCGTCGAGCGCGAGAACATCATGCTCGACGACTTCGGCGGCTGAGTCCCGCGCCACCGGGCGCAACGGCCGGCGGTGTTCGCCGGCCACGCGTACCGGCTGCGTCGGCCCCGCCTCTCCGGCGTCCCTCCATGCCCGCTGCCCGCCGTGTCGAACGCGGGCACGGGCATTTTTATTCGAGGATCTTCATGGCTGGAACCGTACTGCTCGACGTCCGCGACGATGTCGCCACCCTCACCCTGAACCGCCCCACGGCGCTCAATGCGCTGTCGGTGGAAATGATGCAGGACCTCGGCGCCGCCGTGCGCGAACTGGCCGCGCGCCATGATTACGGCGTGGTGGTGATCGCCGGCGCCGGGGATCACTTCATGGCCGGCGGTGACCTGAAGGATTTCGCCCGCCATTTCAGCCTGTCGAAGGAGAGCCGCCAGGCGGCGTTCCGCGCCCTGATCGAGCAGCACGTCAATCCGGTGATCGACACCCTGCAGCGCCTGGAGCAGCCGGTGATCGCCCGCGTGCGCGGGGCCTGTGCCGGCTTCGGCCTGTCGCTGATGGCCGGCTGCGATTTCGCCGTGGCCGCGGACAACGCCTTGTTCACCACCGCCTATGTCGGCATCGGCCTGCCCGGCGATGGCGGCGCGTCCTACTTCCTGCCGCGCATCGTCGGCCGCCGTCGCGCCGCCGAGCTGCTGCTGCTGGGTGATCGCTTCGACGCCGCCGAAGCGCTCCGGCTCGGGCTGCTCAACCGGGTCGCCGCACCGGCCGCGCTCGATGCCGAAGTCGCGCGCCTGGCCACCCGCCTGCTGGCCGGACCGCGTCGCACCCAGGCCGAGATCAAGCGTCTGCTGCTCGATTCGCACGACGCCTCGCTGCAGGCGCAGCTGCAGAGCGAGGCCGAAGCGTTCGGCCGCTGTTCCGCGGATGCGGATTTCGTCGAAGGCGTCAGCGCCTTCCTCGACAAGCGCAAGCCGCAGTTCAAGGCTGGCTGAAGGCGGCCGGGCCGGTCGTGCCCCGTCGCCCGTTCCGGTGGCGATGCGCACGACCGCACGGGGGGATTGCCGGCGTGCAGGAAGGAGGGCCCGGTTACAATGCCGGCTTTCTCATCCCCGAGGTTCATGTCATGGCCCGAAGCATCGTCTCCACCCCCAACGCCCCCGCCGCGATCGGCCCCTATTCCCAGGCGGTGAAGGCCGGCAAGCAGGTTTTTCTGTCCGGCCAGATCGGCCTCGATCCGGCGACGATGGAGCTGGTCGAGGGCGTCGACGCCCAGGCCGTGCGCGTGTTCGACAACCTGAAGGCGGTGGCCGAGGCGGCGGGCGGCTCGTTCGCGGACGTCGTCAAGATCACCATCTACCTCACCGACCTGGGCAATTTCGGCACCGTCAATGAAGTCATGACGCGCTATTTCGCCGCGCCCTACCCGGCGCGCGCCACCGTCGGCGTGCGCGAACTGCCGCGCGGCGCGCTGGTCGAGGCCGACCTGGTGCTGGTGCTCGACTGAGGACAGGCGGGCAGCAGGGTACCGGGCGTGGCCGGACCGGAACAGGGCTGGAGCGGGGTCGGTGGCGCGCTTGCCGCGCGGCTGGCGAAGCTCGACCTGCACCGCCCGCGCGATTTGCTGCTGCACCTGCCACTACGCTACGAGGACGAGACCCGGCTGACGCCGATCGCCGCGCTGCGCCCCGGTTTTCCAGCCCAGATCGAGGGCGAGGTGGCGTCCTGTGAGGTCGTGCAGCAGCCGCGCCGCCAGCTCGTCGCCCGCGTGCGCGACGCCAGCGGCATGCTGGCCGCACGTTGGCTTCATTTCTATCCCTCGCAGCAGAAGCAGCTTGCCGTCGGCCGCCGCGTGCGCCTGTTCGGCGAAGTGCGCGGCGGTTTCTTCGGCGACGAGATGGTGCATCCGCGGGTACGCGTGGTGGCTGCGGACGAAGGCCTGCCCGAGGCGCTGACGCCGGTGTACCCGACGACCGCCGGGGTCGGCCAGGCCACCTTGCGCAAGCTGGTGGAGCGCGCCCTGCACAGCGAAGCGCAGGACGAGCTGCTGCCCTCATCCTGGCGCGCACGCCTCGATCTGCCCGGCTTTGCCGCCGCGCTGCACGATCTGCACCATCCGCCGCCCGATGCCGACCCGGTGGCCCTCGAGCGGCGCGAACACCCGGCCTGGCGGCGGATCAAGTTCGAGGAGCTGCTGGTCCAGCAGCTGTCGCTGCGCCGTGCCTACCTCGCCCGCCGCGCGCGCGCCGCACCGCCCTTGCCGCGATGTGGCACGCTGGCTGCGGCCCTGCTCGCGGCGTTGCCGTTCCGCCTCACCGCGGCGCAGGCGAGGTCGGTGGTCGACATCGCCGCCGACCTCGCCGCGCCGCACCCGATGCAGCGTCTGCTGCAGGGTGACGTCGGCAGCGGCAAGACCCTGGTCGCCGCGCTGGCGATGCTGCAGGCGGCGGAAAACGGCTGGCAGGCGGCGATGATGGCGCCCACCGAGATCCTCGCCGAGCAGCACTGGAAGAAGCTCGCCGCCTGGCTGGCGCCGCTTGGGCTGGAGGTGGCCTGGCTGTCGGGCAGCCGCAGGAAGCGCGAGCGTGAGGCCGAACTCGCGCGCCTTGCACGCGGCGAAGTGCTGCTCGCGGTCGGCACCCACGCGCTGATCGAAGACCCGGTGAGCCTGCCGCGGCTGGCGCTTGCCGTTGTCGACGAACAGCACCGCTTCGGCGTGCGCCAGCGCCTGGCGTTGCGTGAGAAGGGGGGCTCCGGCGCGGACCCGGCGCTGCGCCCGCACCTGCTGATGATGTCGGCGACGCCGATCCCGCGCACGCTGGCGATGACCCATTACGCTGACCTCGACGTTTCGGTGCTCGATGAACTGCCGCCCGGGCGCACCCCGATCCGCACCCGGCTGGTGTCCGAGGCGCGCCGCGACGAAGTCGTCGCCCGCCTGCGTGCGGCATGCGCGGGCGGGCGCCAGGCCTACTGGGTGTGCCCGCTGATCGAGGACTCCGAAGCCCTGCAGCTGCAGACTGCGCAGGAGACCTTCGATGCCCTCGCCGCGGCGCTGCCCGAACTGCGCGTCGGCCTCGTTCATGGGCGGCTCAAGGCCGACGCCAAGTCTGCCACCATGGCCGCGTTCGCCGCCGGCGCGGTGGACGTGCTGGTCGCCACCACGGTGATCGAAGTCGGCGTCGATGTGCCCAACGCCAGCCTGATGGTGATCGAGCACGCCGAACGCTTCGGCCTCGCCCAGCTTCACCAGCTGCGCGGCCGGGTGGGACGCGGCGCGGCCGAATCGGAGTGCATCCTGATCTTCGCCCGGCCGCTGTCGGACGCCGGCCGCGCGCGGCTGAAAGTGATCTACGAGCACACCGACGGCTTTGTCATTGCGCGGGAGGATCTGCGCATCCGTGGTCCGGGCGAGTTCGTCGGCGCGCGCCAGAGCGGGGTGCCGCTGCTGCGCTACGCCGACCTCGAAGCCGACGCCGCGCTGATCGAACCCGCGCGCGAGCTTGCCGAGCACCTCCTGAGCCATGAGCCTGCCCTCGCGCAGGCGCTGATGACCCGTTGGCTGGGTGGGCGCGAAGCCTTGCTGCGCGCCTGAGCGAGGGGGGCGGCAGGTTTCGGTCGACGGCTCGGCTGGCGATGGCTCGGATGGAGTGCCATGCGGCCTTGCGGGCGCGGTATCATCGGCCGGTTTTCCCGGGAGCCGGATCGATGACGCTGACCGACAAATTACCCCTCTACGCCCGCCTGATGCGGATCGACAAGCCGATCGGCACCCTGCTGCTGCTGTGGCCGACGCTGTGGGCGCTGTGGTTCGCCGCCGACGGCTGGCCGCCGCTGCATATCCTGGTGATCTTCGTCGTCGGCACTTTCCTGATGCGCTCGGCCGGCTGCGTGGCCAATGACTACGCCGACCGCGGCTTCGACGGCCACGTCGAGCGCACCAAGAGCCGCCCGCTCGCCACCGGCGCGGTGAGCGTGAAGGAAGCCTTGCTGCTGGCGAGCGCGCTCGCGGCGATTGCCTTCGTCCTGATCCTGCCGCTCAACCCGCTCGTACGCTGGCTGTCGCTGCCGGCGCTGTTCCTCGCCGTGAGCTACCCGTTCACCAAGCGCTTCTTCGCCATCCCCCAGGCCTATCTCGGCATCGCCTTCGGCTTCGGCATTCCGATGGGGTTCGCCGCGGTGCTCGGCGAGGTGCCGCCGCTGGCCTGGCTGATGCTGCTCGCCAACATCCTGTGGGCGATCGCCTACGACACCGAGTACGCGATGGTCGACCGCCCCGACGACATCCGCATCGGCATCAAGACTTCGGCGATCACCTTCGGCCGCTTCGACGTCGCCGCGGTGATGGGCTGCTACGCGGCGGCCTTCGCCCTGCTCGCCCTGGCCGGCGCGCTCGCCGGCAGCGGGCTGCCCTTCTATCTCGGCCTGCTCGCCGCCTGCGGCCTCGCGCTGTACCACTACACCCTGATCCGCGGCCGCGAGCGCGCCCCCTGCTTCAAGGCCTTCCTGCACAACAACTGGGTCGGCGGGGCGATCTTCGCCGGCATCTTCATCGACGACCTGCTGCGCCGGCTGCATTGAGCCGGTGCTGCTGCGCAGCCAGCAAGGCCCCGGCGGGGAGAGTGGCATCGCGCCCGAAGCACTCCGGCCCCCCCTGCGGCGGCCCCCGCACCCCGGCGAAACCCTGCGCGAGGATGTTTTGCCGGCGTTGGAATTGACGGTCACCCAGGCGGCACAAGAACTCCTTGAGTGTCTGGAAGGACTTGCGCGACACAATTAAGTGTCGCGATAATGGTTTTGCGACACATTATCCTGTTTAGTGTCGCAATTTAGGCGATGCGCGACAGGAAGAACCGTGGCCAGAATGATCCCGACAGAGACCTACGAGGCGGTTCTTGAAGCCATCGCTCGCTTTCCCGACGGTGCCAGCATCGAGCAGATTGAAGAAAACCTGTCTGCGCCGCCGAGCCGTCGAACGCTGCAGCGCTGGCTCAACAGCCTGATTGCTCAGGAGCGAATGCGTCGTGAAGGCCAAGGGCGCGCGGTCAAATATCTGCGTGGCAAGGTGGTCAGGGGACAGGGAAATGTCGCCCTGACGATAACTGCAACCGCTCACGCAGGAATCCTGATTCCCCTGTCACCTGAAGCGAAAGCGGTCGAGAAACAGGTCCGGCAACCCTTGGAGCAGCGCACGCCCGTTGGCTACAACCGCGCATTTCTGGATGACTACCGACCCAACGAAACCTACTACCTCAGCGAAGTGGTTCGAGACGAACTGCTATCAAAGGGTCAAGCCGTCAGCAGCAATGAACCTGCGGGAACCTATGCACGGCAACTGGCCAATCGTCTGCTGATCGACCTCTCCTGGAACTCCAGTCGACTGGAGGGCAACACCTATTCCCTGCTGGAAACCGAACGATTGATTTCGGCTGGCGAGGCTGCATCAGGTAAGGATGCACTCGAAGCACAGATGATTCTGAATCACAGGGAGGCCATCGAGTTCTTGATCGACTCGGCCGGGGAGATTGGCTTCAACCGCTATACCCTGCTCAACCTGCACGCCTTGCTGTCCGACAACCTGCTGGACGATCCCACCGCCAGTGGCCGCTTGCGCACGATTGCCGTTGGCATTGGCCGGACCACATTCCTGCCGCTGGAAGGGCCACAACGGATCGAGGAGTGTTTTGACCAGGTGCTGGATACGGCCGCTGCCATACGAGACCCCTTCGAACAGGCGTTTTTTGCCATGGTGCATTTGCCGTATTTGCAGCCCTTTGAGGATGTCAACAAGCGGGTTTCCCGCCTGGCTGCCAATATTTCGCTGATTCGGCGCAACCTCTGCCCGCTGTCCTTCGTCGATGTCTCGCAGACAACTTACATCAGCGCCATGTTGGGTATCTATGAACTCAATCGCATCGAGCTGTTGCGCGACGTCTTTGTATGGGCATACAAACGATCCTGTGCGCGCTATTCTGCTGTGCGCCAGTCGCTGGGCGACCCTGATCCCTTCCGTTTGCAGCACAGGCAGCACATCACCCAAGTGGTCGCCACCGTGGTTCGTGAAAAACTGAGCAAGCCACAGGCAATCAGCCATATCCACCACTTTGCGCAGGAGCGGATCGAGGCACCGGATCGCGAACGATTCATTGAAGTGGTCGAGACCCAACTGCTCAGTCTTCACGAAGGCAACATTGCCCGATATCGCCTAAGGCCCAGTGAATTTCATGCTTGGCGCGAGCTCTGGAAATAAATCCGGTCGTCATCTGCGCAACCCTTCGCCGCGTGGCCGGTCAACGAGGAGCGGGCAGGTGCCCGCACCCCAGGAGAGCCACAATGAAAATCCGCTATCCGCTGCTGGCCGCGCTGGCCGTCCTGTCTTCCTCGGCGGCGTTTGCCTTCCACTGCCCGGCCGACATGAAGAAGATCGACGAGGCGCTGTCGATGAAGCCGGCGCTCAGCGCCGAACAGCTCGCCGAAGTGCAGAAGCTGCGCGCCGAGGGTGAAATGCTCCACCAGGCCGGCAAGCACCAGGAGTCCGTCGATACGCTGGCCAAGGCGATGAAGATGCTCGGCCTCTGAGCGCATCGCGCCCCCGCCCGTGTCGCCGCCTGCTGTGCGCGGAGGGCGGGGTGCTGCCCGAAAGGCATCTGCGCAATCTTCGCGGTGACTTTTCCGACCACTTTTCCGGCGATTTCTCCCGCAATTTTTTCCGTACCTCCGGGCGGCGCGCGCATGCGCTCCCGGGCGGCGATCCGGCTTATCATTCAGCCCGCACCCAACCCGGACAGTTCTCCCATGCATTTCATGAGCGCCCTTCGCGCCGCGTGGCAGCAGCGCGACAGCCTGCTGTGCGTCGGCCTCGACCCCGATCCGGCCCGCTTCCCCGCCCACCTCGAGGGGCGCGCGGACGCCGTCTTCGAGTTCTGCAAGGCCATCGTCGATGCCACCGCCGACCTCGTCTGCTGCTTCAAGCCGCAGATCGCCTACTTTGCCGCGCAGCGCGCCGAGGACCAGCTCGAAGCCCTGATCGCCCACATCCACGAGCGCCATCCGGCCACCCCGGTGGTGCTCGACGCCAAGCGTGGCGACATCGGCAGCACCGCCGGGCAGTACGCGGTGGAGGCGTTCGAGCGCTACCGGGCGGACGCGATCACGGTCAATCCGTACATGGGGCGCGACTCGGTCGAGCCCTACCTGGCGTACTCCGACAAGGGCGTGATCCTGCTCTGCCGCACCTCCAACGCGGGCGGCTCCGACCTGCAGTTCCTCGAGGTCGGCAGGCCCGGCGGCGGGGTGGAAAAACTCTACGAGCGCGTCGCCCGCCTGGTCGCCGAGGAGTGGAACGCCAGCGGCAACTGCGGACTGGTGGTTGGCGCCACCTTCCCCGACGAGATCGCCCGCGTGCGCGCGCTCACCGGCGAGATGCCGCTGTTGGTGCCGGGCATCGGCGCCCAGGGCGGCGACATCGCCGCGACCGTGGCTGCCGGGCGCAGTGCCGACGGCAGCGGGCTGATGATCAACTCCTCGCGTGCGATCCTGTACGCCGGCGCGGACGAGGACTTCGCCGCCGCCGCCCGCCGCGTCGCGCTCGCCACCCGCGACGCGATCAACGCCCACCGCTGAGCCCGCGCCGGTGCGCGGCGGGCCGGTCCGCCTCGGTCGCGGTCCGCCCGCGCACTTTCTCACCCCTTCCGTCCCTCTTTCGCCTCGCCCGAGACCCCGCATGAAATACGACGATCTGCGCGACTTCCTCACCCAGCTCGAAGCCCGCGGCGAACTCAAGCGCATCAGCGCGCCGGTCGACACCCACCTCGAGATGACCGAGATCGCCGACCGCGTGCTGCGCGCTGGCGGCCCGGCGCTGCTGTTCGAGCAGCCGCTGACGCAGGGCGTGGCGCAGGCCATCCCCGTGCTCGCCAACCTGTTCGGCACGCCGCAGCGGGTGGCGATGGGGATGGGCGAGGACGTTGCCGACGGCGACTGGCGCACGCCGCTGCGCGAAGTCGGCAAGCTGCTGTCCTTCCTCAAGGAGCCCGAGCCACCGAAGGGGCTGAAGGACGCCTGGGAGAAGTGGCCGGTGCTGAAACAGGTGCTCAACATGACGCCGTCGGTGCTGCGCTCCGCGCCCTGCCAGCAGCTGGTGTGGGAGGGCGATCAGGTCGATCTGGCGAGGCTGCCGATCCAGCACTGCTGGCCGGGCGATGCCGCACCGCTGATCACCTGGGGCCTGGTGGTGACGCGCGGGCCGCACAAGAAGCGCCAGAACCTGGGCATCTACCGCCAGCAGGTGATCGGTCGCAACCGGGTGATCATGCGCTGGCTGGCGCATCGCGGCGGCGCGCTCGACTTCCGCGAACACCAGCTCGCCCACCCCGGTGAGCCCTTCCCGGTGGCGGTGGTGCTCGGTTGCGATCCGGCGACCCTCCTCGGCGCGGTGACGCCGGTGCCGGACACGATCTCCGAATACCAGTTCGCCGGCCTGCTGCGCGGGGCGAAGACCGAGCTGGTGCGCTGCCTCGGCTCCGAGCTGCAGGTGCCGGCCTCGAGCGAAATCGTCCTCGAAGGCGTGATCCACCCCGACGACATCGCGTCCGAAGGCCCCTACGGCGACCATACCGGCTACTACAACGAGGTCTCGGAGTTCCCGGTGTTCACGATCGAGCGCATCACCATGCGGCGCGACCCGATCTACCACAGCACTTATACCGGCAAGCCGCCCGACGAGCCGGCGATGCTCGGGCTGGCCTTGAACGAGGTCTTCGTGCCGCTGCTGCAGAAGCAGTTTCCCGAAATCGTCGACTTCTACCTGCCGCCCGAAGGCTGCTCCTACCGCCTCGCCGTGGTCAGCATCCGCAAGCAGTACCCGGGCCATGCCAAGCGCGTGATGTTCGGGATCTGGAGCTTCCTGCGCCAGTTCATGTACACCAAGTTCATCATCGTGGTGGACGACGACGTGGACATCCGCGACTGGAAGGAAGTGATCTGGGCGCTGACCACGCGCATCGACGCCACCCGCGACACCACGCTGGTCGACCACACCCCGATCGATTACCTCGACTTCGCCAGCCCGGTCGCCGGGCTGGGGAGCAAGATGGGGCTGGATGCGACCAACAAGTGGGCGGGGGAGACGAACCGCGAATGGGGCCGTCCGATCGTCATGGATGAGGCCGTCAGGCGCCGGGTCGACGCGCGCTGGGCCGAGTTCGGCTTGTGAGTTCCGTGCGCGCGCAGGCCGGTCCGGGGTATTGTTCCGGTGCGTGTGCCGGGACCGGGCACATGATCCGGCCGGCTGCCGGCTGCCTCCGGGTGGGGGCGGTGGTGGCACGGCGTGGCCCCGGTCCGGCGGATTTTCCATTCCATCCCGAGCGGAGGCTGTGCTGCCGATGAACTACCCCGAACCTTCCCCCCCACCCCTGCAGGCCGGCCAGCCGAGCGAGAACATGGTCACCGTCGCCCATCTGGTCTATGCCCTGCACGCCTTCGCGGTGTTTTCCGGGGTCGTCGGCTCGGCGACCATCGTCGGCAGCTTCATCGCCAGCCTGCCGTCGATCGCCGCGGTGGCGCTGAACTACTGGAACCAGGCCGCGGTGCGCGGTACCTGGCTGGAGAGCCATTTCCGCTGGCAGATCCGCACCTTCTGGTTCGCCGTGCTGTGGGTCGCGCTGGCGGTGCTGATGGTGCTCACCGTGATCGGCTTTCCGTTCGCGCTGCTGGTCGTCGCCCTGGTCGGACTGTGGGTGGTGTACCGGGTGGTGCGCGGCTGGTGGGTGCTGGCCGGGCGGCGCACGCTGCCGATGCACTGAGCGGCGGGCCGCCTACGGCGCCCCGTTGGCCCACAGCCATTCGAGCAGCGCGTCCTGGGCGGCGGCAGCGCTCGCGGCTTCGGGGTGGGCGACCATCATCACCACCGCGTGGCGGCGGCCGTGGCGGTCGAGCAGGTAGCCGGCCATCGTCCGGACGCCGTCGAGGGTGCCGGTCTTGATGTGGGCGTGGCCGCGCGCCGGGCTGGCGGCCAGGCGCCCGCGGGCGGTCCCATCGACGCCCGCAAGCGGCAGCGCAGCGAGGAATTCCGGCATCCACGGCCGCCGCCAGGCGGCGAGCAGGAGCTGGCCCAGGCTGTCGGCGCGGATGCGCTCGATGCGCGACAGCCCGGAGCCGTTTTCGATCACCAGCCCGGTCGCGTCGATGCCGGCGGCAGCGAGCGCCGCGGTCGCGCTGCGCGCGCCGTCGGCGACCATGTCCGGCACCGGCGGCCGATCCCCGGGCGTCGCCGGGGGAGGGCGGTGTCCGCCTCAGCGTCGCCGATTGTGCTGTGCGCGCCGAGGGTGGCGAGGAGCTGGCGGGCGATGACGTTGCTCGACCACTTGTTCATCTCGCGCACGACTTCGGCCAGCGCCGGGGAGTCGTCGCCGAGCAGTTCGCGGCTGGCGGCGGGCAGCACCCCGGGGCGCACCCTGCCGTCCACCCTGCCGCCCACTTCGGCCCACAGCCCGGCCACCAGGGCGATGCCGAAGTCGGCCGGCGGCAGCGGCGCCGCGCTCCATGTGCGGGGCCCGCAGGCGGCCGGCAGGCTGCCGCTCAGCACCAGGCGGGGGCCGGCTTCGAGGCGGGCCTGGAGATCGCCATACCACAGCCCGCAGGGCGCGTCCGAGGTCAGGATGCGGTTGTCGATGACGACGCCGGCGAGCGGCGGTTCGGCGGCGAGTGCCACCGGTTCACTGGCGGCGCGGCCCGGAAACAGGCCGAGGAGCAGGGTGTTGTAATGCAGCAGCAGGCCGTGCGGGCCGCTGTTGTAGGGGCGCAGGCCGCGGCCGTCGAAGGCGTCGGGGTCGTGCGGCGGCAGGCGCAGCGCCGAGGCGTCGAGGACGATGTCGCCGGCGATGCGCTCGATGCCGAGCGCGCGCAGCCGGCGCAGCAGCTTCCACAGGCGCTCCTGGCCGAGCATCGGGTCGGCGCCGCCCACCAGGTAGAGGTCGCCGTGCAGCACGCCGTCGCGCAGCGTGCCGCTGGCGGCGATCCGGGTGCGCCAGGTGTGGGCGGGGCCGAGCCGTTCGAAGGCGGCGAAGGCGGTGACCAGCTTCATCACCGAGGCCGGATTCATCGGCTCTCCGGCGTTGAGCGCGAGGACCGGCTGCTGCCCATCGACCGGCTGCGCCCAGACCGCGACCGCTGCGGCGGGGATGCCGGCGGCGCCGAGCGCGAGCGCTACCGGCGGCGGCAGGGCGCGGTCGGCGAGCGCCGCCTGCTGGAGGCCAAGTGTCAGCCCCAGCGCCAGCCCCAGCGCGGCGAGCAGGCGCCGGAAGGGTGTCAATGTGAAGTGAATTGGCATATGCGAACTTCCTGCACAGGGGGCGCCGCAGAGGGGTAGAATCCCTGCCTCCGGCGCTCCGGTGATGGCGTCATTTTAGCCGCAGCAGCGACCTACGACGCCGGCCCGGGGGCGCAGCCAGAGGACGGGAAAAAGCATGAGTGGATTCGGGCACTACGATCAGACTGCACAGGCGCTCGAACGGGAAATCCGCCGTTACGGGATCGCGATCGGGCTGGACTGGAGCGACAGCGCGCGCTTGCGCACGCTCGCGCGCGAGGCGCTGAGCTGCACTTCGGAGTGCCGCATCGGCCTGCTGCGTCACCCGGACTACATGGAGCGGCACAAGGGCGAGCTGTTCGCGCTTTCCGAGCTGATGCTGGTCACCATGCGCCAGAGCGCGCAGATCGGGGTGCACACCCACGGTGGGGCAGCGTGGAAGGCGTTCGGGCGGGCGCTGTACGAGGAGGCGGAGCGCGCGCGTGGGGCGGGCGAAGGGATGTCCCGCGGCTAGCGGAGCGTCGGCGCCATGGCCCGGCCTGGTGCGAGCGGTACATCCGGTAAAATTTTCGCCGCTCAGCATGATTTCGGTTGATTTCGGAGACTTATGGCACTGAATCCAGGTTGTTGTCGGGGTCGCGAGGCGACGCGGATGCCTGAGCGCGCGCAGATGGCGGCGAAGGCCTGTGCCATGGGCGTCACCGGCTGCGGTATGGTCTGCGCTGCGGGTGGAGGCTGATGAGTGAGATGCGCGCGGCTGCGCGCCGGCTCATCGAGCACGTCCTGCTCTGGCTCGGGCTGGGCTACCTCGGCGTGATGTGCCTCGCGTGGGTCCCGGTTGCGATGCTGCTCCATCCGCTGCTGCCGGCCGCCGCCGCGCGCCGTTTCGGGCGGCGCATGATCATGGCCGGTTTTCGCAGTTACACCGGTTTTCTTGCCGCGATCGGCGCCTGCCGCTTCGATCTGGCCGCGCTCGATGCCCTGCGCGGGGCCGGCCCCCTCATCCTCGCGCCCAACCATCCGTCGCTGCTCGACGCGGTGATGCTGATCTCGCGCCTGCCCGACGTGGCCTGCATCATGAAGGCGGGGCTGATGGACAACCTCTTCCTCGGCGCCGGAGCGCGGCTCGCGCGCTACATCCGCAACGATGCGCCGCTCTCCATGGTGATCGGTGCGAGCGAGGAACTTGCCGCGGGTAGCCAGCTGCTGGTGTTCCCCGAGGGCACCCGGACCACGCGCCTGCCGGTGAACCCGCTGCTGAGCAGCGTCGCGCTCATCGCCCGGCGCGCGCGGGTGCCGGTGCAGGCGATCTTCATCGAGACCGCGTCGCCCTATCTGACCAAGGGCTGGCCGCTCTTGCGCCGCCCCGACATGCCCGTAACCTATCGTGTGCGCCTGGGTGCGCGCTTCGATCCGCCGGGCGACGTGCCCGCCTTCATGCACGCGCTCGAACGCCACTTCGCCACCGAGCTCGCCCACGTGCCGCTGCCCGCGCTGCCCTCCGCGAACCGTGCCGCCGTGGCGTCGAACTCCTGACTCTTCATCCCCGTCCATGACCCTGCCCTCGCTCACCCACCTCGTCCTCATCCCAAGCTACAACCCCGGCGAGAAAGTGTACGAGACGGTGCGCGCGGCGCGCCGCCAGTGGCATCCAGTGTGGGTGGTGGTCGATGGCAGCACCGACGGGACCGCCGAGGGGCTGCAGGCGCTCGAGGCACACGACCCCGGTCTGCGCGTGATCGTGCTGCCCGGCAACTGCGGCAAGGGTGCGGCCGTGCTGCACGGGGTCGAACTCGCTATGCGCGAAGGCTACACCCATGCGCTCACCATCGATTCGGACGGCCAGCATCCGGCCGAGCTCATCCCGCGCTTCATGAGCGCCTCGCAGGAGCGCCCGGAGGCGATGGTCCTCGGCGTGCCGGTGTTCGACGCGAGCGCCCCGCGGCTTCGTGTGCGCGGGCGCCGGATCTCCAACTGGTGGGCGAACCTCGAGACGCTGTGGGCCGGCATCGGTGACTCGCTGTACGGCTTCCGCGTCTATCCGATCGCGCCGCTCGTGCGCGTGATGCGTGGGCAGCGCTGGATGCGCCGCTTCGACTTCGACCCCGAGGCGGTGGTGCGCCTGGCGTGGCTGGGCGTGCCACCGGTGAACCTGCCGGCGCCGGTAAAATACTTTCGGGCGGAGGAGGGCGGTGTGTCGCACTTCAACTATACGCGCGACAATCTGCTGCTCACCTGGATGCACACCCGGCTCTTCCTCGGCTTCGTGCTGCGGCTGCCGGTGCTGCTGCGGCGGCGGTTGTGAGCTCCGTCCGTGCCGCGCTGCCTCAGACCATCCCGCCGTTGATCGAGATCACCTGACTGGTCACGTAGGCGGCCCGCTCGGAGGCGAGGAATCCTACCAGCTCGGCCACTTCTTCTGGCCGGCCGGCGCGCTTCATCGGCACCATGCGGGCGATCGCGTCGGCGCTGAAGGCGTGCTCGCTCATGGCGGTGTCGATGATTCCGGGTGCGACCACGTTTACCGTGATGCCGCGGCTCGCGAGCTCCTGCGCGAGCGACTTGCTCGCCGAATGCAGTGCTCCCTTGGCCGCGGCGTAGTTCGCCTGGCCGCGGTTGCCGGTGATCGCGGCGATCGACGAGACGGTCACGATGCGCCCCCAGCGGGTGCGGATCATCGGCAGGGTGAGCGGCTGGGTGACGTTGAAGAAGCCGTTCAGCGATACGTCGATCACGCGCTGCCACTGCTCGGGGCGCATGCCGGGGAAGACCGCGTCGTCGTGGATGCCGGCGTTGTTCACCAGCACCTGGATCGGGCCCTCGGCGAGGATCGCCTCGAGCGCGCTGCGGGTGGCCGCGGCGTCGGTGACGTCGAACACCACCGCGCTTGCCCGTCCGCCTGCCGCCTCGATCTCGGCGGCGAGCGCGCGGGCCTTCTCGGCGCCGCGGTTGGCGTGGATGAATACACGGCAGCCGTCGGCGGCGAGGCGGCGACAGATGGCGGCGCCGATGCCGCCGCTGCCGCCAGTGACGAGGGCGTGCTTCAAGCGGGACTCCCGAAAGGTGCGCCGGCCAGCCGGCCGGCATCGAGGATCACCGCGGCGCGGCCACTGGCCACGGGGGCGCCGGCGGCGCTCACGGTGAACGCGTAGAGGACGCTGTTGGCATCGCCCGAGACGCGCTCGGCGCGGATCTCGAGTTCGGCCGCGAGCGCATCGAGGCGCGCGACATGGAACGTGACGCTGCGCACGCTTGCGAGAAAGCCCATGCGCGGGGTTGTCGCGGGCGGGGCGAGCAGCGCCCCGTGCACCGCCATCGCCTGCGCCGCGTACTCGATCGCGCTCGCGGCAGGCAGTGCGCCGCCTTCGCGCAGCGGGTTGTCGGCGGTGCGATGGCTCGTGGCACGGCAGCGGATCGTGTGCTCGTCCCAGGCCTCGACCGCATCGAGCAGGCACATCCCGCCCTGATGCGGGATACGCGCGGCGATGGCGGCGCGGTCGAGCGTGGCTGGCGCGGCGCTCATCGACACGCTGCTACGTTCCGCAGCCCGGACGAAGCCCCGGCGGAATCCGCGGCCAGATCGGCCGCGAGCTGGGTGCCGTCAAGGTAGTCGAGCACCACGCGGCCGCCCTGGCCGCGGGCGATGGCGGTGAGCAGCGGCAGGCTGCGGGCGGCCGGGATGCTTGCCCGCAGCGCTTCGAGCGCGGGATCGTGGAGCCGGTCGGCGCAGGCCTGGGTGAGCTGTAGCGACAGGCGGCCGAAGCTCCCCTGCGCCGGCTTGGGAGTGAGCAGCAGTGCTACGCCGAAGGCATCGGGCACCGGTCGCACCGACCTGAGCGGCGCTGGATAGTCGGTGTCGTAGGCGATCAGCAGGCAGGCGATGCGCTCGACCGCCACCTGCACCACCGCTTCGAGTAGCCCCGCGCTGAAGCTGGCGTCGTGGGCGCACAGCACGGAGGCCGGTGCGGTGGCGCCGGTGGCGATGCTCCAGTAGCCGGCGGCGGCGTTGTGCACCGAGTTGTGGAAGCGGGTGGGCGAGATCTGGCGGTCTTCGGAGGCGAGCGCCTCACAGATCTGGTGGCAGTTGAGGCCGTCGCCGCTCGACGAGCTGAAAATGGTGGCGAGCGTGGCCGCGTCCGCACCGGCCGCGGCCACGGCTTCCAGGCCGAGCGTGAGGGCGAGCTTCACCATGCGCCCGGTGCGGCGCCGCTCCGCGGGTGGCAGGATCTGCGGCGCGGTGAGCACGGTGGGTGCGGGCTGCCAGGCAGCGTGCCCGGCGAGCACTTCGGCCGCGGCGGGCCAGTCGCGCAGGCCCGGGCCGAGCAGGCTGACGGCGGCGATGTGGGCGGCGGGAGGCAGAGTCGCGCTCATACGGGGCGCCCCAGGACGAGGCTGCAGTTCGTGCCGCCGAACCCGAAGGAGTTGCTGAGGGTGCGATGCAGACGGGCGCTGCGGCTTGCCCGTACGTAATCGAGGCCGGGCATCGGGTCGCGCGTATTGACGCCGCCGGGGATGAAGCCGTCGGCGAGCGCGATCGCGCACGCCACCGCTTCGACCCCCCCGGCCGCGCCCAGGGTGTGACCGGTGGCGCCCTTGGTCGAACTGCAGGGCACGGCGTCGCCGAAGAGCTCGCCCACCGCCTTGCCCTCGGCCGCGTCGTTGCTCGGCGTCGCGGTACCGTGCAGGTTGATGTAGTCGATCTCGCGTGGCGCGAGTCCGGCACTCCCCAGCGCCGCGGCCATCGCCTGACGCGCGCCACGCCCTTCGGGATGGGGGGAGGACATATGGTAGGCATCGCTCGATTCGCCCACGCCCAGAAGCAGCACCGCGTTCGCGGGCGGGGCGACCGGGCTGCGTTCGACAAGCGCAAACGCCGCCGCTTCGCCGATCGAGATGCCGTCGCGCGCCACGTCGAAGGGGCGACAGGCCTCGGGCGAGGCGAGCTCGAGCGAGTTGAAGCCGTAGAGCGTGGTCAGGCACAGGGTGTCGACACCGCCCACCACCGCGGCGTCGATCACGCCGGCCGTGATCATGCGCGCAGCCGAGGCGAACACTTTGGCGCTCGACGAGCACGCTGAGGAGGCCACCGCGGCGGGCCCGGTGAGCCCGAACCAGGCGCGTACGAAGGCGCTCACGGAGTAGGTGTTGTGCGTCTCGGCGTAGCGGAAACTGGGCGGCAGGGCGCCGGTCTCGGGATCACGCCGGCGGTAGGCGAGCTCGGTCTGGAGGATCCCCGCGGTGCTGGTGCCGAGGAATACCGCGATCCGGTCGCGCCCCCAGCGTGCGGCTGCCTCGGCCACCGCCCCGGCGAAGCCGTCCTGACCCAGGCCGAGCTGGGCGAGGCGGTTGTTGCGACAGTCGTAGGCCGCGAGGTCCTCGCGCAGCACCTCGTCGTCGACGCCCTCGACCTCGCCGATCCAGGTCGGCAGCCGTACCGTCTCGAAGTCGCAGGGCTTCAGGCCGGAACGCCCGGCGACCAGCGCCGTGCGCATCGCGTCCAGGCCGTGCCCGAGGCAGGTCGTGGCGGTGTAGCGGGAGAGGAGGAGCGGCTCCACGATCGTTTGCGTATCCTTGAAAGGGCGCAAGTCTATCAAATCGCGCCCGCTGACCCGAGCGGGCGGGTGTCCGTATCCGATTGTGCCGCCTCGGGAAGGCGCGCCACCAGCATGACGTTGGCGAAGGGCTTGCCTTCGCTCATCGGCTGCGAGTCGACGGTGAAGCCCAGCCCTTCGAGGAGCGCCCGCCATTCGGAGAGCGGGCGGCACCAGAGCCGCGGCAGACGGTGGCCGCGCACGAAGGTCACGACCTGGTCGACCCAGTTGCTGATGCGAAAGGGCAGCCCCCCGTTGGCGTCGCCGATGCGCAGGATGAGCCGCCCGCCCGGCGTCAGCGCCGCGCGCACCCGGCGCAGCACGTCGTGCTGGCGTGGCGGGTCGATGTAGTGGAGCACGTCGAGGATGGTCACCACGTCCACCGTGCCGAAATCGCACGCGCAAATATCCCCGAGCTCGATGCGCGCCAGCGGATGGGCGGCGCCGAGCGCCTGGTGGGCGCGCGCCACGTCGCGCGGCATGAGCTCGATGCCGCGCAGGGTCGCGATGCGCGGCGCTTCGGGCCAGCCCGCGGGCCAGTGGCCCGCTTCGTAGAGGCGGCGGGCGGCGAGCAGCCACGAGGCGAACACCGCCTGGCCGCAGCCCAGATCGAGAATACGCCCCCCCGAGGGGATCAGCCCCTGGCGCAGCAGGCTGCGGAAGATCGGGTCGGTGCCGAGCTTGCCGCGGGCGAAGTGGTAGGCGAACTTGCCGCCCGGGCGGTAAGGCTCGGTTGCCGCATCGAGCAGGGTGGCGAGGAAAGTCTGGCTCATGGCAAGGGCGAGGAGTCGGTGGTGGGAAGCGCCGCGCGCAGCGTGACCGGGCGCAGCCCGGCTTCGGCACAGGCGGCGAGCACGCGCGGCAGCGCCTCGAGGATGACCGGGGTGCCGCGGGCGCTGCGGGCGGCGTTGCCGTCGTGAAGGAGCAGGATGTCGCCGGCGGCCAGCCGCCCGGTGAGTCGTGCCACCACTGCCCCGGCGTCGCCGTTGCGGGTGTCGAAGGCGCGTCGCGTCCACGCAGCCAGGGTGAGGTCGAGGCGCGCGAGCACCGGTTCGAGGAAGGGGTTGCGCAGGCCGGCGGGGGCGCGGAAGAAGCGCGGCGTCTCGCCGCAGAGCTCGGCGAGGGTGGTCTGCGCGGTGCCGATCTCGTGCGCGAGCGCGCGCGGGCCGAAGAGCGAGAAGCGCTTGTCGTGTGCCTCGCTGTGGTTTTCCACGGTGTGGCCGCGGGCGACGATCTCGCGCGCGAGCGCCGGGTGGCGGCGTGCTGCGCGGCCGATCACGAAGAAGGTGGCGCGCGCGTCGTAGCGATCCAGGCAATCGAGCACGTGTGGCGTCACCACCGGATCGGGGCCGTCGTCGATGGTGAGGGCGATCTCGCCGCGCGCCGCAGCGGCCGGCGGCAGCCGCGTCCAGTTGGGCCCGAGGAGCCGGCTCCTGGGCCACAGCCCGGCAGCGGTCAGCATGCCGTGGTTGGCGGCGAGTGCGCCGATCGCCCACGGCCACGCCTCCGGCCGCCACGCGAGGCCGGCCGCTGCCGCGGCGTGCAGCACAGCGGAGAGCCGGATGAGGGGTGTGGGTTGCCAGGGACGGGGCATGACTCAGGACGGTCGCAGGTCGGGTGCCGGACGGCTGGCGGTGATCGCCGAGAACACGAGGGCAAGAATCGCGCCCGGGCCAACCGTGGTGCCGATCGCCTGCAGCACCGGCACCGAGGAGAAGGCCAGCAGCCCGAAGCCCGCCACGGTGGTGAGGGTCGCGAAGAGCATGGAGGCGAGCGTGCGCGGCGTGGGGCCGGCCGCGCCCGCGGCCCGGTCGAAGAAGAGTGCGTAGTTGGAGCCCACCGCGACGATGAGGAGCAGTCCCACCAGGTGCAGGATGGTGAGCGTGACGCCCGACAGCAGGAGCCCGGCCACGACCGCCAGCACGGCCGCGGCGAGCGGCGTGAGCACACCCGCCACCCGGCGGGCCGAGCGCAGGGTGAGAGCGAGGAGGGCCACGATCGCCGCCAGACCGGCGAACGCGAGCAGCCGCGCCTCCTGCAGGTAACCGGCGTACAGGCGGTCGGACTCCCCCTTGGTGTCGACGAATACCGCCTGCGCGCCGTCGTTCGTGGCGAGCGCGGCGCGTACCCGCGCGGCGTCGATCGCGCGCGCGCCCCCGTCGGGTGCGGTGAGCGGCAGGAGCGCGCTCCAGTGGCCGTGCTGGCGTACCAGCAGCGAATCGGCGGCGAGCGCGAAGCTCGTGCCTTCGAGGTCCTCGCGGGTGAGCGGGGCGCGCCGGCGCGCGGCCTCGACTTCGGCGAGAAAGGGGGCGAGCCGCTCCGCGGAGAGCGGCAGCCCGGCGGTCGCATCAGCGAGGCGCGTCGCGAGGAGGCCGGCCTCGGGCAGGCTCGCGCGGCGTGCGAGCTGGGTCGCCTGTGAGGGCAGGTAGTGGGCGGGGCTTTCGTAGCCGCCGAGGACCCCTTCGCCAAGCAGCGGCTCGAGCCGCCCGCCCACCTCTTCTGCGCCGGCGAGCGCCGCCTCGCGGTCGGGCGCGCTCACCACCACGACGTAGCGCACGTCGGGCGCGCCCAGATCGGCGCGCAGGGCCTGATCGAGCGCCTGCGCGGTTGTCGGTACCGGACTCAGTGCCGCGAGCTCGTGGTTCCACACCCGGTCGCGATGGAGGTGGATCGCCGCCGCCGCGGCGAGCGTGAGGGCGACGAGCGGCCAGCGCAGGCGGTGTGCGCCGGCGACCAGATGCTGCAGGCGTCGCCCCAGGGGGCTCACGTCGCGGATGCGGAAGCCGGACGGCAGGAGCGCCGGCAGCACGAAGCGTGCCGTCGTCGCCGCCACCACGAGTCCGGTGACCGAGTAGAGCCCGAGCTGCGCGAGACCGGGAAAGCCCGAGAAGAGCAGCGCCGCGAACCCGCAGATGGAAGTCATCACGCCGAGCCGGATGGTGGGCCAGAAGGCGGGGCGTGCGTCGTGCCCGTCCTCGCCGGCGGGGTCATGCTGGACGAAGAGGTAGATGGCGTAATCGACCGCCTCCCCGACCAGGGTGGTGCCGAAACCCAGGGTGATGCCGTGGACCATGCCGAAGCCCAGGCTCACCGCGGCGACCGCCGCCACTGCGCCGGTCACCACCGGCAGCAGTCCCAGCACGAGGGCGGGGAGCGAGCGGTAGATGAAGAGGAGCAGGGTGACGACGATGGCGGTCGACAGCAGCGCGAGCCGCGTCACCTCCCCCCTGATCGTGGCGCGGGCGTCGACCGCGAAGACGCCGGGGCCGCTCATCACCAGGGACAGTCCGGCTGCTGCCGCGCCGTGGCGCGTGGCCTCGAAGGCGCTGCGCACCGCGGCGATGGCCGCTTGCTGGGCGTCCATGTCCGAGCCCGCGGCGCGGGTCTGGACGAGCAACAGTGCGCGCTCGCCGTCGCGTGAGGCCCATGCGCCTTCGGCCTGCGCGGGGCGGGCGCCGGCCTCGAAGCGCTCGACGAGCGCGAGCATCTCGCCGGTGGGGTCCGCCGGCAGCAGCGACTTGGTGAGCATCCCGAGCGGCGAGGCGAGCAGCGCGACCGACTCACCGATCGCGGCCTCGAGGCCCACCGCGGTGAAGCGCTCGGGGGCGACCGCCGGGCTCAGCAGGTAGCGGTTGTGGTAGAGGAGCTTGCGGTCGTGTTCCTCGTGCACCGGCTCGCCGTTGGCGACCATGCCGAAGGCGGGATCCGCCCGCAGGCGCTGTGCGAGGGCGCGCGACGCGTCGGCCCGTGCCTTCGCGTCGCCGCCCTCGATGGCGACGAGCAGCAGGCGCGAGACCATGCCGTCGGTGAGCTGGTCGACCAGCAGCTGCTGCTCGGCGGTCGGGGTGCGCGGCAGGAAGGCGGACAGGTCGGCGGTGAAGCGGGTCTGGGCGATCACCGCCACGCAGGCGACGAGGAGCGTGACCCAGGCGGCGAGCGCCGCGGCGCGACGCGGTCTCATCGGGTGGGCACCGCGTCGCGGATCGTCATCACCGAGCGGTCGCCGTCCGCCAGCAGGACTTCGATCTCGGAGAGGGTGGCGTCGCTGCCGCGAATGGTGATGCGCAGCACCCGCTCGGCCAGCTTCGGGTCGCGCGGCAGGAGGCTCAAGGTCCAGCGCGCGCGCGCGCCGGAAAGATGCAGCGCGTAGGTGCGCTCGAGCGCGGCATGATCGCCCGCGAGGGTGCTGCGGATGCTGTCGACGAAGGCTGCCGCCTGCGGGTAGTCGGCGAGCCTCACCACCTGGCGGCGCGCCTCGCGTGTGACGGTGAGGGTGTCGCCGTCCAGCACCAGCGACTCGGGGCGCGGTGCCTCGGTGATCTTCTCTAGCCGGTCCGGGGCGCGAAAGCGCAGCACGCCGGAGGACAGGACCGGTGCAGCGAGGATGGCGAGATGCTTGCTCTCGCTGAAGCGGGCCTCGCCGCTGCGCTGCTCGGCGAGCCGGTGCATGAGCGCGACCAGATTCCATTCGGCGCCGAAAGCGGCAACCGGCAGCAGGAGAGAGGCGGTGAGGGCGAAGAGACGGCGGATCATGCGGCGTCGGAGCGGCGAGGGTCGGGCACACCCTGCCAGAAGTCGAAGAAGTTGAACCAGTTGTACGGCGCCTCGCGCAGGTAGTGCTCGAGGCGCGCCGCGTAGCGGGCGATCGCCTCGCGCTGCACCGCCTCGCGGCTGTCGCGTCCCACTGCGGAGAAGTCGGCGAGCGGCTCGAAGTGGATGTCGTAGCGGTTGCCGCCGCGGTACAGGCCGAGCATGAGGAACACCGGCCGGCGCAGCATCGCCGCCATGCGCCACGGACCCGCGGGAAAGGCTGCCGGCGCACCGAGGAAGTCGACCGCCACGTTTGCATCGCCGCCCAGCCCGCGGTCGCCCAGCATGCCGATGATCATGCCGTCCTCGAGCCGCGCCTTCACCTGCAGCATCGAGTCGAGCTGCCCGAGGGGGATGATGTCCTGGGTCGCGGCCGGGTTGATTGCGGCCAGCGCCTCGTTGATCTTCCGTGCGTTGTCCTCGTACATCACCATTGCCACCCGCATGCCCGGCTGCTGGCGGCCGACGGCACGGATCACCTCGAAGCTGCCCATGTGCGCGCCCATCAGGAGGACGCCTTCGCCGCGCGCGACCTGCTCGAGCAGCAGCGTGGCGCCGTGCACCCGGATGTCGAGGAGGTCGAAGCGCTCGTTGAGCAGGTAGATCCGGTCGTGCACGGTGGACGCGAAGGCGTGGATATGCCGGAAGAGCTCGGCCATGCGTGGGGCGCGGCCGAGGCGCCGGGTGAGGTAGGTGCGCGAGGCGCGCCGCGCCGTGGGGGCGAAGAGGAGGAAATAGCCCGCGATGAGGGCGAGCACGACGCGTCCCGCGCGGCGGCCCAGGGCGAGCGAGATCCAGGTCATGAGCCGCAGCGTCGCCGCGTTGCTGCGCTCGGGGCGCCGGGCCCACTCAGCGTGCGCGGCCTTGGGGGAGGGTGGCGGCGAGCTCACCGCGAGGCCTCCGAGACCCGTCGTCCGGATGGCGCCTCGGCCGAATCCGGGGGCGGCGACGAAAGCATGCACGGCGGTGCAACGAGCATCGCCGTTACCGCATGCCATTGCATCCCATCCGGGCTGCAAGGTTGTATGGATCTCATGCGTTCGGGCCGAACGTGCGTACGGTGCCGGTGGCCACCGTGCCGGCCCCGGCGAGCACGTCGAAGCGCCACGTGCCGCTCGGCTGCAAGGTGTGGCGCAGGGTGAGGGGGGTGCCGGGGCCGACCGGGCACAGGAATTTGGCCGAGGCGATGTCGCAGGCCGTGGCCGGCCATCCGGTGGCCGCCTCCAGCGCCTCGAGTGCCCAGGCGAGCAGCACCACGCCGGGCAGGACGGGGCGGCCCGGGAAGTGCCCGGCGAAGGCGGGGTGGTCCGGCGGCACGACGCGGGTCGTCTCGTGGATCACGCGGCGCCTCCGCCGAGCAGTGCGGCGAGTGCTGCGCGCGGCAGCTTGCCGGTGGCGTTGCGCGGCAAGGCGTCGGCGAAGAGCAGCGGCCGCGGCAGGAACACCGGATCGATGCGCTCGCGCAGCGCTGCGAGCAGGTGCGAGCGGTCGAGCCCGGGCGCCACCACCACCGCGGTAAGCCGTGCGATGCCGTCGCTGTCGTCCTCGTCGGGCAGGAAGAAGCTTCCGTCCACCACGCCCGGGATGGCGTTCAGCTGATGGTTGAGGAAGCCCAGCGAAGTCCGCTTGCCGGCGACGTTCACCAGGTCGGCGGTGCGCCCGTGGAGCAGGAAGCGGTCCGCGGCGGTGGGCTCCACCACGTCGGTGAGCGGTGTAGGTGCCTCCACGTGGCCGCCGTGGGCGATCGCCCGGCCGTCCTCCATGCTCAGGCGCACGCCGGGAAAGAGCTGCCACTCGGCGGTGAGCGCGGTGCGGCGGGTGGCGGTCTGGCCCGTCTCGGTGCAGCCGTAGATCTCGATCAACGGGCAGCCGAGGCGCGTCTCGACGTCGACCGCGAGGTTGGCCGAAAGCGGCGCGGTGGCCGAAACCAGCAGGTCGAGGGGCGGAACGGGTAGCTCGGCCGAAAACAGCGTGCGCAGATGGAAGGGGGTTGTCACCAGCACCCGCGGGGACGGGATCGCCTCGAGCGCCGCGACGATGTCGGCCGGGTAGAAGGGGCGTGCGCCCCAGAACGAGCCGCCCGCGAGCAGCGAGATCAGCACCGTGGACTCGAAGCCGTACATGTGCTGCGCCGGCACCGTGCCCACCAGCGCGTGCGGGTGCACAAGCATGCCGAGGCGCTCGGCTTCGGCGCGGACATTCTTCACCAGCGCGCCCCAGCGCTTGGCGTGTGGCACCGGCGCGCCGGTGGAGCCGGAGGTGAACACCCAGGCCACCAGCCGGTCGGGCGGCAGCGTAGGGACGGGGCCCGCGTCCTCGGCCGGCGCGAGCTCCGGCCAGGCCATCTGTAGCAGCGCGATGTCACAGGGGAAGCTGTCGGTGAGGCAGAAGGCGTCCGGCGCGAAGTGCCTGAGCTGGCGCACCGTCTCGGGCGTGTGGGTCGAAGGCAGCAGGCTCACCTTGCCCGCGAGCAGGCTTGCTGCGAGGCCCACCGTGAACCGGTAGCGGTCGGCGCACACGTTGAGGACGTGGCCGCCGGCCGGCATCAGGGCCGCGACCCGCCGCGCGTCGGCGAGAAAGCGCGCCGCGCTGATCGGCCCGTCGGCGCGCCACGCGAGTGGCGCCTCGAGCGAGGCATGGGCGAGCAGCGGCAGGGCGTGGGCTTCGGGCGTGGGGCTCATCATGCCCCCGCCGGGCTACGTGGCCGCGGCTCGAACGTGCGAAGGCGTGGAACAGGATGTTTCATCGGTCGGAGGGGGTGGCGGGGGCGCTGCTGCGCCAGTAGGCGCGCACCGCGTCAAGCACTCCGCTGCGGTCCTCGGGCGGCAGCACGCACCGGCGTACCGCGTACTCGGCGGCGAACATCAGCGCCACCAGCGGCAGCGTCAGCAGGTTGGCGAAGGCCGACCACACGGTGATTGGCGCGAAGGCGAAGAGCAGCACGGAGGCTGTGCTCATGAGCGCGAAGAAGAGCGACCACGCCACCGTGATCTGGCGGGTGTAGCGCTCGAGGCGGGGGCTCAGCTCGGGGTGGACGAGCGCCGCGAGCCCGGTGCACATCGGCTTGCGGCCGTGCCCCAGGGTGCGCCCGAAGGCCACGCCCAGCAGCGCGTTGGTGCCCACGTGCTGCACGAAGTAGAGCCAGCCGACGTTTTGCACGAGTTGTGGCCACACCGCGGTGAGCCCGGCTGCGGCGAGCGCGAGCAGCGCCAACATCGCCGGCCGGTGCGGCGAGCGCCAGGCGAAGGCGGTGGCGATGGCCGCGAGCGGGGACAATCCGAGCAGGGCGCCCCAGGCGGACGACGCGACCAGCGCGCTGGTGTAGTGCGCCGCCGCCGCCCAGGCGACGACCGCCACTGCGATTGCCGCGGTGCGCGCGGCTTCCCGGATGTTCATCGCGCTGCCCCGGCGCTCCGCAGCCCGGATGGCGTGCAACGGAACCCGGGGCAGGCGGGCGGTCGCCCGCCGCCGTTCCCGGATTCCGCCGGAACGTCACCCAGCCTACCCATTTGCAGCCTGGAATTGCTCAGGGTCGGCACCGGCCGGCTCATTGCGTGCGGTGCGTGGCGATGTGCTCGGTGAGGGTGCGCAGCGAGGTAAAGATGCGCACGTTGTTCTCGTCGTCGGCGCGCAGCTGGAAGCCGTAGCGCTTGGACACGACCAGCGCTACCTCCAGGATGTCGATGGAGTCAAGCCCGAGGCCATCGCCGAACAGCGACGCGTCGGGGTCGATCTCCCCGGGCGCGGTCTCGAGATTAAGCGCTTCCACGACGAGGCCGGCCACTTCCGACTGGAGTGCGGCGAGCTGTTCAGGGGCGAGCAGGGGATGGACGTTGGCGTTCATGAGCGGACAGGATCTGGCAAGGAACTGAATTCTAATGGGCGCGGAACGCGAGTACGGCGTTGCTCCCGCCGAAGGCAAAGGAATTGGAGAGCGCGGCGCGCACCGGCAGGTTCTCGGCCCGGGCGGCGATGTGGCGCACGCCGGCGCAGTCGGGATCGAGTGCATCGAGCCAGGCCGTGGGCGGAACGGCACCGCGGCGCATCGTGAGCACGGTGACGATGGCCTCGACCACCCCGGTGGCGCCGAGCATGTGTCCGTGCATGGATTTCGTCGCGCTCACCGCGACGCCGGCCGCGCGGGGGCCGAAATAATCCCGGATCGCGGCGATCTCGGTGGGGTCGCCCTCGCGGGTGGCGGTGCCGTGGGCATTGATGTAGTCGATCTCCTCGGGTGCGAGCCCGGCGTCCTCCATCGCGAGCGCGATGGCGCGCCGCTGTCCGGCCGCCTCGGGCCGCACCAGGTGGGCGTGGTCGCAAGTGCTGCCGTAGCCGGCGAGCTCGGCGAGGATGGTGGCCCCGCGCGCGAGCGCGTGCTCGCGTTCTTCCAGCACGAGGGCGCCGGCGCCCTCGGCGAGCACGAGGCCGGCACGCTCCCGGTCGAAGGGCCGGCAGGCGCGCGGCGCACTCTCGGCATCGCCTGGCGCGAGCACCCGCAACGCCTCCCAGGCACGCACCACGCCGTAGGCGTGCGGCGCGTCCGAGCCGCCGGCGAGCATCACCTCCGCCGCTCCGGCCCGGATGCGGCGAAAGGCCTCGCCGATGGCGATCGCCGACGAGGCACAGGCCACGGTGTAGGACAGGCAGGCGTTGGCGAGCCCGAGCAGGATGGCGGCGTGGGAAGCGGCCGCGTTGTTCATGCCCAGCACCACCGACAGGGGCGACACCCGCGGGCGGCCGGCGAGCCACAGCTCGCGGTAGCCGCGCTCGTAGGCGAGCGTGCCGCCGAGCGCTGTGCCCCAGGCTACGCCGCAGTGCGGCTTCTCGCTCCGGTCCCCGGGGTCGAAGCCGGCGTCGCGCCAGGCGTCGAGTGCCGCGACGGTGCCGAGCTGGGCGAAGCGATCCATGGTGCTGGCGAGCGCGCGGCCGAGCAACGCGTCGACGTCGAGGGCCGCACAGCGCACCGCCGGAATCGCGAGCGGACGAGGCACGTCGTCGGTTTCGTACAGGCGGACTGCGGATTCGCCGGCGAGCAGGCGCTCGAAGAAATCGGCCGCATCGCCGCCATAGGGGCTGACGAGGCCGACCCCGGTGATGACGACGCGCCGTCCGCTCATGCCCGCTCCGCTCAGCGGCCGCTCAGGCCGTCGATCAGGGCGACGAGCTCGCCGACCGTCCTGGGGGCCTTGATGTCGCGCGGCAGCGGCGTGCCCAGCCGCTCCTCGAATTCGAACATCAGCTCGAGCAGCATCAGCGAATCGACACCGAGATCGGCGAGCGCGGCGGGGGGCTGCACCTCGCCGGGGGGCACTGCGAGGCGCTCGTCGAGGAATTCGCGGATGATGGCAAGACTGTCCATGCTGCTCGTACGGTATCGCGGGCCGGGATCGGGTGGGAGCGTTCTGTGGGGCTACTGCGGACTGAAGGATGGGCCGCGAAAGAGCGTGAGAAACCAGGAGCCACCACTCGCGCAATCGAGTGAAACAATTATAAACATATTATTGTGATTAATATGGTTGCGCCCTGCAAGAAGCAAAAGTCATGCCCGCAGATTGGCGCCCGAACTCTGGGCGCGTGCGTGGACGAAGAGGCCTTCGCTGTAGAGCTTCAGTCGGTACTGTTTTTCGGTGCACTTCGCGCACCGATAGCCCCGCTTCGGCCTGCGCACCTCCGTGATCGTGGCCGGTGCGGCTTCTCCTGGTGGCCGATTGCGATGTTCAATCGAGCGCTTTCTCCCCCGCGTAGAGCTCGGCCACGGTCTCGCGCGCGCGCACCAGGTGCGCGCTGCTGCCGTCGACGATGACTTCCGCGGCGCGCGGCCGGGTGTTGTAGTTCGAGCTCATCGTCATGCCGTAGGCGCCGGCCGAAAGGAGGGCGAGGAGGTCGCCCTCGGCCACCGCCAGGCTGCGGTCGTGGGCGAGGAAGTCGCCGCTTTCGCAGATCGGGCCGACGATCTCGTAACGCTGCGCCGCCGTCGCGCGCGGCGCCACCGCCACCACTTCGTGCCAGGCGTCGTACAGGGCGGGGCGGGCGAGATCGTTCATCGCCGCGTCGACGATGGCGAAGTTCTTTGTCTCGCCCGGCTTCAGGTATTCGATGCGGGTCAGCAGCAGGCCGGCGTTGCCGACCAGCGAGCGTCCGGGCTCGAAGCACAGCTCCTGCGGGCAGCCCTCGAAGGCCTCCAGCAGCGGGGCGAGGTAGTCGGCGACGGTGGGCGGAGCCTCGTCGCGGTAGCGGATGCCGAGGCCGCCGCCGAGGTCGACGTGCCCGAGCGCGATGCCGTCGGCGGCAAGCCGCTCGACCAGCCCGCGCACTTTGCGCGCGGCCTCGGCCATCGGCGCGGGGTCGAGCAGCTGCGAGCCGATGTGGCAGGCGACGCCGGTGACGCGCAGGTTGGGCAGCGCCGCGGCGCGCCGGTACAGCGACAGGGCGTCGGCGAAGGCGACGCCGAACTTGTTGCCCTTGAGGCCGGTGGAAATGTAGGGGTGGGTCTTCGGGTCGACGTCGGGATTGACCCGCAGCGCGACCGGGGCGCGGGTGCTGAGTTCGCCGGCCACCGCGTCCAGGCGTTCGAGTTCGGCGGCCGACTCGACGTTGAAGCAGCGGATGCCGGCCTGCAGGGCCTGGCGCATTTCGGCACGGGTCTTGCCGACGCCGGAAAACACCACCTTGCCGGCTTCGCCGCCGGCCGCCAGCACGCGTGCCAGCTCACCGCCCGAGACGATGTCGAAGCCGGCGCCGAGACGGGCGAACACCGACAGGATGCCGAGGTTGGAGTTGGCCTTCACGGCGTAGCAGACGAGCGCGCGGCGTCCGGCGAGGGCCTCGCGCCAGCTGGCGAAGGCGGCTTCCAGCGCGGCTTTCGAATACACATAGGTCGGCGTGCCGAAGCGGGCGGCGAGGTCGGCGAGGGCGAGGCCTTCCAGCCACAGCGCGCCGTCGCGCGCCTGCAGGGTGGGGATCGGCGGGAATGGGAGCGCTGCGGCCGGGGTGTGTGCGGCCGGAATATGCGGGGCAGGGGTGTTCATTCGATCAGGGGTTCGGAAATCAGGTCCGGCGGGATGACGGGTTTGCTATGATCGGCGCCCGGTTCCGGCTGGCCGGGGGTGCCGGGCGCGGGGAGGTAGAGCGGACCCTTGATACCGCAGGCCGTCAATAGCGCGCAGGCAAGCGCGATCGCAGGAAGTTTGGCTCGCATCGCCGTCGTTCGCAAAAAACCGGAATCCTAACAGAAGGAGTCAGCATGGAAGAGTCTGCATTCAATGCCCTCGCGGAGGCCGAGCTCGCCCGCATCGAACATGCGCTGGAAGACTGCGGCGTCGACATCGACATCGAGCCCAAGCCCGGCGGCGTGCTCGAACTCGAATTCGACAATGGCACGAAGATGATCCTCAACCGCCACACCGCGGCGCGTGAAATCTGGGTCGCGGCCAAATCGGGGGGCTTTCACTTCCGTCCCGAAGGCGGGCGCTGGGTCAACACCCGCGACGGCACCGAGCTGTGGACGATGCTCGCGGCGCTGCTTGGTGCGCAGGCGGGAGAAGCGGTCGATCTGCAGCCGCCGGCCTGAGCTGGCGGTGCAGGGTACGCCCTGCGCTCAGCGCCGGATCGGTACCGGCGCACGCTCCTCGACCGGTGCGGGCGCCTGCGCCGGGCGGGGCAGCGGGCGCGGAGCGGGAAACGCCGGAATCGCCTCCTCGGGGGCTTCCATCGGGGCGTGGATGACCTGCCGGGGCTTGTCGTCGGCGAACAGCTGTTCGAGCCAGCTCGGCGCCGGCGCCGGCTCGGGCGGGGCGTATTCGGCGTAGTGGTAGTCCTGCCCGTTGTGCAGGCCGTTGTCGACCAGGATCAGGCCGTCGGGGCGCGGGCGCTGCACTTCGGGGACGCCTTCGAGCGCGCTGCCCATATAGTTGATCCAGATCGGCAGTGCGGCGGCGCCGCCGGTCTCGCCGCGCCCGAGGTTGCGTGGCTGGCTGTGGCCGACCCAGGCAACGGCGACGAGCTCGGGGTGGTAGCCGCAGAACCAGGCATCGACGTAGTCGTTGGTGGTGCCGGTCTTGCCGGCGAGATCGCTGCGCTTGAGGCTGCGCGCCCGGGTCGCGGTGCCGTGCTGGACCGTGTCGCGCATCATCGAGTCCATCAGCCAGGCATTGCGTGCGTCGATCACCCGCGGTGCGCTGCGACCGGCAACAGGGGGGTCGATGCGGGCGATCAGGCGGCCTTCGCCGTCGTAGATTTCCTTCACCACGTAAGGCTCGATGCGGTAGCCGCCGTTGGCGAACACCGCGTAGCCGGTGGCCATCTCCCACGGGGTCGTCGCGCCGGCGCCGAGCGCCATGGTCAGGTAGGGGGGGTGGCGGGCGGCGTCGAAGCCGAAGCGGGTGATGTAGTCGCGCGCGTATTCGGGCGTGATGCGCTCGAGCAGACGGATCGACACCATGTTCTTGGAGCGCGTCAGCGCTTCGCGCAGCGTCATCGGGCCGGCGTATTTGCCGTCGTAGTTCTTCGGTTCCCAGTCCTGGCTGCCGGTGACGCCGGCCGGGTAGTACAGCGGTTCGTCGGCGAGCACGTCACCGGGGCCCAGCTCGCGTTCGAGCGCAGCCGAGAAGATGAAGGGCTTGAAGCTCGAACCCGGCTGGCGCAGCGCCTGGGTGACATGATTGAACTTGTTGCGGTCGAAGTCGAAACTGCCGACCAGGGCGCGCACCGCGCCGCTGTGCGGGTCGAGCGACACCAGCGCGGCCTGGACTTCGGGTAGCTGGGCGAGTTCCCAGTCGCCCTTGCCGGTGTCGCGCAGGCGCACGATCGCGCCGCGGCGGATGCGCCGGCTCTGCGGCGCCTTGTCGGCCAGCATCGGCGCGGCGAAGCGCAGGCCCTTGCCGTCGATGCGGAGTTCGCGGCCGCGGCGATACACGACGACTTCTTTCGGCGAAGCCTTCAGCACCAGCGCGGCGAGCAGGTCGCCGTGATCGGCAGTGTCGCCGAGCAATTCGTCGAAGCGCTCGGCACCGGTTTCACTCACCGCCAGATCGACGAAGGCTTCCGGGCCGCGGTAGCCGTGGCGGCGGTCGTAGTCGAGCACCCCCTTGCGCAGCGCCGCGTAGGCTGCTTCCTGGTCCTTGCGCGTCACCGTGGTGACGATGCGGATGCCGAGCTCGTAGGCCTGCTCGCCGAACTGCTCGACGGCGATCTGGCGTGCCATCTCGGCAACGTGTTCGCCGCCGGCGACGAACAGGTCCTGCTGGCGGCGCCCTGCGGTGTTGTCGCGCTGCCCCTGCTTTGGGGTGGCGAAGCTCAGGGCATGCTCGTACTGGGACGGGTCGATCAGCCCGGTCTCGAGCATGCGGCGCAGCACGTATTGCTGGCGCACCGCGGCACGTGCCGGGTTGACCACCGGGTTGAAGGCCGACGGCGCTTTCGGCAGCCCGGCGAGCATCGCCGCTTCGGGCAGGGTCAGCTCGTCCAGGTGCTTGCCGTAATAGGCGCGTGCGGCCACCGCGAAGCCATAGGCGCGCTGGCCGAGGTAGATCTGGTTGATGTAGAGCTCGAGGATCTGGTCCTTGGACAGGTTCTGCTCGATCTTGAGCGCGAGCAGGATCTCGTACAGCTTGCGGTTGTAGGTCTTCTCGCGCGTCAGGAAGAAGTTGCGCGCGACCTGCATGGTGATCGTCGACGCCCCCTGGCTGCGGCCGCCGGAAGACAGGTTGGCGAGCGCGGCACGCACGAGACCGAGCAGGTCGATGCCGGGGTGCTCGTAGAAGCGCTCGTCCTCGGCGGCGAGGATCGCGTGCTTGAGTACCGAGGGGACTTCGGCGATGCGCACCACGTCGCGCCGCTCTTCGCCGAATTCGCCGAGCAGGTGGCCGTCGGCGGTATAGACGCGCAAGGGGACGCGCGGCCGATAGTCGGTCAGGGTGTCGAGGGCGGGCAGGTTCGGCCAGGCGAACAGGGCCATCGCCGTGAGCGTGGCAAGACCGAGAATGATCAGCGCGAACAGCGCTCCGACCGGATACAGGACCCAGCGCATGGGCAATCCAGGGGGTGTGGAACGGGCGAGCATTATAGAGGATGCGTCCGGACCCGGCTGTGAGCGCAGATTATCCGCGACAGGCTTCGCTTTACACCCCTCCGGCTTGTTGCTAGCATCCTTGGGTCCGGTCAAGGTGTTGATCGTAACATAAAGAAATTAAAGGGTTTTCTTTGTGATTGATCTCCCGCTCTTCAGCTCGGCGACACGCCAGCTTGCCGGGCTCGATATTTCGTCTTCATCGGTAAAGCTGGTCGAGCTGTCCGGGAGCGACAAGGACGCTTACAAAGTCGAGCGTTACGTGATCGAGCCGCTGCCGCGCGATACCGTCGTCGATGGCAACATCGTCAAGCTCGAACCGCTCGGCGAAGCGCTCAAGCGCGCGTTGCGCCGCTTCGGCTCCGACGTGCGCAACGTCGCCGTCGCGTTGCCGTCCTCGTCGGTGATCACCAAGAAGATCGTCCTCCCCGAAGGCCTGCGCGAAACCGAAATGGAATTCGCCGTCGAGGCCGAGGCCAGTCAGTACATTCCGTTCGCCCTCGACGAGGTCAATCTCGACTTTCAGGTGATCGGCCCGGCGCCCGGCGCGGCGGGAGAAGTCGAGGTGATGATCGCGGCTTCGCGCAAGGACAAGGTCGAGGACCGCGTCGCCGCGGCCCAGGCCGCCGGGCTCAGGGCCGTGATCGTCGATGTCGAATCGCTCGCCACCGAATCCGCGCTCGAGCTCGTGTGCCGGCAGCTGCCGGGCGGCGGCGAGGACCGGGTCATCGCCCTCGTCGACGTCGGCGCGAACGTGATGAACGTCAACATGTTCCGCAACCGCCTGTCGGTGTACACGCGCGAACAGGCTTTCGGCGGCTTCCAGCTCACCCAGGACATTGCCCGCCACTACGGCATGGGCCTGGACGAGGCCGAAGCCGGCAAGCGCGCCGGGTCGCTGCCCGAGACCTACCCGCGCGAGCTGATGCGTCCGTTCATGGACAGCCTCGCGCTCGAAGTGTCGCGTGCGCTGCAGTTCTTCTTCACTTCCACCCAGTACAACCGGGTCGATCACGTCATGCTCGCCGGTGGCTGTGCGCTGATGCCGGGCCTGGCCGAAGTGGTGGCGGCGCGCACCCAGGTTCCCACCCAGATCGCGAACCCGTTTGCCGGCATGATGTCGAGCGAACGGGTGCGCCCGCGCAACCTGCTCGCCGACGCGCCTTCGCTGATGGTGGCCTGTGGCCTCGCGCTGCGGAGGTTCGACGCATGATCCGCCTCAACCTGCTGCCGCATCGCATCGAAAAGCGCCGCCAGCGCCGCCAGCAGTTCTATCTGCTGGCGGGGGCGATGGTCGTGCTCGGCGCGCTGATCGGCTTTGCCGTCCATGCCGTGTACGATCTCCGGGGCGAGCGCCAGGAGGCGCGCAACGCCTTCCTCAAGACCGAGATCGCCCGCCTCGACCAGGACATCGTCGAAATCCGCCGCCTGCGCGAGCAGATCGACGCCATGCTCGCGCGCAAGCAGGTGATCGAAGCCTTGCAGAGCACGCGCGCCGAAACCGTGCATCTGTTCAACGAACTGGCGCTGAGCTTCCCCGAGGGGGTGTATCTGAAGTCGATCAAGCAGGGTGGCCGGCGTGTCACCCTGGCCGGCTTCGCCCAGTCCAATGCGCGCGTGTCGCACCTGATGCGCAACCTCGATGCCTCGGCCTTTCTCGAGCAGCCGGTCCTGATCGAGGCCAAGGCCGCCGCCGAAGAGAACCGCCGGGTCAGCGCATTCACCCTCGGCATCGGCATCGTGCCGCCGCAGGCCGAAGCGCCCGAACCGCCCCGCGGCGGCAAGGGAGGCGCGAAATGAAGCGCCTGCTGTCGCGCAAGGCCTCTGCACCCGCCCCGGTCGCACGCAAGCGCCTCGCCCGTGCCGACCTGCAGCGCCTGGCGCAGGACTTCAAGGACCTGGACCCGAACGACCCCGGCCTGTGGCCGCTCGCGCCGCGGCTGGCGGCGGCGCTCGCGGTGTTGCTCGCCACGGTCGCCGCCTTCTGGTGGTTCGACTGGCGGGGCCAGGCCGAGCGCCTCGAGCGCAGCGCGGCCGAAGAGCTGCAACTGCGCGAAAGCTGGGTGACGAAGAAGCGCCAGGCGGTCAACCTGGACGAGCATCGTCGCCAGCTGGCCGAGATCGACCGCCAGTTCGGCGCGCTGCTCAAGCAGCTGCCCAATCGGGCGGAAATGGATTCCCTGCTGTCCGACCTCAACCAGGCCGGCCTGGGGCGCGGCCTGCAATTCGAGCTGTTCAAGCCGGGAGCGGACCTGGTCAAGGAGTTCTATGCCGAAATGCCGATCGAGATCCGCGTCACCGGCGGCTATCACGAGCTGGGCGAATTCGTCAGCGACATCGCGCGCATGCCCCGGATCGTGACCCTCAACGACATCGCCCTCGAATCGGGCAAGGACGGCCGCCTCGAGCTCGAGGCGAAGGCGGTGACGTATCGCTACCTCGATGAAGAAGAACTGGCGCAGCAGCGCCAGGCGGCACAGGCTGAGCAAGCCGCGCGAGGGAAGAAGAAATGAACAAGGCAGGAGTGCTTGCCGCCTGCCTGCTGCTGGCCGGTTGTGCGGGCGGAAATCAGGACGACCTTCACGTCTGGATGGAGGAGCAGACGCGCGGGATGCGTGGCGTAGTGCGCCCGTTGCCCGAACTGCGGCCCTTTCCGGTGGTGGGGTACGCCGGCGCCCAGGGCGACGATCCGTTCCGCAGCGCGCGCATGCAGCCGCAGCGGGTGTCGAGCAGCAGCGCGGGGCCGGACATGAACCGCCGCCGCGAGCCGCTCGAGGGCCATGCGCTGGAGACGCTGCAGATGGTCGGGGTGCTGACCCGCGGCGGCACCACGCATGCGCTGATCCGGGCGGGTGACACCCTCCACCAGGTGCGCCCGGGCAATTACATGGGGCACGATTTCGGCGTCGTCATCCGGATCACCGAGAATGAGGTGACCTTGCGCGAACTCGTCGAGGACGTTTACGGCGACTGGGTCGAGCGCACCAGTTCGCTGATACTGCAGGAGCGGCAGGAGGCCGGAAAATGAAACACCGTATCGGAATGCTGCTGCTGGCGGCCGCTTGCGCAGGCCTTGTGCCCGCGGCCGCCCTGCGCGCGCAGGAGGCAGGGCAGGTCCAGGCATCGAACAACCGCATCGAAGGGCTGGAAGTGGCCGAGCAGGGCGGTTCGCTGTTTGTCCGGGTGAGCCTGACGGAGGCGCTTACCCGCCTGCCGCCCAGCTTCAGCGTGGCCGAGCCGGCCCGCATCGCGTTCGACTTCGCCGCCACCGCCAACGCCCTCGGGCGCAGCGTGCAAAGCGTCGAGCAGGGCGATCTGCGCAGCGCCAACATCGTCCAGGTCGGCGATCGCACCCGCCTGGTGCTGAACCTGGTGAAGATGAGCCCCTACGAAGCGCGCATCGAGGGGCGCGACCTGGTGATCGCGATCTCGCCGCTGCGCCTTCCGGCGGCGCAGGCGAGCGCGCTCCCGGTGCCCCAGGGCAACTTCGCCGAGCCTTCCGCGGCGGCGGGGGTGGCCGTGCGCGATGTCAGCTTCCGCCGCGGCAGCGAAGGCGAAGGGCGGGTGGTGGTCGACTTGTCGAGCGCCGACGCCGGCATCGACATCCGCCAGCAAGGCGGCAACCTGGTGGTCGATTTCCTCCAGGCGGCGCTCCCCGAGCATCTGCGCCGGCGCTCCGACGTCACCGACTTCGCCACCCCGGTCACGTCGATGAGCACGCAGCAGCTCGGCGACCGCGTGCGCCTGACGGTGACGCCGAACGGTCTGTGGGAACACAACGCCTATCAGAGCAACGACCGCTTCGTGCTCGAAGTCAAGCGCATCGTCGAGGACCCCGGCAAGCTGGTGCAGGGCTCGCGCGGCCAGTTCCAGGGTGAGAAGCTGTCGCTCAACTTCCAGAACGTGGATGTGCGCTCGGTGCTGCAGGTGATCGCCGATTTCACCGACTTCAATATCATCACCTCCGACTCGGTACAGGGCAGCCTGACCCTGCGCCTGAAGGACGTGCCCTGGGACCAGGCGCTCGACATCATCCTCCAGGCCAAGGGCCTGGACATGCGCAAGAACGGCAACGTGATCTGGATCGCGCCGGGCGAGGAGCTCGCCGCGCGCGAGAAGCAGCAGCTGGAAGCGAAGGCGCAGATCAGCGACCTCGAACAGCTGCAGACCGAAAGCTTCCAGATCAACTACCACAAGGCCAAGGAGATCTTCGATTTCCTCAAGAGCAAGGACCAGACCATGCTGTCGGCGCGCGGCAGCGTGGTGGTCGATGAGCGCAGCAACAAGGTCTTCGTCACCGACGTCGGTTCGCGCCTGCAGGCGCTGCGCCGGCTGGTGCAGGAGATCGACGTCGCGCCGCGCCAGGTGCTGATCGAGGCGCGGATCGTCGAGGCGAACAAGACCTTCGCCCGTGACCTGGGGGTGCGGCTGGGCTTCGGCAGCCGTGGATACGCTTCGCTCGGCAATGGGGCGAAGATCGGTTTCGGCAACTCGGAGTTCGTTTCCCTGGTGCCCGATGAGCAGACGGGGGGCGCCAAGATCGACCGCACGGGGGACTTCCCGGTCACCGACATGATGCAGATGGTTGGCGAGTCGGTGAGGGTCGGTGGCGGCGATTTCATGCCGAGCGGATATGGCGCGTTGAATCTGACTCTGTTCAACAAGGGATTGACCCGTTTCCTCAACCTCGAGCTGCAGGCGCTCGAGTCCGACGGCCGGGGCCGGATCGTGTCCAGTCCGCGCGTGCTGACCGCCAACCAGGTCGAGGCCTCGATCGAGCAGGGCACCGAGATCCCCTACCAGGAGGCGACCAGTTCGGGGGCGACCAACGTCGAGTTCAAGAAGGCGGTGCTGTCGCTGAAGGTGAAGCCGCAGATCACTCCCGACGGCCGCCTGCAGCTGGCGATCGAGGTCAACAAGGACCGCCCGCTGTACGAGAACATGCTGCTCGGCGTACCGCCGATCGAAACCAAGAACGTCAAGAGCGAGGTGCTGATCGAAAACGGCGGCACCGTCGTCATCGGCGGGATTTACGAGGAAGAGGAGGCCAGCGGTGTCGACCAGGTGCCGCTGCTGGGCGACATCCCGGTCGTGGGCAACCTGTTCAAGTCGCGGACCACCGTATCCAACCGCAAGGAACTGCTGGTGTTCATCACTCCGCGCATTGTCGCCGACACGCTGACCCTGCGATAAGCCCTCCGCTCTGCTGATACAATGCCGGGGCGGGCCTCCCCAGAGGGGCCCGCCCCTTTTTTCTGGACTTCCGGCGAATCACGCGTGAGCTGTCTGATACTGATCGGCATGATGGGCGCCGGCAAAACCACGGTCGGCAAGGAACTGGCGAGGCGGCACAAGGTGCGCTTCGCCGACTGCGACCACGAGATCGTCGCCCGCACCGGGGTGAGCATCCCGACGATCTTCGAGATCGAGGGCGAAGCCGGTTTCCGCAGGCGCGAGACGCAGATGATCGACGAGCTCACCCGCGAGTCCGACATCGTCATCGCCACCGGCGGCGGGGTGGTGACGACGCCGGCCAACCGTGCGCTGATGCACGAGCGCGGCATCGTCATCTACCTCAACGTGCCGCCGCAGATCCTCTACGAGCGCACCCGCCACGACCGCAACCGCCCGCTGCTGCAGGTGGACGATCCACGTCAGCGCATCATCGACCTGCACCACCAGCGCGACCCCCTGTACCGCGAAGTGGCCGACCTCGTCGTCGACGGCGGGCGCGGCAACCCCGGCACCATGGTGCGGCTGGTCGAGGCCGCCCTCCAGCATTTCCACAAGAGCCCATGCAAACCCTGAACGTTGCCCTCGGCGATCGCGCCTATCCGATCCACATCGGCCGCGGCCTGCTCGGCCGTGCCGACCTCGTCCGCGCGCAGCTGAAGACACCGCGGGTGGCGATCGTCACCAACGACACCGTCGGCCCGCTCTACCTGGGCGGACTGCGCGCCGCACTGGAGCAGGCGGGCGTGAGCGTGAGCGTGGTGAGCCTGCCCGACGGCGAGGCGTACAAGACCTGGGAAACGCTGAACCGCATTTTCGACCTGCTGCTCTCCGAGCGCTGCGAGCGTTCGACCACGCTGATCGCGCTCGGCGGCGGGGTGGTCGGCGACATGGGCGGCTTTGCCGCCGCCTGCTACCAGCGCGGGATGCCCTTCATCCAGATTCCGACGACCCTGCTCGCCCAGGTCGACTCCTCGGTCGGCGGCAAGACCGCGATCAACCATCCGCTGGGCAAGAACATGATCGGCGCCTTCTACCAGCCCCGGCTGGTGCTGGCCGACATCGACACCCTGGCGACGCTGCCCGAGCGCGAACTGGCCGCCGGCCTCGCCGAAGTGATCAAGTACGGCCTGATCCGCGATCCCGACTTCCTTGCCTGGCTGGAAGCAAACCTCGAGCGTCTGCGCGCGCGCGACCCGGACGCGCTGATGTACGCGATCGAGCGTTCCTGCCGCAACAAGGCCGAAGTGGTGGCGGCCGACGAGACCGAGCAGGGCGAGCGCGCCCTGCTCAACCTCGGCCACACCTTCGGCCACGCCATCGAGACCGGACTCGGCTACGGCGAATGGCTGCATGGCGAGGCGGTGGCCGCAGGCACGATGATGGCCGCCGAACTGTCGCGCCGCCTCGGCTGGCTCGCCGCGGACGATGTCGATCGGATCGAGGCGCTGTTCGTGCGCGCGAAGCTGCCGGTGTGGGGGCCGAAGCTGGGCGCGGCGCGCTACCTCGCACTCATGGCTCATGACAAGAAGGTCGAGGCCGGGCGCCTGCGCCTCGTGCTGCTGCACGCGCTCGGTCGTGCGCGGGTGTACGGCGAGGCGGCGCTGAGCGAGATTGCCGCGGCGATCGAGGCCCGCTGCCGCTGAATCCGGGCCGTCCCGGCCGGGCGGCTGCGGGAACACATGGCTCCTGCGGCAGGCCCCCCGGGGAGGCCTCCTGCACAAACGACGGGAACCGCGATCGACTTCGGCCCGGAGGAAAACCGCATGCTCCAGCTCGCCCCCTATGCCGTCACCGAGGCCGCTTCCCGCGGCCGCCAGCACGATGAGCCGGCTCCGCTCGCGCGCGGCCAGTTCCAGCGCGACCGCGACCGCATCGTCCATTCCACCGCCTTCCGCCGTCTCGAATACAAGACCCAGGTGTTCGTGAACCACGAGGGCGACCTGTTCCGCACCCGCCTCACCCACAGCATCGAGGTCGCCCAGATCACCCGCGGCATCGCCCGCCAGCTCGGCCTCAACGAGGACCTCGCCGAAGCCGTCGCCCTCGCCCACGACCTCGGCCATACCCCGTTCGGCCACGCCGGCCAGGAAGCGTTGAACGCCTGCATGAAG
Organism: Thauera chlorobenzoica; assembly: GCF_001922305.1. Lineage (NCBI taxonomy): Bacteria > Pseudomonadati > Pseudomonadota > Betaproteobacteria > Rhodocyclales > Zoogloeaceae > Thauera > Thauera chlorobenzoica. The sequence continues at coordinate 770,510 of NZ_CP018839.1, forward strand.
GAACATGGCGGCTTCGAGCACAACCTGCAGTCGCTGCGCACCGTCGATCTGCTCGAAGACCGCTACGCCGCATTCGACGGCCTGAACCTGATGTTCGAGACCCGCGAGGGCATTCTCAAGCACTGTTCGCACGCCAACGCGCTGCGCCTCGGCGAGCTCGGGCAGCGCTTCCTCGAGCGCACCCAGCCTTCGCTCGAAGCCCAGCTCGCCAACCTCGCCGACGAGATCGCCTACAACAACCACGATGTCGATGACGGTCTGCGTTCGGGGCTGATCACGCTCGAGCAGCTCGAGGACGTGAGCCTGTTCGCCACCCAGCGCCGCGAAGTCGAAGCGCGCTGGCCGGGCCTGGGCGGGCGCAAGCTGATCAACGAGACCGTGCGCCGGATGATCCAGCTGATGGTGATCGACCTCATCGCCCAGACCCGCGCCAACCTCGCCACCAGTGGCGTAGGGACCCTGGCCGAGGTGCGCGCCGCCGGCCGCCTGGTGGCCTACTCCGACGGCTTGCTGCCGCGCCTGCGCGAACTGAAGACTTTCCTCCACCAGAAGCTGTACCGCCATTACCAGGTGCTGCGCATGACCAACAAGGCGCGCCGCATCGTCACCGAGCTGTTCGATGCCTTCATGGCCGATCCCCACATCCTGCCGCCGCAGTACCAGGCGATGGCACGCGAGGACACGCCGCGCGCGATCGCCGACTACATCGCCGGGATGACCGACCGCTACGCGATGAAGGAGCACCGCCGGCTGTTCGCGGTGGGCGAGATCCACTGAAGCCGCATTGCCGGATGCGGCCGGCGGTAGCAGGCGGAAGGCGGGCGCACGTCTCGCGGACGCTGCGGGGCACGGCCGTGCCGCAGTGCAAAAACTCCTTGAACCCTGGAGTTCTCGGGCGTATAGTTTTTTTGTCAACAGCGAGGCTGGTGGCGGTGTCCAAAATGGTGCATGCGGAGCCTCCGCTCCTGCGGTCCTGGTCATCAAACAGTTGTTTTTGCACCAGTCTGGTGCAAATCACAAAGCCGGTGCGCGCGCGCCCGGCTTTTTTGTGCGCGTTCGGTTTATCAGGCCTTCCGGTTTGAAAGGCCTTTGTCGGCCCCCATGCGCGTGATCTTGCGTGTCGTTTGAGGAAAAGAAGATGGATCAGCCCCAAAAGCAGGGTCTTTACGACCCCGCCAATGAACACGATGCCTGTGGCGTGGGTTTCATCGCCCACATCAAGGGCGAGAAACGTCATGACATCATCCTGCAGGGCCTCGAAATCCTGAAAAACCTCGATCACCGGGGCGCGGTCGGTGCCGATCCGCTGCAAGGTGACGGCGCCGGCATCCTGATCCAGATCCCGGATCAGCTCTACCGCGAGGAGATGGCGCAACAGGGCGTGGCCCTGCCGCTCCCCGGCGAGTATGGCGTCGGCATGGTGTTCATGCCCAAGGAAGCCGCCTCGCGCCTCGCCTGCGAGGAAGAAATCGAGCGTGCGGTGGTCGGCGAAGGCCAGGTCGTGCTCGGCTGGCGCGACGTTCCGGTCAATCACGCCATGCCGATGTCGCCGACGGTGAAGGCCAAGGAGCCGGTGATCCGCCAGATCTTCATCGGCCGCGGTGCCGACGTCATGGTCACCGAAGCGCTCGAACGCAAGCTCTACGTCGTGCGCCGCCGCGCCGCCAATGCCATTGCCGCGCTGCAGCTCAAGCACGGCAAGGAGTTCTACATGGTGTCGATGTCGGCACGCACGGTGAACTACAAGGGCCTGCTGCTGGCGAACCAGGTCGGCGAGTACTATCGCGACCTCGTCGATCGGCGCGCGGTCTCGGCGCTGTCGCTGGTGCACCAGCGCTTCTCGACCAACACCTTTCCGAAGTGGAACCTCGCCCATCCGTTCCGCTACATCGCCCATAACGGCGAGATCAACACCTTGCGCGGCAACTACAACTGGATGCGCGCGCGCGAAAAGGGGGTGCATTCGCCGCTGCTCGGCGCCGACCTGGAAAAGATCTGGCCGCTGATCTACCCCGGCCAGTCCGACTCGGCCTCCTTCGACAATGCCCTCGAACTGCTGGTGATGAGCGGCTACTCGCTCGCCCACGCGATGATGATGATGATTCCGGAAGCCTGGGAGTCGCATTCGCAGATGGACGAGAAGCGCCGCGCCTTCTACGAGTACCACGCGGCGATGATGGAGCCGTGGGACGGCCCCGCCGCGGTGGCGTTCACCGACGGCCGCCAGATCGGCGCCACGCTCGACCGCAACGGCCTGCGCCCGGCGCGCTACCTGGTCACCGACGACGACCTTGTCGTCATGGCCTCCGAGTCCGGTGTGCTGCCGATCCCCGACAGCAAGATCGTCAAGAAGTGGCGCCTGCAGCCGGGCAAGATGTTCCTGATCGACATGGAGCAGGGGCGCATCATCTGCGACCAGGAACTCAAGGAGTCGCTCGCCAACGCCCGGCCCTATGCTGACTGGCTGCGCCGGATCAACATCAAGCTCGACACCCTCGAAGTGCCCGCCGTGGCTGACACCGCCGCCGCCCGCGGCGAGCGCGTCGCGCCGCTGCTCGACCGCCAGCAGGCCTTCGGCTACACCCAGGAGGACATCAAGTTCATCCTCGAGCCGATGGGCAAGAGCGGCGAGGAAGGCACCGGCTCGATGGGCAACGACTCGCCGCTGGCGGTGCTGTCGAGCAAGAACAAGCCGCTGTTCAACTACTTCCGCCAGCTCTTCGCCCAGGTCACCAACCCGCCGATCGACCCGATCCGCGAGCAGATGGTGATGTCGCTGGTGTCCTTCATCGGCCCCAAGCCCAACCTGCTCGAGATCAACGAGATCAACCCGCCGTTCCGCCTCGAGGTCAGCCAGCCGGTGCTCGACTTCGCCGGCATGGCCAAGATCCGCAACATCGCGCGCTACACCCAGAACAAGTTCCGCTCCGCCGAGCTCGACATCTGCTATCCGGCCGAATGGGGCAAGGAAGGCGTCGAGGCGCGCCTGGCCTCGCTGTGCGCGGACGCCGAGAACGCGGTGCTGGGCGGCAACAACATCCTGATCGTGTCCGACCGCAAGCTGTCGGCCGAGCGCATCGCGATTCCCGCGCTGCTGGCGCTGTCGGCGATCCACCAGCACCTGGTGGCGAAGGGCCTGCGCACCCGCGCCGGCCTGGTGGTGGAGACCGGTTCCGCGCGCGAAGTGCACCACTTCGCCGTGCTCGCCGGCTACGGTGCCGAAGCCGTCCACCCCTATCTCGCGCTCGAGACCCTGCAGCACATGGCCGACGACACCGAGACCGCGGCCAGGTACGTCAAGCACTTCGTCAAGGCGATCGGCAAGGGCCTGATGAAGGTGATGTCGAAGATGGGCATCTCCACCTACATGTCCTACACCGGGGCGCAGATCTTCGAGGCCGTCGGCCTCAAGCAGGCGCTGCTCGACAAGTACTTCACCGGCACCACCAGCCAGGTTGAGGGCATCGGCGTGTTCGAGGTCATGGAAGAGTCGATCCGCCTGCACAAGGCCGCCTTCAGCACCGACCCGGTGCTCCACGACATGCTCGAGGCCGGCGGCGAGTACGCCTTCCGCACCCGCGGCGAAGAGCACATGTGGACGCCGGATGCGATCGCCAAGCTCCAGCACGCCACCCGCTCGGGCAGGTCCGACACCTACAAGGAATACGCCCACATCATCAACGACCAGAGCCGCCGGCACATGACCCTGCGCGGCCTGTTCGAGCTCAAGGCGTCGGCCACCCCGGTCGCGCTCGACGAGGTCGAGCCGGCGAAGGAGATCGTCAAGCGCTTCGCCACCGGGGCGATGTCGCTCGGCTCGATCTCGACCGAGGCCCACACCACGCTGGCGGTGGCGATGAACCGCATCGGCGGCAAGTCGAACACCGGCGAAGGCGGCGAGGACCCGATGCGCTTCAAGCCGCTGACCGAGGCGATCCGGCTGTCGCAGGTGATCGGTGAGAACCGCATCGCCCGCGACCTCGAACTGAACGCCGGCGATTCGCTGCGCTCGGCGATCAAGCAGGTGGCCTCGGGCCGTTTCGGCGTCACCGCCGAGTACCTGGCCAACGCCGACCAGATCCAGATCAAGATGGCCCAAGGCGCCAAGCCCGGCGAGGGCGGCCAGCTCCCCGGCCACAAGGTCTCCGAGTACATCGGCTTCCTGCGCCATTCGGTGCCGGGCGTCGGCCTCATCTCGCCGCCGCCGCACCACGACATCTATTCCATCGAAGATCTGGCGCAGCTGATCCACGACCTCAAGAACACCAACCCGGCGGCGAGCATTTCGGTGAAGCTGGTATCCGAGATCGGCATCGGCACCGTGGCCGCCGGCGTGGCCAAGGCCAAGGCCGACCACATCGTCGTCGCCGGCCATGACGGCGGCACCGGGGCGAGCCCCTGGAGCTCGATCAAGCATGCCGGCTCGCCGTGGGAGCTGGGGCTGGCCGAGACCCAGCAGACCCTGGTGCTCAACCGCCTGCGCGGGCGCGTGCGGGTGCAGGTCGACGGCCAGATCAAGACCGGCCGCGACGTCGTCATCGGCGCCCTGCTCGGCGCCGACGAGTTCGGCTTCGCCACCGCACCGCTGGTCGTCGAAGGCTGCATCATGATGCGCAAGTGCCACCTCAACACCTGCCCGGTCGGCGTCGCCACCCAGGACCCGGTGCTGCGCGCGCGCTTCTCCGGCCAGCCCGAGCACGTGGTGAACTACTTCTTCTTCATCGCCGAGGAAGTGCGCGAACTGATGGCCCAGCTCGGCATCCGCAAGTTCGACGAGCTGATCGGCCGCGCCGACCTGCTCGACATGAAGAAGGGCATCGCCCACTGGAAGGCGCAGGGCCTGGACTACTCGCGCATCTTCTACCTGCCGCCGGTGCCGGCCGAAGTGCCGCGGCTGCACGTCGATACTCAGGACCATGGGCTCGAAGGCGCGCTCGACAAGCAGCTGATCGCCCTTGCCCGGCCGGCGCTGGAGAAGGGCGAGAAGGTCAACATCGACCTCGCCGTGCGCAACATCAACCGCACCGTCGGGGCGATGCTGTCCGGTCAGGTGGCGGCGAAATACGGCCATCCCGGCCTGCCCAGCGACACCATCCACATCCGCCTCAACGGCACCGCGGGACAGAGCTTCGGCGCCTTCCTCGCGCGCGGCATCACCCTCGAGCTGGTCGGTGAAGGCAACGACTACGTCGGCAAGGGCCTGTCGGGCGGGCGCATCATCGTGCGCCCGAAGGCCGAGTTCCGCGGCGAGACCGGCAGCAACATCATCGTCGGCAACACCGTGCTGTACGGTGCGACCGAAGGCGAGGTGTACTTCGCCGGCGTCGCCGGCGAGCGCTTCGCGGTGCGCAACTCGGGCGCCACCGCGGTGGTGGAGGGCGTGGGCGACCACGGCTGCGAATACATGACCGGCGGCACGGTGGTGGTGCTTGGCCAGACCGGGCGCAACTTCGCCGCCGGCATGTCGGGCGGTGTCGCCTATGTCCTCGACGAGGACGGCAGTTTCGAGCAGCGCTGCAACATGGCCCAGGTGGCGCTCGAGCCGCTGCCCGACGAGATCGCCGCGCGCAAGGGTTCCGAGTCCGGTGACGACCTCGAATCCCACGGCCGCGTCGACATCGACCACCTGACGATGGGCGACGAGCTCATCCTGAAGGGCCTGATCGAGCGCCACGTCCGCTTCGCCGGCAGCGTGCGCGCCCGCGAGATCCTGAACAACTGGGCCACCTGGCGCAAGAAGTTCGTCAAGGTGTTCCCGCACGAGTACCGTCGCGCGCTGGCCGAAATGGCCGAAACGAGGAACGGGCAGCGCGAAGCAAAGAAGGAGGCCGCATAAATGGGCAAGCCCACTGGTTTCATGGAATATCAGCGCCTGTCGGAGGCTTACGAGCCGGTCGACAAGCGCGTGAAGAGCTACAAGGAATTCGTTGCCCGCCTCACCGACGAGCAGGCCTCGATCCAGGGCGCGCGCTGCATGGATTGCGGCGTCCCGTTCTGCAACAACGGCTGTCCGGTCAACAACATCATCCCGGACTGGAACGACCTGGTATATCGCGGCCACTGGCGCGAGGCGATCGAGGTGCTGCACTCGACCAACAACTTCCCCGAGTTCACCGGCCGCATCTGCCCGGCGCCGTGTGAGGCCGCATGCACGCTGAACATCAACACCGACGCGGTGGGGATCAAGTCGATCGAGCACGCGATCATCGACAAGGCCTGGGAAGAAGGCTGGGTCCTTCCCCAGCCCGCCGCCGCGAAGACCGGCAAGAAGGTGGCGGTGGTCGGCTCCGGCCCGGCCGGCCTGGCGGCCGCCCAGCAACTGGCACGCGCCGGCCACGCGGTGACCGTGTTCGAGAAGAACGACCGCATCGGCGGCCTGCTGCGCTACGGCATTCCCGATTTCAAGATGGGCAAGGGGCTGATCGACCGCCGCGTCGAGCAGATGCAGGCCGAAGGCGTCACCTTCCGCACCGGGGTGCTGGTCGGCGCCAGGGAGATGCCGGCCGGCATCGTCAATGACGCCAGGGAAACGATCGACGCCGAGCAGCTGCAGCGCGAGTTCGATGCCGTCGTGCTGGCGGGGGGAGCCGAAGTGCCGCGCGACCTGCCGGTGCCGGGGCGCGAGCTCGGCGGGGTGCATTTCGCCCTCGAATTCCTGATCCCGCAGAACAAGCAGGTCGCCGGCGACAAGCCCAACCCGATCTCGGCCAAGGGCAAGCACGTCGTCGTCATCGGCGGCGGTGACACCGGCTCCGACTGCGTCGGCACCTCCAACCGCCACGGTGCCGCGAGCGTGACCCAGTTCGAGCTGATGCCGATGCCGCCCGCACAGGAGAACAAGCCGCTGGTGTGGCCGTACTGGCCGACCCGGCTGCGTACCTCGTCCTCGCACGAGGAGGGCTGCGAGCGCGACTTCGCCGTTGCCACCAAGGAGTTCATCGGCAAGAACGGCAAGGTCAAGGCGCTCAAGGCCTGCCGCCTGGAATGGAAGGACGGCAGGATGTCCGAAGTGCCGGGCTCGGAGTTCGAGATCAAGGCCGACCTGGTGCTGTTCGCGATGGGTTTCACCCAGCCGGTGGGCGGCGTGCTCGACGCCTTCGGCGTCGACAAGGACGCGCGCGGCAACGCCAAGGCGAGCACCGATGGCGAAGGCTGCTACGCCACCAGCGCACCCAAGGTGTTCGCCGCCGGCGACATCCGCCGCGGCCAGTCGCTGGTAGTGTGGGCGATTCGCGAAGGCCGCCAATGCGCGCGTGCAGTCGATGAGTTCCTGATGGGCGAGAGCCTCCTTCCCCGGTGAACGGCTTATCGCCCTGCGCGGGGCGAGTGGACGATTGCGGGCCGACCGGCCCGCAAGGCGAAGGTCGCCAATGCGCGCGTGCAGTCGATGAGTTCCTGATGGGGGAAAGTCTCCTTCCCCGGTGAGCGGCGCGCTGAAGCGGGTTACCATAGGCATTCTTCGAGGCGGTCTGCGGACCGCCTTTTCATTGCATGGGGTTCGCACGCGGATGCTGGATATTCTCGCCATCACCACGCCCGTTTTCATCCTGATCGGGGCCGGCTTCGGCGCGGTACGCGCCGGGCTTTTTTCCAGCACCGACGTCCGCGCGATGGGGCGCTTCGTGATCCAGTTCGCCCTGCCGGCGATGCTGTTCAAGACCTTGTCGCAGCGCAGCATCGGCGAGATCATGAACCTGCGTTTCCTCCTCGCCTATCTGCTCGGTTCGCTGCTGGCCTGTGCCGCAGTGGCGCTGTTCGCCCGCTACGCGGCAAGGCGCGCGCCGCTGACGGCGGTTCTCATCGGCATGGGCGGCTCGATGTCGAACAGCATCTTCCTCGGCCTGCCGATCGCGCTGCAGGTGGTCGGGCCGGTGGCGTCGGTGATCGTCGCCCTGGTGGTGATGGTGGAGAACCTGATGATGCTGCCGTTGCTGCTGGCCGCGGCGGAAAGTCTGGGCAAGCCGGGCGCGGGCCTGCTCCCCGCGCTGCTGCGGATCTTCGAGCGACTGCTGAAGAATCCGCTGGTGATCGCGATCAGCGCGGGGTTTCTGGCCTCGCTGCTCGAACTGACGATTCCCACGCCGGCGGTCAAGGCGATCGACCTGCTGTCGGTGACCTCGGCCGGGGTGGCGCTGTTCGTCGTCGGCGGCAATCTCGCCCGGGCGCCGGTCGGCGGCATGCTCGGCGACGTCGGCCTGATCGTCTTCGCCAAGCTCGTGCTCCATCCTGCAGCGGTGGTGCTGGCGCTGCTGCTCGTGCCCGGGATCGAACCCGCCTACCAGGCGGTGGCGGTGCTGATCGCCTGCGTGCCGATGATGAGCATCTATCCGATCTTCGGCCAGCAGTACGGCCAGGAAAACCTGTGTTCGGCGGCGCTGGTGGTGACCACGGTGGTTTCTTTCGCCAGCATCACGCTGTGGATCTGGGCGCTCGGCAGGGCGGGCCTGCTGGCCGGGGCCGGCCTGGGTTAGGCAACCCGGCCAGGGGAGCATGTTCCGCGCGTGCGCCTGCGGGCCGTTCCATCCTTCATTCACCAGGAGTGATCTTCATGAGCAAGGTTCTTGTCATCAACGGACCCAACCTCAATCTGCTCGGCACGCGCGAGCCCCACATCTACGGCGCGACAACGCTGGCCGACGTCGAGAACGGCCTGGTTGCGCAGGGCAAGGCGCTCGGCCTCGAGGTGTCCTGCTTCCAGAGCAACCACGAAGGGGCCATCGTCGAGCGCATCCACCAGGCCCGCGGCGAAGGGGTCGCGTTCGTGCTGATCAATCCGGGCGCCTACACCCACACCAGCGTGGCGATCCGCGACGCGCTCGCTGGAGTGGCGATCCCCTTCGTCGAGCTGCACATCTCCAACGTGCACAAGCGCGAGCCCTTCCGCCACCATTCCTACCTGTCGGACCTCGCCGAGGCGGTGATGGCCGGCTTCGGTACGCCAGGCTACGGCCTCGCCCTGCAGTACATCGCCACCAGGCTGCGCTGAACGGGGCGAGCGGGCGGAGCCGCCCCGGGGCGAGGGATGGCAAAACCTTGTCGCAATTTCCGCCACCGGAAAGGCGCGGAATCCGCCCCCCGGCGAGGTTACGGAATTATGATGCGGCCTCCCGCCTCCGTCTCCGCCTCCGCGATGCCCGACTTCGAATCCCGCTCCGCCCCTGCTGTCGTTCCCGCCCCCGGCACCGGCCGGTGGTGCGTGAATGGGGCTGGGCACTGGCGCTGGTCGCGGCCTGGTATGTCGTCGCGCAGTGGGGGATCCACCTTTTCTTCGGCGTCGGACCTGGCTCCGGAGCCTGGGCGCGGGATCTCGCCGCGCATCTGCTGATCGGCGCCGTGATGTTCGCGATGGCGCGCAGCCTGGCGCGCTTCGCGGTGGCGATGGGTGTGCTGTTCTCCGCGTTCACCCTCGGCAACGCGATCAAGCTCGCCGTGCTCGGCGGGCCGGTGATGCCGGACGACTTCGTCGCGGCAAGAAACCTGTTCCTGCTGCTGGAAGGCTGGCAGCTGTGGGCCAGTGTGGCCATGCTCGTGCTGCCGCCGGCCTTCCTCGCCTGGATGTTCGCCTGGCGCCGGCCGCAGGCGTGGGCGGTGCTCGGCCTGGCGCTCGCCGCGCTTTCGGCCTTGCTGGCGCAGCCGGCGCCGGCCGGTGCCTGGCTGGACGCGCGCTTCGGTGACTGGGTATGGAACCAGCGCGGCAACTACGAAATGCGCGGCCTGCCCCTGCACCTGGTGCAGGAGTCCGTCCGCAACTTTGCCCGCCGCGGGGCGGCGCCGGCGGCCGGCGACGTCGACGATGCGCTGGCGCTGCTCGGCAGTGGGCAGCCCGATCCCTTCCTGAAGGCCGCCGCGGGGGCGGCGCCGCGCGGCGGGCGCAACGTCCACATGATCGTGCTCGAATCGTTCTGGGATCCGACCGCGCTGAACGCCGCGGGACTGTCGGCTGACCCCTTCGACCCGGCCTTCCGCCGCCTGTGGAAGGCCGCCGGCCATGCCCGCGCGCTGTCGCCGGTGTTCGGCGGCTACACCGCGAACGCCGAGTTCGAGGCCTTGTGCGGTTTCCCGGTGAAGACCGACGCGGTGTTCTTCGAGGGCCGGCTGCGCCGCGACGTGCCCTGTCTGCCGCGCCATCTCGGCGAGGCGGGCTATCGCAGCGTCGCCTCGCATCCGAACGCGGCACCGTTCTGGAACCGCATCAACGCCTACCACCGGGTCGGCTTCGAGCAATACTGGTCCGCCCGCGACTTCGTCCTCGACGACATGAACGGCGAGTTCCTCGGCGACGCTTCGCTCTACCGCCAGGTGCTCGAGCGCATCGGACCGCAGCTCGACGGCGCGCAACCGGTGTTCAACTATGTGCTGACCTATTTCGGCCATCTCGACTATCCGCTCAACGAACGCCGTCCCGAACGCATCACGACCACGGACGACAATCCCCTGGTCCGCGCCTATGCCAACACGGTCTATTACAAGTCGCGCGAGCTGATGGCCTTTCTCGGCGAACTGCGCCGCCGCGACCCCGATGCGATCGTGGTGCTGTTCGGCGACCACCTGCCGTCGCTGGGCTGGAACCATGGCGGGTATGTCGAGTCGGGCCTGCTCGCGCCCGACCGCGCCGAGTTCGACGATGAAATGTTCCGCACCCTGGTGGCGACGCCACTGGTGGTGATCGACGGCCGGCGCGGGCCGCTGCGCACCGGTGATCTGCCGATCTACGCGCTGCCTGCGCTGATCCTCGATCTGCTCGGTGACGGGCGCGACACCATGCTCCGTTTTACCGCCCGCAGCAATGACGTGGTGCGCGTGCGCCCGCTGCCGGGGATGCACTTCGCCGTCGAGGGCCGGCAGCTGACGGTGTGCCGCGGCGGTGAACGCCTGCCCGGCTGCGAACCGTCCACGGCCTGGGTCGAGGCGGTGGATATCCTCAAGCGCGACCTGTTCAGCGGTGCCCAGCATGCGCTGCAGGCACCCGCGCGCCTGCGTGCGCTGCAGACGGTGGAGCTGGAGGCCGCCGACATCGCGCCCGAATCCGCCCTCGAAGCGGGGGCTGGAGATCCCCAGCCCGAAGCCTGAAGGTTTTGCAGCCGGGCTGCTTTTTTGCCCACCCGCGCACCCCCACGAGGGGGGCCCGAGCCTGCTGGCTCCGGGCCTATGGCCGCTGCACGATCGCGCTGCCGCCGCCGTGGCGCAGCGGCTCGCTGACCGCGGTCACGCTGCCGTCGGCGTTGAAGCGGATGCCGTTGGCGGCACCGATCTGGGCGGTCTCGCGCCAGCGGTGCCCCTTTGCGGCGAGCGCCTGCGCCTGCGCGCTGGCGGGAAAGTCGAGCAGGGTCTCGACCAGGGTGGTGTCGCCGTTGCGCTGGCTCATGCGCGGTGCGGCCACGGCATCGGCCAGGCTCATGCCGAGATCGATGTGGTTGACGAGGATCTGCAGCACGGTGGTGATGATCGTCGAGCCGCCCGGCGAGCCGATCGTGAACGCCGCTGCGCCGTCGCGCAGCACGATGGTCGGGCTCATGCTCGAGCGCGGGCGCTTGTAGGCTTCGGGCAGGTTGGGGTGCGGGCCCTTGAAGTCGAAGTCGGTCAGCTCGTTGTTGAGCAGGAAGCCGCGCCCGGGGACGACGATGCCGCTGCCGCCCCAGTCCTCGATGGTGAAAGTGTAGGCGACGACGTTGCCTTCGCGGTCGGACACCGCGAGGTGGGTGGTGTGCATCGACTCCTGCGCGAGCGGGCTCGGCTGCGGGCGTAGCGGCACCGAGCGGTCGTCCTCGAAGGCGTAGGGATCGCCCGCCGCGACCTTGCCCGCCGCGGCGGTGGCGCCGATGCGCTGCGCGCGCTGGCGGGCGTAGGCCTTCGACAGCAGACCGTCCTTGGGCACATCGACGAATTCCTCGTCGGCGAGGTAGGCGTTGCGGTCGGCGAAGGCCAGGCGCGAAGCTTCGAGGTAGAGGTGCTCGATCTCGGCGCGCGGCCGGCCGGCGAGCTCGAAGCTCTCGAGCAGGTTGAGCGCCTGGGCGATCGCGATCCCCCCGCTCGAGGGGGCGGGCATGCCGTAAATCTCGTAGCCGCGGTAGGTCGAGCGGATCGGTTGGCGGATGCGCGCTTCGTAGTCCTTGAGGTCGGCCATCGTCATGTTGCCGGCGAGCGCTTCGATGCCCGGACTGGCTGGCGGGTGCCGGACCGCGGCGACGATGCTGGCTGCGATCGGCCCTTCGTAGAAAGCCTTCACGCCACCGTCGGCGAGGGCGCGGTAGGTCCGCGCCAGATCGGGGTTGCGGTGTACGCTGCCGAGCGGCAGCGCCTTGCCGTCTTGCAGGTAGAGCGCGGATGCGGTGGAAAAGCGTGCGAACTTGGCCTCGTTGGCGGCGTTGATGCGGTGGAAATTGGCGCCGACGGTGAACCCTTCCTCGGCGACGCGGATCGCCGGCGCCAGCACCTGCGCCAGGCCCATCGTGCCGTAGCGCGCCAGCGCCTCGTGCCAGCCGCGCACGGTGCCGGGCACCCCCACCGAGAGGCCGCTGGCCACCGCGGCCTTCCACGCCATCTCGCTGCCGTCGGCGTTCCCGAACATGCCCGGATGAGCGCTCGCCGGGGCCGCCTCGCGGTGGTCGATGGCGATCACACGCCTGTCCCTGGCGGCATAAATCAGCATGAAGCCACCGCCGCCGATGCCGCAGCTGAAGGGCTCGGTGACGCCGAGCGTGGCCGCCGCGGCGACCGCGGCATCGACCGCGTTGCCGCCGCCGTCGAGGATCTCGATCGCGGCCCGGCTGGCTTCGTCGGAAACGGTGGCGACGGCGCCGCCGCGGCCGGTATCGACCGGCTGCTTCGCCAGGGCGCCGAAGGCGGCCATCATGACCGCGGCGGCGAGCAGGATCTGTCTTCTCACGGGCTGCTCCGTCGTGCCGGGGAGCATGACGGTAGCACCGGGCAGCGACCGTGCCCAAGGCGGGAATACCCGGGTGGGCGCCGCCGGGGCGTCGCGGCAGGGCGTTACAGCCCGAGGGTCTCGGCGGTATACCGCGCGATCATGCGCTCCTCGTCGGTCGGCACCACGGCGACCGCGACGCGGCTGCCTGCGGTGTCGAGGCGGCGGGCGTGGCCGGCGGGGGTGGCGTTGGCGGCGGGGTCGATCGTGATCCCGAGCCAGGCCGACCACGCGGCGACTTTCTCGCGCACCGGGGCGGCGTGCTCGCCGATGCCGCCGGTGAACACCAGCGCGTCCAGCCCGCCGGCGGCGGCGGCGAGCGAGCCGAGTTCGCGCGCGATGCGGTAGCAGAACAGGTCCACCGCTTCCTCCGCCTCGGGCGCGGCCGAGGCGAGCAGGGTGCGCATGTCCTGGCTGATGCCGGAGACGCCGAGCAGGCCCGACTCCTTGTAGAGCAGCTTGGTCAGGGTTTTCGTGTCCATCCCCTTCTGCTCCATCAGGTAGAGCATCACGCCGGGGTCGAGGCTGCCGCTGCGGGTGCCCATCATCAGGCCTTCGAGCGCGGTGAAGCCCATCGTCGAGGCGACGCTTTTGCCGTCGCGCAGCGCGCACATCGAGGCGCCGTTGCCGAGGTGGGCGATCACCACCGCGCCCTTGGCGCGCTCGCCGATCAGCGCGGGCAACTGGCGTGCGACGTAGTCGTAGGACAGGCCGTGAAAACCGTAACGCTTGATGCCTTCGGCCGACAGCCGGCGTGGCAGCGCGAAAGCCTGCGCGAGCGCGGGCTGGGTGCGGTGGAAGGCGGTGTCGAAACAGCCGACCTGGGGCACGCCCGGCATCAGCGCTGCGACCGCGCGCACCGCGCGCAGGTTGTGCGGCTGGTGCAGGGGCGCGAGCGGGACGAAGGTGTCGAGCGTGCGCAGCACCGCTTCGTCGAGCCGGGTGGGGGCGCTGAAGCGCTCGCCGCCGTGCACGATGCGGTGGCCGGCGGCGGCGATGTCGAGCGCCGGGTTGTGGCGGACGAGCAGACCGAAGACGTGTTCGAGCGCGGCGCGGTGTTGTTCGCCCTGGCCGCCGGCGGTGGCGACCGCTTCGCGGATGCGCTCGCCGGCCGCGGTCTCGAGCGTGACTTCCGGGCTGGCGCCGATGCCGTCGACCTGGCCGCAGACCGCCGGCGCCGCGGCGACCCGCGCGCCGGCCGTGTCGTCGATCGGATAGAGCGCAAACTTCAGGCTCGAGGAGCCGGCGTTGAGGACGAGGACGGCCTTCATGCTTTGAGCGCCTCGCGCTTCTTGTGCGCCATCAGCTGCACCACGGCGCAGGAGGCGGTGCGTGTCTCCGCGGTGTCGGCGCGGCTGGTGAGCACGATCGGCACGCGCGCACCCAGTACCACCCCGGCCATCAGCGCGTTGGCGAGGTATTCGAGCTGCTTGGCGACCATGTTGCCGGATTCGAGGTCGGGTACCACCAGGATGTCGGCCTGGCCGGCGACCGCCGAGCGAATGCCCTTGGTCTTGGCCGCGACGAGCGAGACGGCGTTGTCGAAGGCGAGCGGGCCGTCGAGCAGCCCGCCCCGGATCTGGCCGCGGTCGGCCATTTTGCACAGCGCGGCGGCGTCGATGGTGGAGCGGATCTTGGGGGTGACGGTCTCGACTGCCGACAGGATCGCGACCTTGGGGTCGGGCAGGCCGAGAATGTGGGCGAGGTCGATCGCGTTCTGGATGATGTCGACCTTGTCCATCAGGGTCGGCTCGATGATGATCGCGGCGTCGGTGATCATCAGCGGATGGGGGTAGCTCGGCACGTCGGCGAGAAAGACGTGGCTGATGCGACGGCCGGTGCGCAGGTGGCGGATGACCTCGCTCATCATTTCGTCGGTGTGCAGCGAGCCCTTCATCAGCGCTTCGGCGCCGCCGTCGCGGCACAGCGCCACCGCAACCTCGGCCGAGGCGTGGCTGTGCTCGGTGTCGACGATGCGCAGTCCGGCGAGGTCAATGCCGTGCTCTTCGGCGACGCCGCGGATGCGCGCTTCGGGGCCGACCAGGATCGGCTCGACCAGCCCGGCGCGGGCGGCCTGCACCGGGCCGAGCAGGGACTCGCGGTCGCAGGGGTGGGCGACCGCGATCGGGATCGGCGCCAGCCCGGACGAGATCGACAGCAGGTGGCGGTAGCGCAGCTCGCGGTCGGAGATCGTGACTTCGGGGAGCACAACGCGCGGGCGGCTGACCTTCTCGGTTGGTGCCAGCACTTCGGCGACGCCGTCGATGACCTTCAGCCCGTCCTGGTTCAGCGCCAGGCAGTCGAAGCGGATGTGGTGGTCGTGCTCGAACTTTTCGCGGCAGGTGACGGTGATCGTCAGCGTGTCGCCGATCGTGATCGGGCGCCAGAAGTGCAGCCCCTGCGACACATACACCGTGCCGGGGCCGGGAAATTCGGTGCCGAGGATGGTGGAGATCAGCGTGCTGCCCCACATGCTGTGGCCGACCACTTCGCGGAACTGGCCGGAGCGGGCATATTCGAGATCGACGTGGGTGGGGTTGACGTCGCCCGACATCGCCGCGAACAGGTGGATGTCCTCGGGGCGCAGGGTGCGGACGAGCTGGGCGAAGTCGCCGACCTGGATCTCGTCGAAGGTGCGGTTCTGGATGAGCGGCGGCGCGGCATGTTCCATTGCGGGTCTCTTCGTGATGTGCGGTTGCAGCATGCGATTCTAGACGTTGCCGGGGAAGGCGTATTCACCCTTCAGGCGCAGCGGATGAAACCTTCCTGCTGCGCCCGGGCCCGGGGACGGGTCCCCTGGCGGAGCGCTTCGAGCATGTGCTGCAGCGCCGTTGCGTCTTCCTCGCCGAAGCCGCGCTTGAAATCGGTCAGCACCAGCCGGGAACGTGTCGGCCAGTTGCCGGGGGCATCGTCGATCGCGCACCAGGCGGTCGTCGCCGCATCGAGCTGACGGTGGGAAAGCCAGAGCATCGCTTCGCGCTCGCGCAGCCCGTACAGCTCCGCCTCCTGGTGGGCGAACAGCTGTGGCGTGGTGTCGAGCACGCGCGGGCGGATGTCGGGTGAAAAGCGGCCGCTCAGGCGGGGGAGCGAATACAGCATGCGCCAGTCCGAAGAGATGATGATGCGCGCCTCGTCGTAGTCGCGCAGGACGCCTTCGATCAGCGGCAGGCTGCGAAAATCCTCGACTCCGCCCAGGGGGTGGGTGACGCCGTCGAAGTCCATGAAAATGTAGGTTTTCTGTGCCGTCATGGTCGGGGTGCAAGAGGCGGGCGGAGGGCCGGGGGAATCTGGATGTTGCGGTGCGCAATATACTTGAATCATACTGCAATGTGGATATCAGTATTCACTTCATATGCGGCGGAGGTCGCCCGACGGGCTTGTGCCCGGGCGTGCCGCATTTTCAGCGCTTGATTCCGCAGGAGAATGATCCGTGCAACCCATTGTTGATCTTCAGGGCAAGGTCGGCCTGATCACCGGTATCGCAAACGAGAAATCCATTTCCACGGGGGTGGCGGAAGCCTGTGCCCAAGCCGGCGCGCGACTGGTGATCACCTACCAGAACGAGCGCACTCGCGCCTTCATCGAGCCGGTGGTCCATCGCCTGGGGGTCGAGGATGTCTACCTGCTCGATGCGACCCGGCCGGATACCCAGCAGGAGGTGTTCGAGCGCATCCGTGCGCGCTTCGGCAAGCTCGATTTCGCCGTGCACAGCATGGCCTTTGCCAAGCGTGACGACCTGCACGGCCGGGTCGTCGATACTTCGGCCGACGGCTTTGCGCTGGCCATGGATGTGTCCACCCATTCCTTCATCCGCCTGGCGCGCATGTGCGAGCCGCTGATGGAGCTGGCCGGTGGCGGATCGCTGGTGACGATGACCTATCTGGGCAGTGAAAAGGTCATTCCGAACTACGGCATGATGGGGCTGTGCAAGGCCGCGCTGGAAGCCGCGACGCGCTACCTGGCGGCAGAGCTCGGCCCGCGCAACATCCGCGTCAATGCGGTGTCTCCGGGGCCGCTGATGACGCGCGCCGCCTCGGGCATCGCCGGTTTCGACGGTCTCATGGCGGCGGCGGTGGACCGTGCGCCCATGCACAGGCTGGTCACGCCGGAAGACATCGGTGCGCTGACCGCCTTCCTCGTCTCCGATGCGGGGCGGCTGGTGACGGGGGGCGTGCACTTCCTCGATGCCGGCTACAACATCATGGCTTGAGCACGGCCATGGACGCTTTTGAAGAAGCCGGCCCCGAGGCCCTGGTGCGGGGCATCGTGCTGCCCGATCCGGTTCCCTCCCACCCGCTGCTCGAGGGCAAGGCCGAGATCGGGCGGGGCGAATACAGCATCGTCTTCGACAAGGGGGATGGCGAGCGCGTCTACAAGGTGGTGAGTTCGCCGGCCGATTATTTCCTGCTGACCGCCGACGACCGTCCGCAGGGGCGGCATTTCCCGATCGTTCATGTCGATCACGGGGTCATCGGGCGGGCGCAGTCGGGCTACCTGTTCCACCTGCTCGAGATGGAAAAGCTGTATCCGCTGGTCCCGCAGTCCTCCTCCGCGGCACTGGCCTTGCGCTTGGCGGCGCTGTACTGGGAAGCCTGCCGGCAATGGAGCCAGCTGGGAGCGGACATGGGCCGCATCGCCCTGCACCAGATCGCCACCGGGCCGACCGAGTTCCAGGGGTCGATGCACGAGGCCTTGCGTGCGCTGGATGAGTTCGTCGAGGGCTATCAGGTGCTGCCCGACCTGCTGCATGCGGACAACCTGATGATGCGCAAGGACGGCACGCTGGTGTTTTCCGATCCGGTGTTCATCGCCTGACCCGCCCGCCGTCCTGAAAGAGCAGGGCGGCGGGCGGGAGCCTAGGTGCGGGCCGGCACCATCAGCTCGGCCTGGCCTTCGAGCACGACCCTGCCGCCTACCGTGCATACGGTGTCGAAGCTCGCGCGCCGGCGCTCCGGATTCAGTGCGGTGAGGGTGACGCGCGCGATCACGGTGTCGCCGGGGCGCACCGGCGCCTTGAAGCGTAGGGACTGCGAAAGATAGATGCTGCCGGGGCCGGGCAGGCGGGTGCCGAACACGGTGGACAGGTAGCTTGCCGACAGCATGCCGTGGGCGATGCGCCCTTCGAACATCGAGGCCTCGGCCAGCTCCTGGTTCATGTGCATCGGATTGGTGTCGCCGGACACGCCGGCGAACATCAGGATGTCGGCGTCGGTGATGGTGCGCGCCAGCGCTGCGCTCATCCCGACTTCGAGATCCTCGAAGTGGTAACCGTAGAATTCGTCGAAATTCCTGTTCACATCAGTCATGTGTTGTACCTCGCGTCGGGGAAACCGGATCGTTGTGTTGGCAACGGGGGGTGCTTCTGGCTTGCTGCCGCCGTGCCAATGGCATAGGCATGAGGTGCCGGTGCCGCCTGGCCTGCTTGCGATTGCGTGAGGTGATGAACGAAGGCGGTGCCTGCTGCCGTCGTTGATGATGATAGGAGAATATGTGATCTGCGGCTCCGCGGCCAGTCCCGGGCGCCGTCCACATGCGCGCCGATGATCCGGGGGCAGCGCGTGCCGGTCGTGATGCGCGGCAGGAGGCGTCCGCTTCGGGTTGGGGCGTGCGTGCTAAACTCCGCGCCACTCCCCGCCACCCCGCTGGAAACCTCATGGAAGTCGTCGTTCTCGCCGCCGGTCAGGGCAAGCGCATGCGCTCGGTCCTGCCCAAGGTTCTCCAACCGCTCGCCGGCCAGCCGCTGCTGGCCCACGTGCTCGCCGCCGCGCGCGCGCTCGAGGCGCGGCGCATCTGCGTGGTGCATGGCCACGGCGGCGAAGCGGTGCGCGCGCGCCTGGATGCGCCCGACCTCGCCTGGGCGCGGCAGGAGCCGCAGCTGGGCACCGGTCACGCGGTGCAGCAGGCGCTGGCGCACCTCACCGACGGCGAACTGGCGCTGGTGCTGTACGGCGACGTGCCGCTGATCGGCGTGCCCACGCTGCACCGGCTGGTGGCCGCGGCTGGCGACGGGCGCCTCGCGCTGCTGACCGTGAAGATGGACGACCCCACCGGCTACGGCCGCATCCTGCGCGATGCCGCCGGCCGCGTCGTCCGCATCGTCGAGGACAAGGACGCCCGCGCCGAGGAGCGCACGGTGAAGGAAGTCAACACCGGCATCCTCGTCGCCCCGGTGGCCCGCCTGCGCGACTGGCTCGGGCGCATCGGCAACGACAACGCCCAGGGCGAGTACTACCTGACCGACATCATCGGGCTGGCGGTCGCCGACGGCGTCGAAGTCGCCGCCGTGCACCCGGATACCGTCGCCGAAACCCTCGGCGTCAACAGCAAGGCCCAGCTCGCCGAGCTCGAGCGCGTCTACCAGGCCGGCATCGCCCGCCGCCTGCTCGACGAGGGCGTCACCCTGATCGACCCCGCGCGCCTCGACGTGCGCGGCGCGCTCCGCTGCGGACGCGACGTCGAGATCGACGTCAATTGCGTGTTCGAAGGCGAGGTCGAACTCGGCGACGGCGTGCACATCGGCGCCCATTGCGTGATCCGCAACGCCCGTCTCGGCGCCGGCACCCGCATCGCGCCGTTCAGCCACCTCGACGGCACCGCGATGGGGCGCGACTGCGTCATCGGCCCCTACGCCCGCACCCGCCCCGGCACCACGCTGGGCGACGACGTCCATCTGGGCAACTTCGTCGAGGTCAAGAACAGCGCGATCGCCGACCACTCGAAGGCCAACCACCTCGCCTATATCGGCGATGCCGACGTCGGCCGTCGGGTCAACATCGGCGCCGGCACCATCACCTGCAACTACGACGGCGTCAACAAGCACCGCACCGTGATCGAGGACGAGGTCTTCATCGGCTCCGACTCCCAGCTCGTCGCCCCGGTGCGCGTCGGCCGCGGCGCCACCCTGGGCGCGGGCACCACCCTGACCAAGGACGCGCCGCCCGATCAGCTCACCGTGTCGCGGGCGAAGCAGATGTCCATCGCCAGCTGGAAGAAACCGCTCAAGCAGCCGCGCTGAATTCCCGCGGGCATGGCGGCAGGGCGCAGTGACGGGCTGTGGTCGCCGCCCGCGCCGGACCGGCAGCAGTTACACGACAACCGAACAAGGAAGCTCCGCCATGTGTGGCATCGTCACCGCCATCGCTCCCCACAACGTCGTCCCCGTGCTCCTCGAGGGCCTGCGCAAGCTCGAATACCGCGGCTACGACTCGGCCGGCCTCGCCGTGCTCGCCGGCACGCTCACCCGCCTGCGCTCGGCCGGGCGTGTCGCCGAACTCGCCGCGCTCGCCGATGCGCACCGGCTTTCCGCCCACGTCGGGATCGCCCACACGCGCTGGGCGACCCACGGCGTGCCCTCCGAGCGCAACGCCCACCCGCACATTTCGGGCGGCCTCGCGGTGGTGCACAACGGCATCATCGAGAACTTCGAGGCGATCAAGACCCGCCTGCAGGGCGAAGGCTACGTGTTCGCCTCCGAGACCGACACCGAGGCCATCGCCCACCTCATCCACCGCACGCTGCAGGACACGCCCGATCTGTTCGAGGCGGTGCGCCTGGCCACCGCCGAACTCGTCGGTGCCTACGCCATCGGCGTGATCGCCGAGGCTGAGCCGGAGCGCGCCATCGTCGCCCGCCGCGGCTCGCCGCTGCTCCTCGGCATCGGCGGCGATGGCGGCGTAGACGGCATGTACGCCGCCTCCGACACCGCCGCGCTGCTGCAGGTCACGCGCCGCATCGTCTATCTGGAAGACGGCGACCTCGCCGAGCTGCGCCGCGACGCTTACCGTATCGTGCGCGCCGACGGCACCCCGGTCGAACGCGCCGAGCACCTGTCGAGCCTGTCGGCCGATGCCGTCGAACTGGGCAAGTACCGCCACTACATGCAGAAGGAAATCTTCGAGCAGCCCCAGGCGCTCGCCAACACCCTGGAGCTGATCGCCGGCGGCGGCGGGATCAGCGCGCAGCACTTCGGCGCGCGCGCCGCGGAGGTGTTCGGCGGCGTGCGCCGGGTGCTGGTGCTGGCCTGCGGCACCAGCTATCACGCCGGCCTGGTGGCGCGCTACTGGATCGAGTCGATGGCGAAGATTCCGGTCACGGTCGAGATCGCCAGCGAATACCGCTATCGCGAATCCGTCCCCGACCCCGACACCCTGGTCGTGGTCATCTCGCAGTCGGGCGAGACCGCCGACACCCTCGCCGCGCTCAAGCACGCCAAGGCGCTCGGCATGGCGCGCACGCTGGCGATCTGCAACGTGCCCGAATCGGCCATCGTGCGCGAGACCGCGCTGCGCTTCATCACCCGCGCCGGGCCCGAGATCGGTGTCGCCTCGACCAAGGCGTTCACCACCCAGCTCGCCGCCTTCGCGCTGCTGACGCTGGCGCTCGCGAAGCTCGCCGGCCGCCTCAGCGAAGCCGACGAAGCCCGCCACCTCGGCGCGCTGCGTCACCTGCCAGTGGCGGTGCAGAAGGTGCTCGAACTCGAACCCGAAATCGAAAAATGGGCGCAGCGCTTCGCCGCCAAGGAGCACGCGCTGTTCCTCGGCCGCGGCCGCCACTGGCCGATCGCGATGGAAGGCGCGCTCAAGCTCAAGGAAATCTCCTACATCCACGCCGAAGCCTACGCCGCCGGCGAACTCAAGCACGGTCCGCTCGCGCTGGTGGACAAGGACATGCCGGTGATCGCGGTGGCGCCCGCCGACGAGCTGCTGGAAAAGCTCAAGTCCAACCTGCAGGAAGTGCGCGCCCGCGGCGGCGAGCTCTACGTGTTCGCCGACGCCGGCAGCGAGATCCCCGAGTCCGAAGGCGTGCACATTCTCCACATGCCCGAGCACTACGGCATGCTGTCGCCGGTGCTGCACGTGATCCCGCTGCAGCTGCTGTCCTACCATGCCGCGCTGGTGAAGGGGACGGACGTGGACAAGCCGCGGAACCTGGCGAAGTCGGTTACGGTGGAGTGAGGGGCGGGACCGCTGCCGCAGTTGTTCCTTGCCAATAAAGTCGACAACGTGGAAATAAAGTCGAAAACGCCCGGGAGCTACCCGGGCGTTTTCGTTTCGGACGATGTTCGTGTTGGAGAACTCGGGGGCGCTCTCTATTCGGCGGCCGACGGTCGCCGTGAGTCCGACTGGCTCGCCAACCTGCTCATGCCGAGTCCTCAGGATGGCTGCATAACCGGTTGAACGTGAACGACTTTCCCGGGGGAATCCATGTCATCGGAATTCGATGGCCCTGGATGGCAAGCCGACTTCAGCATCACATTCCCGTCAGACACCCAGCTGTCTTCGCCCGATCAAGGCGTCGGTGGTGCCCCGTGCGGAGGCAAGGTGATCGTGAAGCCGGTGACACCGTCAGCGGATTGGGCAGTGATTTTCCCCCCGTGGGCCCGGACGATGGAGCGCGTGATCGCAAGCCCGAGCCCTGCGCCTTCACCGCGGGACTCGC
The DNA here is from genome assembly GCF_001922305.1 of Thauera chlorobenzoica. NCBI lineage: Bacteria > Pseudomonadati > Pseudomonadota > Betaproteobacteria > Rhodocyclales > Zoogloeaceae > Thauera > Thauera chlorobenzoica. The sequence continues at coordinate 792,873 of NZ_CP018839.1, forward strand.
GCTGGGCGCTACCGCGATGGAAGCGTTCGAAGATCCGCTCGATCTGATCGGCGGGGATCGGGTCGCCGACATTGCAGACTGCGAGATGGATGCCGGCGGCGGCGGCGTCGATCCTGATCGTGATCCGCCCCCCGTCCGGGGTGTGGCGCAGGGCGTTCGAGATCAGGTTCGACAAGGCACGTCGCAGCATCAGGCGATCACCCTGAACGCTTGCTTGGCCCTGGCGCACGATGCCGACCTGGCGCTCTTCGGCCAGGGCTTCGTAGAAATCGATCAGTGCATCCGCCTCCAGGGCCAGGTCGACGGGTTCGCTGGCGTGCGCGAGGGTGTTCTGGTCGGCCTTGGCGAGAAACAGCATGTCGCTGACCATGCGCGCGATGCGCTCGTACTCCTCGAGGTTCGAGGCCAGGATGTCCTGATATTCGGTGATCGTGCGCGGCCGCGACAGCGCGACCTGGGTCTGGGTCATCAGGTTCGAGATCGGCGTGCGCAGTTCGTGGGCAATGTCCGCCGAATAGTCGCCGAGGCGCTGGAAAGCGGCTTCGAGCCGAGCGAGCATGCCATTGAAGGCCTCGACGTGGTCGCGCACCTCGAGCGGTGCATCATCGATGGCGAGACGCTCGGCGAGCTGCCGTGCCGACAGCCTGCGGGCGGTCTCGGTGACCCGGCGCAGGGGGGCCAGGCCCCGGTGCGCGGCAAACCAGCCGAATAGCGCTGCCGCCAATGCCGCTGCGACCACGCCCGCCCAGGTTGCATTGCGCACCGACGTGAGGAAATGGGCGTGATGCGAAAGGTCGAGTGCGACCAGCGCCTCGATCGTCTGGTCGGTCGAGCCGATGCGCGGTAGCGCGATGCCGACCTCGACCCCTCGATGAGGGCGCTCATCCACGGTCCAGTCGGCCGACGCCCCCGGAAGGCGCTCTCCAGCCCGCTGGGCAGCGGTGAAGTGCTCGGGATGGATGACGTACAGGACGCGCCCGTCGACGTCGCGAAGCAGGACACCGAGGCTTTCATGTCCAACGAAGGCGCGTTCGAGCGCCTGGATGCGTTCCGGTCGTCCGCCTGTCGCCGCATCTTCTTGCAGCGCGTTGCGGATGAGCGTGACCTTGCCCTGCAGTTCGTGCAGGTCGAGCTCCTGGAAATGCGCCTCCAGCATACGGCCAAAGAGAACCGCCACCAGCACCAGCAGGCTTGCGGTGAGGGCGGCAAAAAGCGCTGCCAGTCGGGCCGTCAGCGAGTGGATGCGGATCACCGTCACGCCGGCTCCATCGCCTCGAGGACGTAGCCCATGCCGCGCACCGTGCGGATCAGCTTCGGTTCGAAGGGGTCGTCCACCTTGACCCGCAAGCGGCGCACCGCCACCTCGATCACGTTGGTGTCGCTGTCGAAGTTCATGTCCCACACCTGCGAGGCGATCAAGGATCGCGGCAGCACCTCGCCCTTGCGGCGCAGCAGCAACTCGAGCAGGGAAAACTCCTTGGCGGTGAGGTCGATGCGCTGTCCGCATCGGGTCACGCGGCGGCGCAGCAGATCCAGCTCCAGGTTCGCCGAGCGCAGGATCTCCGGTTCGTGGTTTCGCCCGCGACGCAGCAGGGTGCGCACCCGCGCAAGGAACTCGGAAAACGCGAAGGGCTTGACCAGGTAGTCGTCGGCGCCGAGCTCGAGGCCCCGGACCCGATCCTCGACCTGATCGCGTGCGGTCAGGAACAGCACCGGCGTCTCACGACTGCTGCGGCGCAGTGTCTGCAATATTCCCCAGCCGTCCAGCGACGGCAACATCACGTCGAGCACGATGAGGTCGTAGTCGCCATTGAGTGCGAGATGAAGCCCATCAAGGCCATCCCTGGCAAGGTCGACGACGAGCCCGGCCTCGGTCAGCCCCTGGCGCAGGTAGTCGCCGGTCTTCACTTCGTCTTCGACGATCAGGATTTTCATTGCTTCGCTCCTACACGTTTCGTGCTGCCTGTGGCCGATTTTGCCCCCGGGGTGCTGGATCGCACCAAGGATTACAAAAATGTAATTCCCCGGTCAGGCCGACGACAGGCAGGCGGATGCAAGATGCCCTGTGTGGCACAGCGTTCCGTATCACCACGGCGCCCTCCCAGCCGCGCCGAACTGAACACCCGGGCGCGGAGCGATGGCCTCCCACGCTCCCGCGATTCAAGCAACATGGACAGGGATTCCCATGAAAAGTCGTCGCCGATTTCTGGCCACCAGCCTTGCCGCCGGTGTGCTTGCCGTTCACCGCAGCGCGTTCGCCCATGGCAATGCCGAGCATGCCGCCAAAGCCGCGTCCGCGCCCCCCAGCGAGCAGCTGGACTGGGGGATTGCGGGCGATGGGAGATCGGTCTCGCGCACGATCGCCATCGTGATGACCGATGAAATGCGCTTCGTACCCGGCCACATCGAGGTCCGCCTGGGCGAGACGATCCGCTTCACCCACGAGAATCGAGGCGCGGTGATGCACGAGATGGTGGTCGGCACGCCCGCGACGCTTGCCGAGCACGCGGAGCTGATGCAGCGCTTCCCCGGGATGGAACATGACGAGCCATGGATGGCGCATGTCGCGCCCGGCGGGCGCGGCGAGATGATCTGGCACTTCAACAGTGCGGGGGAGTTCCAGTTCGCCTGCCTGATCCCCGGCCATTTCCAGGCCGGGATGATCGGCACGATCAAGGTTGGCTGACGGAAATGTAATCCCTGCGTCAGCGTCCCGTCGGTGAGCGCTTCGCATAATGGCGCCGACGTTCGAATCCACCCAGAATTTCAACCCCTGGAAAAACCGATCATGAAGAAGACCCTCATCACCACGGCACTCCTGGCCCTGCTCGGTGGCACCGCTCCGATGGCGTTGGCGCAGGCCGATCACAGCGCCCATCACGGCGGGGCGAGCGCCCCGAGCGAGGCTGACGCCAGGCTGGCCGACGGCACGGTGAAGAAGCTCGACAAGCCGGCCGGCAAGCTCACCATTGCCCATGGCCCGCTCGAGTCGCTGGGCATGCCGGCGATGACCATGGTGTTCCGCGCGGCCCAGCCGGGCCTGCTCGATCAGGTCAAGGTCGGCGACAAGATCCGCTTTTCCGTCGAGAGGGTCGGTGGTGTGCTGACCGTGACGTCTCTCGAAACTGTCCAGTGACACGGACCCTGCAGGTACGTCGTGCTCCACTCTGACCATCCACCCCGGGCATGCTCTCCCGGCTGGATCAACGCTGAGGCGGGTGGCGAAGTGCCTGTGCATGCACTCGACCGCCTGCCGGAATCGTTTCTCGATGAAATCCCCGTTCGCAGTACCCTCATCCCGCCTGCCCCGTCCTGCAGCGCTTGCACTGGTGTTGGCATTCACACTGGGAAGCGGCAGTGCCTGGACCCAGGGCTCGTCCGATACTCCGGCGCTCGGCACGAGCCCCCAGGCGCTGGTTGAATATGCGCGCCAACGCAACCCCGGCTTTGCCGCCGCCCGCGCGGAAGCGTCCGCAGCGTATGAGCGCGTGACCCCTGCGGGTGCGCTGCCCGACCCGACGCTCGAGGTCGAGCTGATGGACGCCACCAACACCATGAACGGGCGCCCGGCCTCGCTGCTGCCCGGCCAGGTGGGGGAGACGCGCTACCGCATCACCCAGCCGCTGCCCGGGTGGGGCAAGCGCGACCTGGCGGTGAAGGCCGCCGAGGCGCAGGCGACCCAGGCCGATGCGATGCGTGACGCCGCCTGGGCCGAGCTTGCGGCGAAGATCGAGACGCTGTGGTTGCGCTACTACGCCGCCGACCGCGAGCGGGTCCTCAACCGCGAGGGGCTGACCCTGCTGCAAAGCCTGGAAGAGCTTGCACTGGCCCGTTACGCGCTGGGTCTGCTGCCGCAGCAGGCGGTGTTGCGCATGCAGCGCGAGATCACCTCCCAGCGCCTCGCGCTGGTCGAGGTCGAGCAGCGCCGCAAGGGCCTCGCGACGGGGCTCAATGGCCTGCTCGGCCGCGCGCACGACGCGCCGCTCGCCGCGCCCGCCGATCCGCCGCTCCTGCCCGAGGGGCTGGCGCCAGGTGCCCTGTTCGAGGCGGCCGCCGGTACCAACCCGGAGGTCCAGGTCGCCGCCAACGACATCGACGTCGCCCGCGCCGGGCGCGAGCGCACCTACCGCGACCGCCTGCCGGACTTCGCCGTCGGCGTGACCAACAACCGGCCGTACGAAGGCAAGTCCTCGTGGGATGTGATGTTCGAGGTGATGATCCCGCTGCAGCAGTCCAGCCGTCGCGCCAGGGAGCGCGAAGCCGAGTACATGCTGATGGCGGCCGAGGCACGGCGCGAGGACGCCAGGGCGCGCGCGTCGGGGGAGCTCGGCACCGCCTGGTCGATGTACGCGCAGGGCCGCGAAACCTTGCGCCTGCTCGAACATACGCTGCTGCCGCAGGCGCAGGCCACGCGGGATGCCAGTCAGGCCGCGCTCAGCAGCGGCAAGGTCGACTTCGACAGCGTGATCGAAGCCGAGCGCCAGCTCATCGACATCCGGACTCAACGCTTGAAGGCCGAGCTCGACACGCGCCTGGCGCTGACCGAAATCAAGAAACTGACGGGGGATTTGAAGTGAGCTCAGCCGTTCGAATGACGGCGATCGCGGTGGGCGTGGCGATTGCCGCAGGCGCAGGGTACGGGGTTGCGCACCTGCAAAATACCGGAAATCCAGTTCCGCCGATCGGCGCAAGCCAGGCGCAGGCCGATCGCGCGGCCCCGGCCGAAGGCGAACGCAAGATCCTCTATTACCGCAACCCGATGGGCCTGCCCGATACCTCGCCGGTGCCGAAGAAGGATTCGATGGGCATGGACTACATCCCGGTCTATGCCGACGACAAACCGGACGATAGCGGCGCGGTGGCGGTCAGTCCGGTGCGCATCCAGACCCTGGGGGTGAAGACCGCCGAGGTCGAACTGCGCGCGGTGGACGCCGCGGTGCGTGCCAGCGGCCGGATCGAGATCGACGAGCGCACCCAGGTCGTGGTCGCGCCGCGCTTCGAGGGCTGGATCGAACGCCTGCACGTGAATGCGGTGGGCGATCCGGTGAACAAGGGCCAGCCGCTGTTCACCGCCTACAGCCCCGAGTTGCAATCGACCGGTGAGGAATTGCGCATCGCCGAGCGCCTGGCCCGCCAGAGCGCCGCCCACGACCCGGTCGCCAGCGAATCCGCCCGGCGCCTGGCCGAGGCGACGCGGACGCGCCTGCGCAATCTGGAGGTGGCCGGCCAGGCCGGGGCGCGCCAGGTCTTCCACGCCCCGGTGAGTGGCGTGGTACTGGACAAGATGGCGATCGAGGGCGGGCGCTTCATGCCCGGCGAGGCGCTGTTCCGCATCGCCGACCTGTCGAAGGTGTGGATCATCGCCGACGTCTACGAGCAGGACCTCGCCCGCGTGCAGGTTGGCCAGGGTGCGCAGATCACGCTCGACGCCTGGCCCGGGCGCAGCTTCGCGGCGCGCGTCGACTACCTGTATCCCACGCTCGACCCGGCCACGCGCAGCACCCGGGTGCGCCTGGAACTGGACAACGCGCAAGGCCTGCTGCGCCCCGGGATGTTTGCTCAGGTCTCGCTCGCGGCGGGCGACGCCAGCCCGAGGACGGTGGTGCCGAGCTCGGCGATCATCGACGATGGCGAACGGCGGGTCGTGCTGATTGCGCTCGGCGAAGGGCGCTTCAAGCCGCAGCCGGTGAAGCTGGGCGAGCGCGGCCGCGAGGTGGTCGAGGTGCTCGAAGGCGTGGCGACGGGCGATCGCGTCGTGGTGTCAGCCAACTTCCTGATCGACTCGGAAAGCCAGCTCAAGGCGGCACTCTCCAACTTGGTCGAGCCCGATGCCGGCGATCAGTCCCAAGCGAGCCCGACCCGTTACGAAGCGCAAGGGACGTTCGATGCACTCGACGCCGAAGGCGGCAGCGTGACGATGACGCATGGCGAGATCCCGGCCCTCCAGTGGCCGGCGATGACCATGGACTTCATGATTGCCGATCCGGCGCTGGTGAAGAGCATCGCCCCAGGCTCGCCGGTGCGGTTCGTCTTCGAGGCGGGTGAGCCAGGCGAGTACATCATCACCGGGATCGAGCCGGTTGCAGGCACTGCGCCTGCACCGAGCGCCGGCGGTCACGGGGGGCACTGAGATGCATGCCCCTGTGACAGACTCTTCGAACGTCGTGCCAACCGACGCGGCAGCCAGACCGGCAGCACCCGGCCTGCTCGACCGCGTCATCGACTGGTCGGCGCGCAACGTCTTCCTGGTACTGCTGGCCACGCTGTTCCTGATCGGGGGTGGCGTGTATGCGGTCAAGCACACGCCGCTCGACGCGCTGCCCGACCTGTCCGACGTGCAGGTGATCGTCTACACCGACTACCCCGGCCAGGCGCCGCAGGTGGTCGAGGACCAGGTCACCTATCCGCTCACCACCTCGATGCTGGCGGTGCCGCGGGCGAAGGTGGTGCGCGGCTTCTCGATGTTCGGTGCCTCCTATGTGTATGTGATCTTCGAGGACGGCACCGACATCTACTGGGCGCGCTCGCGCGTGCTCGAGTACCTGAGCTCGGCCGCCGGCCGCCTGCCGCAGGGGGTGTCGCCGCAGATCGGGCCGGACGCCACCGGCGTGGGCTGGGTCTACCAATATGCGGTGCTCGGCCGCGACATGAGCCTGGCCGACACCCGCAGCGTGCAGGACTGGTACGTGCGCTACCAGCTCACCAAGGCGCAAGGCGTGTCCGAGGTGGCGAGCCTGGGCGGCTTCGTGCGCGAGTACCAGGTCACCGTCGATCCGCTGCGCCTGGCCGGCTACGGCATCACCCTCGATGCGGTGACGCAGGCGATCCGCGCCTCCAACCGCGACGTCGGCGGCCGGGTCGTCGAACTCGCCGAAAAGGAATACATGGTGCGCGGGCGCGGTTACCTGCGCAGCGTGGAAGACATCGCCGACATCGTGTTGAAGGCCGAGCGCGGCACCCCGGTGCGGGTGGGCGACGTCGCCCGCGTCGAGCTGGTGCCGGCCGAGCGGCGCGGCATCGCCGAGCTCAACGGCGAAGGCGAGGTCGCCTCCGGCATCGTCATGGCGCGCTTCGGCCAGAACGCGCTCGACGTGATCGCCAACGTCAAGGCCAAGATCGCCGAGATCGCTCCCGGCCTGCCCGCGGGCACCGAGATCGTGCCGGTGTACGACCGCTCCGAGCTGATCGAGCGTGCAATCGCCAACCTGAAATGGACCCTGCTCGAGGAGAGCCTGATCGTCGCCGCGGTGTGCGTGATCTTCCTGCTCCATGTGCGCAGCGCGCTGGTGGCGATCATCACCCTGCCGCTCGGGATCCTGTTCGCCTTCATCGCCATGCGTTCGCTCGGCCTGGGCTCGAACATCATGAGTCTGGGCGGCATCGCGATCGCGATCGGGGCGATGGTCGATGCGGCGATCGTGATGATCGAGAACGCGCACAAGCACATCGAGCGGCTGCCCGCAGGCGCGACCCAGAAGCAGCGCGGCGCCGCGATCGTGCTCGCGTGCAAGGAGGTCGGGCCGGCGCTGTTCTTCTCGCTGCTGATCATTACCGTCTCCTTCCTGCCGGTGTTCGCGCTCGAAGGCCAGGAGGGGCGGCTGTTCTCGCCGCTCGCCTTCACCAAGACCTTCGCCATGGCCGGCGCCGCGCTGCTGTCGGTGACCCTGGTGCCGGTGCTGATGCTGTTCTTCGTGCGCGGGCGGATCCTGCCCGAGGCGAAGAACCCGGTGAACCGCTTCCTGATCTGGGTGTACCGGCCGATCATCCAGGGCGTGCTGAGGTTCAAGCTCGTCACGCTGGTGCTGGCCGTGCTGGCGATGGCCGCGACCCTGGTGCCCGCACGCCAGATCGGCTCGGAGTTCATGCCGACCTTGAACGAAGGCACGCTGTTCTACATGCCGGCGGCGCTGCCGGGGATGTCGGTGACCGAAGCCGGGCGCCTGCTCGCTACCACCAACCGCATCATCAAGACTTTCCCCGAAGTGGAATCGGTCTACGGCAAGGCCGGCCGCGCCAACACTGCGACCGATCCGGCGCCACTCGAGATGTTCGAGACCGTGATCAACTTGAAGCCGCAGGACCAGTGGCGCCCAGGAGTGACGACCGACACCCTGATCGCCGAGATGGACGCCGCGCTCAAGTTCCCCGGCCTCGCCAACTCGTGGACGATGCCGATCAAGGCCCGCATCGACATGCTCAGCACCGGCATCCGCACCCCGGTGGGGGTGAAGGTGTTCGGCAAGGACCTGGAGACGCTGGAGAAAGTCGCCCAGGCGGTGGAAGCGGCGGTGCGCAAGGTCCCCGGCGCGAGCAGCGCCTACGCCGAGCGCGTGGCCGGCGGCTACTACGTGGACATCGTGCCGCGCCGCGACCAGCTCGCGCGCTACGGGCTCACCATCGACAGGGTGCAGGACGTGATCGCCACCGCGCTCGGCGGCGAGATGGTGACGACCACGGTCGAGGGCCTGGAGCGCTACGGCGTGTCGGTGCGCTACGCGCGCGGCCTGCGCGACGATCCGGCACGCCTTGCGTCCGACGTCTATGTGCCGACGATGAACGGCCCGATCCCGCTCGGCCAGGTCGCCGAAGTGAAGCTGACCCGCGGCGCGCCCGGCATCCGCACCGAAAACGCGCTGCTCGCGGCCTATGTGTATGTCGACACCCGCGAGGCCGACCTCGGCGCCTTCGTCAAGCGCGCGCAGCAGGCGGTGGCCGAAGCAGTCGCCTTCCCGCAGGGCTACTACGCCACCTGGAGCGGTCAGTTCGAGAACATGGAGCGGGCCAAGGAGAAGATGAAGGTCGTCGTGCCGGTGACCTTGATGCTGATCTTCGTGCTGCTGTACCTCAACTTCCGGCGGCTCACCGAAACGCTGATCGTGATGCTGTCGGTGCCCTTCGCGCTGGTGGGCGGGGTGTGGCTGATGTGGTGGCTGGACTACCAGATGAGCGTGGCGGTGGCGGTCGGCTTCATCGCGCTCGCCGGGGTGGCCGCCGAGACCGGCGTGATCATGCTGATCTACCTCGATCACGCGTGGCAAGAGGTCCGTGCGCGCTGCCAGGCTGAAGGCCGCGCGGCCGGGGTCGCCGATCTGTACGAAGCGATCATGGAAGGCGCGGTCGAGCGCGTGCGGCCGAAGATGATGACCGTGGTCGCGATCATGGCCGGCCTGTTGCCGATCATGTGGAGCAGCGGCACCGGCAGCGAGGTGATGAGCCGTATCGCCGCACCGATGGTCGGCGGCATGGTGTCCTCGACCGTGCTGACGCTGGCGGTGATTCCGGCGCTGTATGCGCTGGTCAAGCAGTGGGAGTTGCGCCGGGGCGTCCAGCCGGCGCTGACGGCCGCAACGGTATCCGGTTCCTGACGTCTCGGTCAGTGGAAAGGAGAAGCACCATGACCCAACAACATATGCATGGTGACCATTCCGGCCCCGCCCATCCTCACGATCATCCATCACCAGGCCAGGACACCGATCCGGGGCGGTATCTGGCACCGGAGACAAGTCAGCCTTCAACGGAGCCCGCACCGGTGCCCGGCACCGAATACACCTGCCCGATGCATCCGGAAATCCGCCAGATCGGACCCGGCACCTGCCCGAAATGCGGCATGACGCTCGAGCCGGTGATGCCGGGCCTCGAGGAGGGGGACAATCCCGAGCTCACCGATTTCCGCCGCCGCTTCTGGTGGACGCTGCCGCTGACGGTGATCGTCACCGCGATCGCCATGTCCGGTGGGTTCTTCGATCCGATACTGGGTGCGGCGCGCCCCTGGGTCGAGCTGGCACTGGCGACACCGGTCGTGCTCTGGTCCGGTTGGCCATTCTTCGTGCGCTGCGCCCAATCGATCGGCAACCGCAGCCCGAACATGTGGACCCTGATTGGGCTGGGAGTTGGGGCGGCCTATCTGTATAGCGTCGTCGCTACGGTTGCGCCCGAAGTATTTCCGTCCTCCTTCCGCATGGGCGAACACGTCGCGGTGTACTTCGAGGCAGCAGCGGTGATCATCTCGCTGACCCTGCTCGGCCAGGTGCTGGAGCTCAAGGCGCGCTCGGAGACCGGCGCCGCGATCAAGGCGTTGCTCGGTCTCGCGCCCAAGACCGCGCGACGCATTCGCGCGGATGGCACGGAAGAGGATATTCCGCTGACCCACGTTCATCCCGGCGACCGCTTGCGCATTCGCCCCGGTGAGAAGGTGCCGGTCGATGGCGCCGTTGCCGAAGGCGAAAGCGCGGTCGACGAGTCGATGCTGACCGGCGAGCCGATCCCGGTGACCAAGCGCCCCGGCGACAAGGTGATCGGCGCGACGCTCAACACCAGTGGGGCGCTGGTCATGGTCGCCGAGAAGATCGGCGCCCAGACCATGCTGTCGCAGATCGTGCAGATGGTCGCGCAGGCCCAGCGCTCGCGCGCGCCGATGCAACGCCTGGCGGATGTCGTCGCGGGCTGGTTCGTCATCGTCGTCGTGCTCATCGCCCTCACCACGTTCGTGGTGTGGGGGCTCTTCGGACCCCAGCCGAGCTGGGCCTATGGCCTCATCAACGCGGTGGCGGTGCTGATCATCGCCTGCCCCTGCGCACTGGGCCTAGCCACGCCGATGTCGGTGATGGTGGCGACCGGCAAGGCCGCCACCCAGGGCGTGCTGTTTCGCGATGCGGCGGCGATCGAGTCGCTGCGCAAGGTCGACACCCTGATCGTCGACAAGACCGGCACCCTGACCGAAGGACGCCCCGCCTTCCATAGTGTGGTGGCGGCGCCGGGCGGGACGGAGGCCGACGTGCTTCGCATCGCAGCCAGCCTCGATCAGGGTAGCGAGCACCCACTCGCCCAGGCCATCGTGAGCGAGGCTCGCGAGCGCGGTCTCGCGCTCAGCACACCGGACACCTTCGAATCCTCTTCCGGCATCGGCGTGCGCGGCACAGTCGATGGCCAACGTGTGGTTCTGGGGAACACCGCCCTGATGGACGATGAGCGCATCGATTGGCGCGGGCTCGCGGAACGCGCCGAGGCTCTGCGCCTTGAGGGCGCAAGCGTGATGTACCTCGCCGCAGAGGGCGTGCTCGTCGGCCTCATCGCCGTTGCAGATCCGATCAAGGCTTCGACCCCGGAAGCGCTCGATGCGCTGCGGGCGAGCGGGCTCAGGATCATCATGGCCACGGGCGATGGGCTCACCACGGCGCGTGCGGTCGGTGCCCGCCTGGGCATCGACGAGGTCTATGGCGAAGTGAAGCCCGCCGACAAGAATGAGCTCGTCGGCAAACTGCAGGCCGAGGGGCATATTGTCGCCATGGCTGGCGACGGCATCAACGATGCCCCGGCGCTCGCACGCGCGAACGTGGGCATCGCGATGGGCACCGGGACCGACGTCGCCATGAATAGCGCCCACCTGACCCTGGTCAAGGGCGATCTGCGGGGCATCGCCACCGCGCGTGGCATCTCCGTCGCTACCGTGCGCAACATGCACCAGAACCTCGTGTTCGCCTTCCTGTACAACGCGGCGGGCGTGCCGATCGCAGCCGGGGTGCTCTATCCGGCGTTCGGACTGCTTCTTTCCCCGCTGATTGCCGCCCTCGCAATGAGCTTCAGTTCGGCGTCCGTGGTGGGGAACGCGTTGCGTCTCGGACGGAAAAGGATCTGATCGTCTTCAATCCGCCCGCACGGAAAGCCGGGCAGGCGAATCGCGTGACGGCTTGTTTCGGGAAAGGGGCCGGGCAAGCCGTGGCCCGCCTCCGCCGGCGGGCCGCAGCCGGGATGCGCTGGCCAGGGGCTTACTCCGCCGCGCCGATGAGCAGGTAGTTCGGGCCGCTGCGCACGAAACCGGCGTCATCGACCAGCATGTCGAGCGCGACGGAGGCGAGGTCGTCGGCGATGGGGTCGATGCGGACGTTCCTGCCCTGGACGATGAGCTTGGTGTAGCTGTCGCAGGCGCCGCAGGATTCGGCGCGGGCGATGCCGTCGTCGCCGTCGATCTCGTGGAGGGTGACCTTCTCGCTGTCGCCGCAGGTCACGCAGGTGGCGTGCGGCACGCGCCATTCGGTGTTGCACAGGGTGCAGTGGACGTAGCGCAGGCCGGCGGTCGGGCCCTCGCTGCGGATCACGCTCACGACCGGGTGGCTGCCGCACACCGGGCAGGTGCTGTGGGCTTCCATCAGCGCCAGCCCGGCGGCATCGAGCTGGCTGGCGATTGCGGTGAGCACCACCTGGATCGCGGCCGCAACGTAGGGCAGGCGGGCCATGTCGGCGCGATCGGGCTCGCCGTCGAGGAGCTTCCCCGCCAGTTTGTCGAGTTCCTCGGCGCTGGTGACGAGGAGCGCATCGAGCGTGTCGCGGGCGCCGACCGGGGCGTTCTCGAGGAGATCGCCGACGATGTCGCGCAGGATGTCGCGCCAGACCGCGGGGCGCTCGAACGAGGCGACGCTGATCGGGGGCATGCGGTGCGTGCGCGCCCGCGCCAGCACGTCCGCTGCGGGCGGGGTCAGGTCGTGCCCGGCTGCCGCCAGGGCCTTGTGCTGGGCGCGCGAGAGGCGGCCGAGGAAGCCGAGCCATTCGCCAAGGCCGTGGTGCAGGGCCAGCGCCTCGAAACGCTCGGCACGCGCAAGGAAAACGTGATCGGGATCGGGCAGGATGATCGCCGGGGCCTGGCCCGGCGACTGCAATTCGGTGGCTGGGGTGTTCATGGTTTCTCAACAATGGAAAGCGTGCGCAATGATCGGTGCTGTGTTCTGCCGAACGCAAGGGAAACGGCGAAAAAAGATGTGGCCCGGCGCATCGGTGTCGTCCGCCAGGCGCCGTTAACAGGCGTTGGCGATCGCGCTATTCTCGAGGTTTTTCCTGACCGAAGGAGCTGCAATGACCAAGACCGCCCTGATCATCGGCGCTTCCCGGGGGCTCGGCCTGGGCCTCGTGCGGCGCTTTCGCGAGCAGCACTGGGAGGTGGTCGCGACCTGCCGCGACGACCGCGGCGCGCAGGCGCTGGGTGCGCTCGACGGGGTGGAGGTCGAGCGCGTGGACATCTGCGCGCCCGCCAGCCGCGAAGCGCTGGCCGGACGCCTGGAAGGCCGGACCTTCGACCTCGTGTTCATCAATGCCGGCATTCCGGGGCCGGCGCACCGCCAGGTCGCGCCGGCGACCGCGGAGGAGGCCGGCACGCTGTTCCTGACCAACGCCATCGCTCCGGTGCAGATGGCCGAGCGCCTGCTCGGGCGGCTCGCGCCGGACGGCGTGCTCGGTTTCATGAGCTCGGTGATGGGCAGCGTGGAGCTGGCCCAGGCCCAGCACCGCCTCTACGGTGCCAGCAAGGCGGCGTTGAACCACCTCGTGCACAGCCTGTGGGCCGGTCTGGGCGAAACCCGCCTGACCCTGCTCTGCCTCCATCCGGGCTGGGTGCAGACCGACATGGGCGGCGCCGAGGCGCCGCTGGACGTGGGCACGAGTACCGCGGGGGTGTGCCGCGTGCTGGCGGGTGCTGCGGGGCGGGGCGGGGTGCACTTCATCGACTACCGTGGGCAGGCCTTGCCCTGGTAGGGCGGGCGCAGGCCGTTCCCCGCGCGGAAAGCGCAGGGGGGCGCCTGGGCGTGGCCCGGTAGCGGCGATCAGAAATCGTAGCGCAGGCCGGTCATGAATGCCTTCCCGCCGCGGATGCTGCCGTCGAAGTCGGCCAGGCCGCCGCGCTCATCGGTGATCGCGGCGGTTTCCTGCTCGTAGTAGTACTCGACGAACACTTTCAGGCGCTCGGAGTACTGGTGGTCGATGCCGAGGTGGATGATGTCCTCGCCGTAATTGTCGACTTTGGCCAGCATCGCCTTGATGGTGTTTTTTCCGACGGTGTAGCTGGCGAAGAGGTTGATGGCCTCGTTGCCGTCGCGGGCAAAGCTGCCCGGCGACTTGTTGCCGGTGTCGAAGGTCTCGTATTTGGCCGCCAGATAAAGGTTGCCCAGGCGCTGGCTGAGGGCCAGGCCGTACAGCCGGTTCCGCCCGTACCCGGCATCGCCGCGGTCGTCCATCCCCACGGCAAGCCGGGTGTCGTCGAGGACGTAGGTCGCGCTCGCCTGTATCCGTTCGTCGTCGATGCGGGAGGTGGATCTGCGGTTGCCGTCGCCAGCCGCCCGGGCGATGGCGAAGCTCAGGCCGTGCAGGTCGGGACTGACGTAAGCCAGGGTTTCCCGCAGGCGGAAGACGGTATAGGTGGCGAATCCGCTGTAGTAGCTACTGAACATATCGACGGGGGCGGCGATCGCATTGTAGTAGGGCATCCATTGCTGGCCGTAGCTCAGCGTCCCCAGGTCGCTGCGGACGCCGAGCAGGGCGAGGCGGAAGCGCTCGCCGCTGGAGCGCCCGGCGCCGCCCTGGTCGTAGGGGTCGCGGACTCTCAGGTTCGCGGTGTCGAGCGGCATTTCCAGCTGGCCGAACAGGGTCAGGTGCTCATTGACGGTATGCGTGCCCTGGATGCCGAAGCGGGAATAGGCGTCACGGAACGCGTGGTAGCGATCGAAGGCGCTGGAGCGGTCCGGCGCCACCGATTCGATCTGGGTGCGCAGCGATGCATAGAGGCTGAAACCGCTGTTGTCTGCGGCGTTCGCGCACAGCGGCGCCAGGCCGAGCGCGAGCGCGGCGGCGAAGGAAGGGATGGGGTGAATCGATCCGGTCATGCGGGCTCTCCGGGTTGTAGGTCGGCGTCGGGCGGGGACGGTTGCGGAGCCGGCGCGCGGCAGCGCACGCACAGATGGATTTTTAATGTTTGTGCAAACATAGAAGGCGGGCATGATACCGGCTGGCGCCGGATCGTCAAACCGGGCGGCGGCCCGGGATGGCAGCCGGCGCGCGCCGCCGGGACCGCCGCCGAATCCGCTCTGCTATATTCGAGGGACGAAGCGATCCCGCCCCGACCTTTCCCTCCGCCCCTGTCCCGAGCCATGACCATCAAATCGCGCGCAGCCGTCGCCTTCGCGGCCAACCAACCCTTGCAGATCGTCGAAGTGGATGTCGAGCCGCCGAAGAAGGGCGAAGTGCTGGTGCGCATCGTCGCCAGCGGCGTCTGCCACACCGACGCCTACACGCTGTCGGGCGACGACCCCGAAGGGGTGTTCCCGGCGATCCTCGGCCATGAGGGCGGCGGCATCGTCGAGGCGCTCGGCGAGGGGGTGACTTCGCTCGCGGTGGGCGATCACGTGATTCCGCTGTACACCGCCGAGTGCCGTGAATGCAAGTTCTGCAAGTCGGGCAAGACCAACCTCTGCCAGGCGGTGCGCGCGACCCAGGGCAAGGGCCTGATGCCCGACGGCACCACCCGCTTTTCCTACCAGGGGCGGCCGATCTACCACTACATGGGGACGTCGACCTTTTCCGAATACACCGTGGTGCCCGAGATCGCGCTGGCGAAGATCCCCGGGGACGCGCCGCTGGAAAAAGTCTGCCTGCTCGGCTGCGGCGTCACCACCGGCATCGGCGCAGTGCTCAACACCGCCAAGGTCGAAGAAGGCGCCACGGTGGCGATCTTCGGCCTCGGCGGCATCGGCCTGGCGGCGATCATCGGTGCGACCATGGCCAAGGCCGCGCGGATCCTTGCGGTGGATATCAATCCGGGCAAGTTCGAGATCGCGAAGAAGCTGGGCGCGACCGATTTCGTCAACCCGAACGACCACGACAAGCCGATCCAGGACGTGATCGTCGACCTGACCGACGGCGGCGTGGACTACTCCTTCGAATGCGTCGGCAACGTCAGGCTGATGCGCGCCGCGCTCGAGTGCTGCCACAAGGGCTGGGGCGAATCGACCATCATCGGCGTCGCCGGTGCCGGGCAGGAGATCAGCACCCGGCCGTTCCAACTCGTCACCGGCCGGGTCTGGCGCGGCAGCGCGTTCGGCGGCGTGCGCGGCCGCACCGAGCTGCCGGCCTACGTGCAGAAGGCGCAAAGAGGCGAGATTCCGCTCGACGACTTCATCACCCACACGATGGCGCTGGAGGACATCAACCGCGCCTTCGAGCTGATGCACGAAGGCAAGAGCATCCGCAGCGTGATCCATTTCTGACCGCCCGCGCCCGCGCCGGCGCCGCGGCCGACTCCCGCGACGGCTGCCGCCTGCGGATGGCGGCGGGGTGAAGAACGCGGGCGGGGCGCTTCAGGCGCCGGGGGCCGCGCCCGAGAGCAGGGCGACGATCCGCGGCGGCAGCGGCTTCGCCCGGATCCGCCCCTGTTCGGGGTCGAACGCGGTCCAGACCCGGGTTTCGCTGCATTCGACCGCGATCGTGTCGCCGTTGCGGACGAGGTGGCGGATCTCGAACGCACTGCGATGCACCGCCGCAATCCTCGATTCGATGACGATGTCGTCGCCCCAGCGGGACGGCGCCTTGAACCGGGCCTGGTTGTCGACGAGGGGGATGCCGTCGATGCCGAACTCGTCGATCATCGATTTCAGCGTCAGCCCGGCGCGCCCGAGCAGGGCATGCACCGAGAAATCGAACCAGACGAAGTAATGCGGGTTGAAGACGATTCCGGACGGATCACAATGGCCGAATTCGACCTGCAGGGTTCGGGTGTTGGCGAGCACGCGGGGTCCTTTTCGTGGCGGGGGCGGTTCCGGCGTTGCGGCCGGCATCGGGCAGAGGCCGCGGCCGACGGCCTCGGCCCGCGGATCGTCATGCCCCGGGGGTGGTCCGGCAGCCGACCAGGTTGACCGCGAGCATGCTCAGCACGACTTCGCCGCGCTGGTTGAGCACTTCGATTTTCGAGCGCACGATTCCCCGGTCCGGCTTCGACGCCGAGCGCCGCGCCTCGATCACCGTGACCCGGGTGCTCAGCACGTCGTCCGGGCGCACCGGCACGAGCCAGCGCAGCTCGTCGAGCCCGGGCGAGGACAGGCTGGCGTTGGCGCTCAGGTAGTGCTCGGCGTACATCCGCATCATCAGGCCGCAGGTCATCCAGCCGCTGGCGATCAGGCCGCCGAACACCGTGCCGGCAGCCTTGGCGGGGTCGGTGTGGAAGTCCTGTGGGTCGTAGCGCCGGGCGAACTCGATGATTTCCCGTTCGGTCACCCGCATTTCGCCGAAGCGGTGGACGGCGCCGGGGAGGTAGTCCTCGAAGTAGCGGTCGTCGATCGGGGTGGAGAAGGTGCCCGGGTGGGTGGGTTCGGGGGCGGTCGGTTTGTATTGTTCAGTCATGGTCGTGTGGGGGCGTCAGTCCTTTGCCAGTTCCGGATATTCGCGGCGCACGGTGTCGCCGCCGTGGCGCCAGGCCTTGCACTCGCCGACGAAGGCGGTCACGCGCGGGTCGGTCCAGCGCCGGGGGTCGGGTTCGGCCGCGAGCTGGCGGGCGATCCGGTCCGGCCAGGAGGCCTGGGTGTAGGTGTTGCCGACCTGGGTGATGAGGTCGGTCAGGTGCACGCAGCCTTCCTCGCCGCCGACGCGCTCGCGCACCTGGCGCATGAAGCCCGCTCCGATCTGCAGGCCGATCAGGCGGCGGTAGGCGGCCAGGCTTTCCGGACAGGTGGGCCAGGGGGCGGTCTGCATCCGGGCCTCGACGTCGCGGATGGTGAACTCGCCGTCGATCAGGAAGGCGATCGTCAGGTCGTGGAGATTCCTCCCCGGCTGCACCGACTCGCGCGAGCGGAACACCATCTCATGGGCTTTTTCGTCGGTCACCGTGGCCTCGATTTCCCACAGCCCGTCCTTGCGCCGATACGCGCGGCAGGTGATCTGTCGCGTGTGCATCAGCTCGCGCTCGCTGCCTCCAAACATTGTTCCGGTTCCCTTTACGGAGCGGCGGCGGACTCCGCCGCCGCAATGGCAAAGCCCGCATGATACGGGGAGCGGATCAGGAGATGCCAACCCCTGGCGCGGTGGCAGGGTGCGCGCGCCGTCATTGCCCGCCACCGACCCGCTTCACCCCCACCGGCACGATGTCGCCGGCCGAGCCGGTGGCGTCGGTGAGGTCGAGCAGCATCGGCACCAGGCTGTTCATGCTCGTGACCTTGAAGTCCTTCGCCGTCGGCGTCGCCCAGTGGTCGAACTGGCCGATCATCAGCAAGGTGTCGGGGCGGATGCCCTGGCGCAGCACCACGCGGCCGCGGGTGGCGCGCAGCGGCGAGCGCACTTCGATCAGGTCGCCGTCCTCGATGCCGAGCTTTGCCGCGGAGGCGGGGTTCATGATCACGCCGCGGTGGCCGGCGACGTTGGCGGCGACTTCGCGCACCATCTGCAGGCTGACGTTGCCGCCCCAGGCGTACTGCATGCTGCGCGAAGTCAGCAGCCAGAACGGGAAGTCTTCCTCGCGCCCGCCGAGGTTGGAGATCACCGCGTCCTTGATCAGGTGCGAGAAATCGTGGAACTCGGGCAGCGGGCGGTATTCGTCGAGCTGGCGGTCCCACCACTGGATGCCGGCTTCGTGGAGGCGGCGGCCGAGCTCGGTGCCGACGCGCAGGATGCGCTCCTGGTAGGGCATCTCGAAGCGCAGGCCGTGATCGACCAGGTGGGGGTAGAGATACCACTGCAGGCGCGGGAAGCCGATGGTGCGAAAGCCGTGCTCGCGCCACCAGTCGAGGCCGTGGTCCTCGGTGCCGCCGGTGAGTTCGGCGCTGGCGGCGCGGCAGCTGGCGTCCCAGATCGTCTCCACGCTGTGGGCCTGGTCGAGGGGCAGCGAGTAGTCGTAGTCCGCCCCTTTCAGCGGCACCCCGGCGGCGCCCTTGTTGATCGCCTTGTTGTAGTTTTCGAGTACGCCGGTGCGCCGCGCCAGCTCGGTGGTGATCCAGGTGAAGTCGCGCGCCTCGCCCTGCGGTGAAACCGCCGGCTGGCGCAGGGCGAAGCCCTGCTGATCCCAGAATTGCTCGACGTACTTGGTGCCGCCGATGCGCATCAGCTGCAGGCCTTCGAGGTCGGTGCAGTCGGGCAGCAGGATGTCGGCGAAGTGGTTGGTCTCGTCGCGGGTGTAGGTGAACGCGACGACGAACGGAAAGCGCTCCAGCGTCTTCGCCACCTGGGGGGTGTCCCAGAACGAGATCACCGGATTGGTGCGGTAGAAGAACCAGACCTCGGGCTGGGTCGGCTCGGGGAAGTGCTCGAAGCCCTGCACCTGCTGCATCCAGGCGAGGTGGGTGGGGCCGAGCGCCGCGCTCCAGGCCGAGTTCGCCACCAGCGGCACGAGGGTGCGGTTGGCGTTGCGGATCTGCGGGCGGGAGACCCAGTTTTCCTTGTCGGTGGGGTTGAACGGGTAGTCCATGAAGCCGTCGGGGCCGGGCTTGGCGCTGCTCTGGCGGTCGTTGGCGGGGCGGTTCAGGCGCACCGCGGTGCCCAGCGTGCCGCCGGGGACGTCGAGGGCGCCGACCAGGCAGGCCATCAGGGTGCGCGCCCAGCAGCAGTCGTAGCCGCCCCAGCCGTTGTTGACGGTCTTGCCCAGGGTGATCGCCACCGGGCGCAGGGGCAGGGTGCGGCCTTCGATCTCGATGGTGGCGCCGATCTGGGCGTGGTCGAGGTATTCGTTGGCGACGCGGCGGATGGTGCCGGCGGGGACGTCGCAAACCTTCGCCGCCCATTCCGGGGTGAATTCGCGCTCGTGTTCGAGGAGTTTGCCGAACGCGGTGCTGACGCTGACCCCGGTGTGCTCGAAGCGCTCGCCGTCGGCGCCGAGTTCGAGGCCGTTGGCGGCGAAACAGCCTTCCAGCGCGGGGTCGGTGTCCGCGGTGTCGAACGGCACCGCGGCGGCGCGCTTCAGGTCCCACACCAGCGGCTTGCGCGTGTCCGGATCGCGCAGGTAGTAGCCGTTGGGCGCGACCAGGTAGGGCGAAGCGGTCATGTGCTTGAGGAAGTCGATGTCCAGGCGTGTGCGCGCGTTCTCGAACAGCATCACGTGGATCATCGCGTGCATGAACGCGGGGTCGGTCTTGGGCTTGATCGGCACCCACTCGGCCGAGCAGCCGCCGGTGATCGACAGGTGGGGCTCGACCTGGACGCGCTTGATGCCCTGCTCGACGCGTGCCGCGGCGTGGCGCCAGACGCCGCACACGCCGCCGGAGGCCTCGATGTTGCTGCCGAAGGAGACGACGTATTTTGTGCGCGGGGTGTCCGGGCAGACGGTGAAGGCGCGGTGCCAGAGCTCGCCGTAGAGGTGTTCGGAGTGGGTGCACTTGACCCCCTGGCCGCTGCCGAAGCTCAGGTCGACCGGCCCCCAGGCGGAAAGGAAGGCGGGGAAGGTGCCCATGTAGGCGGTGGGGGTGCCGCCGCCGCCGAAGCTCGCCGCCACGCGCGGGTAGCCGGACGTGTCGAGCAGCCCGTTCGCGCACACCGTGTTGAGCTTGGCGGCGATCATGTCGAGCGCCTCGTCCCACGAGATCGGCACGAAGCCGGGGTCTTCGTCGCGCCCCTTCTTCGGGTTGGTGCGCTTCATCGGGCTCAGCACGCGGTTCGGGTTGTAGGTCTTCTGTACCAGGCCGAAGGCCTTGACGCAGACCCGGCCGTCGGCCGGGTGCACGCCTTCGGCGTCGAAGTTGGGCTCGATCGCGGTCGCCACGCCGTCTTCGACCTTGACCTTGAACAGATCCGGTCCGGCCACGCACTGGTAGCAGTAGCCGGCAACCCGCTTCACTGCCGGTGATTCAACGTTTGATACCGTTTGCATGGCGACCTTCCTCCCTCCTGCTGGCGCAGCCGTTACCGGGAGTCCGGAATGGGCAGGCAGCAAATATGAATGACCGTTCAGTCATTCTTTGCGAAGGGGGTGGAAAAGTCAAGGTTGGTGTTTCCGCGAGGGGTGCGGGTGGGGGCGTGGCGGTCCGGCGGCGTGAATGTGCAAGTCTTGTTGACAGCGCTTGCTGCCGGCGGCCCGCTCCGCATAGGCTGTCGGTCCCACGCAGAGCGGTGCCGGAGATCCCGGGCAGTGACGAAAAAGCCGATCGACGAAGTGCGCACGCGGGTTCCGCTGCCCTTGCCTGTGCCCGATGGTGCCTCCTGGCGCAGTGCCGGGCGCGGCGCTGCCGGCGCGTGGTGCCGGGTTGATTCGCCCAACCACGATGCCCGCCCCGAGGGCGAAACGGTCCGTCTGGTCGTGATCCACGCGATCAGCCTGCCGCCCGACGAGTTCGGCGGCCCCGGAGTCGAGCAGCTGTTTACCAATACGCTCGACCCCGCAGCCCATCCCTATTACGCCGCCATCCACGGTCTGCGGGTATCGGCGCATTACTTCATCCGCCGCGACGGGGGGCTGATCGAGTTCGTCGATCCGGACCGGCGTGCCTGGCATGCGGGCGTGTCGTGCTGGGAAGGGCGTGAGTGCTGCAACGACTTTTCCGTCGGCATCGAACTCGAAGGCTGCGACACCCGGTCTTTCGAGCCGGCGCAGTACCGGCGCCTGGCCGATCTGCTCCGGATGTTGTGCCGGCGCTACCCGGTCGAGGGCGTGGTCGGGCATTCGGACATCGCGCCGGGCCGTAAAACCGACCCCGGACCCTGCTTCGACTGGGCGGCGCTCGCGCGCGCGCTGGGGCGGCGGATCTAGCGGGGGAGGGGGAGGAAGGCCGGGCGGCAGCAGATATGTTTTGACAAAATGTTTGCTGGACAATAAAATCCGCTCCCTGTTGCTATGCAGCATTTCTATTCCGGCCTGTTCCGGTATTTCTACTCGTTACGGTGCGGCGCCTTCCTCGCAGGGGAGACGCAGTTTCATGGACGCACGCACCGCGGGGCCCGTCGTCTGGTTGCGGCGATGGGCTTGACACCTACTGGCGACCGAGCATGTCTGCCCGCCACTGCGGCCCATCCGCTGCATGGCGCTCGCCCTGCCTACCGTGCAGGGCGATTCGGATCCCCCGATACGGGAGGCTCCTCAGGCAGCGGCTCCGGCCACAGCATGGAGGACACCATGAAACACGCAACTCGATTCGATACGCTCGCCCGCGAGACGGGCGGCGCCGTGCTCAGCATGGCGCACGCCGCGGTTCTTTCCTTCGGCCTGCTGGGCATGGCGCAGATGGCCGGTCAGGACGATGCCGCCGGGCACGCGCGGTTTTCCACGGTCTTTGCGGACACCGCGCCGGCGCCAGCCGAGCGCGCCGCGCCGCTGAGTGCGGCCGTCCAGCTGGCGCCCGCTCCGGTCCAGGCGGCGGGCGCGGGACGCTCGCTGGTCAGGGTGCGGGGGCTCGATGCGCTGGCGGCCGATCCTTTTGCGCGCGCAGCCGATGATTTGTCGACCGAGATGGCCCGGGTGCGCGACTGGATCGCCGACACCTACCGGGTTTCCGAAACCGCCCTCGTTCCCGCACTGGTCGCGGCCGAGACTTCGGCGCAGGAACTCGGCTTCGATCCCTTGCTGATCGTCGCGATCATGGCGGTGGAGTCCAGCTTCAATCCGCGCGCGGTCAGCAACATGGGCGCGCAGGGGCTGATGCAGGTGATTCCGCGCTATCACCAGGACAAGATCGGCCCGCAGCGCAGTAAAAACGCCTTGTTCGACCCGAAAGTGAATGTACGCGTCGGCACCCTTGTGCTGCACGAAGGCTTGCAGCGCTACGGCAGCATGCAGCGCGCGCTGCAGTACTACAACGGCGCCCTCAAGGACCCCAACGCACGCTACACGCGCAAGGTCATGGCGCTGAAGAAGCGCCTGATGACGATCGCCGGGCGCAGCGCCGGCACGCGCGGCGAGGCCGGGCAGGCGAGCTGATCCCGCCGCCGCCCCGCTTGCCGCAACGCGCTTGCACGGGGACGAAAAAACGAAAAAAGCGCCGCATGCGGCGCTTTTTTGACGACTGCGCCTGCGGCGCGGGTCAGTCGGCGTTCAGCGCCAGTTCGAACAGCTCGCGCTTCAGGACCAGTTGGCGCGGCAGACGGTCTTGCAGCTTGTCGAACCATTCCTTGTGCAGGTTCAGCTCGCTCTTCCACGCCTGTGCATCGACCTGGGTCAGGGCATCGAACTCTTCGCGGGTGACGTCCGCTCCGGTCCAGTCCAGATCCTCGAAGCGCGGCATCCAGCCGAGCGCGGTCTCCTTGGCGGAGATGCGGCCCTTGCAGCGGTCGACGATCCACTTCAGTACGCGCATGTTCTCGCCGAAGCCGGGCCACATGAATTCGCCCTTCTCGTTCATCCGGAACCAGTTCACGCAGAAGATTTTCGGCGTGTTCTCGACCACGTGACCCATCTTCAGCCAGTGGTTGAAGTAGTCGCCCATGTGGTAGCCGCAGAACGGCAGCATCGCGAACGGGTCGCGCCGGACCACGCCCTGTGCGCCGAAGGCTGCGGCGGTGGTTTCGGAACCCAGGGTGGCGGCCATGTAGACGCCGTAGTTCCAGTTGAACGCCTGGTACACCAGCGGCACGGTGGTGGCGCGACGGCCGCCGAAGATGAAGGCCGAGATCGGCACCCCGGCGGGGTCTTCCCAGGCCGGGTCGATCGACGGGCACTGGCCGGCCGGGGCGGTGAAGCGCGAGTTCGGGTGCGCCGCCTTGCGCCCGGTTTCCCTGGCGATTTCCGGCGTCCAGTCCTTGCCCTGCCAGTCGATCAGGTGCGCCGGGGCTTCCTTGGACATGCCTTCCCACCACACGTCGCCGTCGTCGGTCAGGGCGACGTTGGTGAAGATGATGTTTTCCTTCAGCGTCGCCATCGCGTTGTAGTTGGTCTTTTCCGACGTCCCCGGGGCGACGCCGAAGAAGCCGGCTTCGGGGTTGATGGCGTAGAACTTGCCGTCCTTGCCCGGCTTGATCCAGGCGATGTCGTCGCCGACGGTGGAGATCTTCCAGCCGTCGAAGGACTTCGGCGGGATCAGCATGGCGAAGTTGGTCTTGCCGCAGGCCGACGGGAAGGCGGCGGCGACGTAGGTCTTCTCGCCTTCGGGCGACTCGACGCCGAGGATCAGCATGTGCTCGGCGAGCCAGCCTTCGTCGCGCGCCATGGTGGAGGCGATGCGCAGGGCGAAGCACTTCTTGCCGAGCAGGGCATTGCCGCCGTAGCCCGAGCCGTAGGACCAGATCTCGCGCGTCTCGGGGAAGTGCACGATGTACTTGGTGGTCGGGTTGCACGGCCAGCGGCTGTCCTTCTCGCCGTGGGCGAGCGGGGCGCCGACGCTATGCACGCAGGGGACGAAGTCGCCGTCGGTGCCGAGCACCTCGATCGCGCCGCGACCCATGCGCGTCATCGTGCGCATGTTGGTGGCGACGTAGGGGCTGTCGGAAATTTCGATGCCGATGTGGGCGATCGGGCTGCCGAGCGGCCCCATCGAGAACGGCACCACGTACATCGTGCGCCCGCGCATCGAGCCCTTGAACAGGTCGTTCAGGGTCCCACGCATGACCTTCGGGTCTTCCCAGTTGTTGGTGGGGCCGGCGTCGGCCTGGTTCTGCGAGCAGATGAAGGTGCGGTCTTCGACGCGGGCGACGTCCGAGGGGTCGGAGCAGGCGAGGTAGGAATTCTTGCGCTTTTCCGGGTTCAGCTTGATCAGCATGCCGGAGGCGACCATCTCAGCGCACAGGCGGTCGTATTCTTCCTGGGAGCCGTCGCACCAGACGACACGATCGGGCTCGGTGAGCGCGGCGATTTCGCCGACCCACTTCTTGAGGCCTTCGTGGCGAACATAGTCGGGTGCGGCGGCAATGGCCGCCGTGGCGTGGCTTTGAGTCATGATTTACAGCTCTCCCGTGTGCTGTGGTGCAAAACCATCCCCGTCGGTCGGCCAGCGCTGCAGGAGGAGGCCGCCTGGCCGGCGGGCTGCACGGGCGCGGCGGCGCCCGTTTACGCGACCGCGGCGGTCCCGAGGGTAAACCGCAATCGGCGAAAGCCCGTGATTATGCCATGACCGGAGGGCTTCGATGAATGGCGGGGCGACGATCGTTGATCAGATTCTGTATGAAACTGAAACGGTCTGTTTTCACATCGCAATTTTGTTTTTCGTAATGCGGAAGATGCGTGATCCGCGTTATCCTTTGCAGCCTGGCGCAACCGGGATCGGGGCTGCGCGCTCGCCGGCGCGGCAGCTTCCACTTCTGGCGCACGGCACTCCAACGACGAGACGGGAGGACACTCATGGATGAACTGCTTCGCACCGCGGCCCTCGACTACCACCGCTACCCGCGCCCCGGGAAGATCTCGGTGATGCCGACGAAGGTGCTGTCCAACCAGCGCGACCTGTCGCTGGCCTACTCGCCCGGCGTGGCCGCGGCCTGCGACGCGATCGTCGAGGACCCGGCGCAGGCCGCCGAGCTGACCGCGCGCTCGAACCTGATCGGCGTCGTCACCAACGGCACCGCGGTACTCGGCCTGGGCAACATCGGCCCGCTCGCGGCGAAGCCGGTGATGGAAGGCAAGGGGGTGCTGTTCAAGAAGTTCGCCGGCATCGACGTGTTCGACCTCGAGATCGACGAGCCCGACGCCGACAAGCTGATCGACATGATCGCCGCGCTCGAGCCCACTTTCGGCGGCATCAACCTCGAGGACATCAAGGCCCCCGAGTGCTTCTACATCGAGCAGAAGCTGCGCGAGCGGATGAAGATCCCGGTGTTCCACGACGACCAGCACGGCACCGCGATCGTGGTCGGCGCCGCGGTGCTGAACGGCCTCCACCTGCAGGGCAAGGACCTCAAGAAGGTCAAGCTGGTGACCTCCGGCGCCGGCGCCGCGGCGCTCGCCTGCCTCGGCCTCTTGGTCAAGCTCGGGGTGCCGGTCGACAACATCTGGGTCACCGACATCGAGGGCGTGGTCTACGAGGGCCGCAGCGCGCTGATGGACCCGATCAAGGCACGCTACGCGAAGAAGACCGAGGCCAGGAAGCTCGCCGAAGTCATCGACGGCGCCGACGTCTTCCTCGGCCTGTCGGCCGGCGGCGTGCTCAAGGGCGAGATGGTGGCGAAGATGGCGGCGAATCCGCTGATCCTCGCGCTCGCCAACCCGACCCCGGAGATCCTCCCCGAAGAGGTCAAGGCGGTGCGCGGCGATGCGATCATTGCCACCGGCCGTTCGGACTACCCGAACCAGGTCAACAACGTGCTGTGCTTTCCCTTCATCTTCCGTGGCGCGCTTGACGTCGGCGCGACCACGATCACCGACGCGATGCAGCTTGCCGCGGTGAAGGCGATCGCCGAACTGGCGCGCGTCGAGCAGAGCGACATCGTCGCCGCCGCCTACGGTGAGAAAGTGGGCGGTTTCGGCCCCGAGTACATCATCCCGCGCCCCTTCGATCCGCGCCTGATCGTCAAGATCGCGCCCGCGGTCGCCGCAGCGGCGGTCGCCTCGGGCGTGGCCACGCGCCCGCTCAGCGACTGGGACGCCTATCGCAGCCAGCTCAACAACTTCGTCTGGCATTCCGGCCTGATCATGAAGCCGGTGTTCGCCGCCGCACGCATGAATCCGAAGCGGATCATCTTCTCCGAGGGCGAATCGGAGAAGGTGCTGCGCGCGGTGCAGCAGGTGGTGGACGAAGGTCTCGCCCGCCCGATCCTGATCGGCCGCCCGGACGTGGTGATGCACAACATCGAGCGCTTCGGGCTGCGCATCGCCGTCGATAGCGATTTCGAACTCGTCAACCCCGATTCGGACCCGCGTTTCAACGAGCTCTGGCAGCACTACCACGGCCTGATGGAGCGCCGCGGGGTGTCGGTGGAATACGCCAAGAAGGAAGTGCGCCGGCGCACCACGCTGATCGGCACGCTGCTGCTCAAGTTCGGCTACGGCGACGGCCTGATCTGCGGCACCTACGGCATGCACCGCCTGCACCGCGAGTTCGTCGAGACCGTGCTCGGCCGCCGCGAGGGGGTGAATCACTTGTACACGGTGAATCTGCTGAACCTGCCCGAGCGCACCCTGTTCCTCGCCGACACCTACGTGAACTACGATCCGACGCCGGCGCAGATCGTCGAGATGACCCTGCTTGCCGCCGAGGAAATGAAACGCTTCGGCATCGAGCCGCGGGTGGCGCTGCTGTCGCACTCGTCCTTCGGTGCGGCCGACTCGCCCACCGCGGAGAAGATGCGGGCGGCGTTGCGCACCCTCCACGCCGAGCATCCCGGCTTGCCGGTGGAAGGCGAAATGCAGGGCGACGCGGCGCTGGATGCGAAGCACCGGCTGCAGATATTCCCCAACGCGAGGATGCGCGAGGACGCCAACCTGCTCATTTTCCCCACCCTCGATGCGGCCAACATCGCCTTCAACCTGCTCAAGAACGCCGCCGGCGAGGGCATGACGGTTGGCCCGATCCTGCTCGGGGCGTCGAAGCCGGTGCATATCCTCACCCCCTCGGCGACGGTGCGCCGCATCATCAACATGACTGCATTGACGGTGGTGGAGGCCGGGCAGGCCGGCTGAGCCTTCTGCTTCCGGCGCGCATCGGCGTATTTTCGATGCGCGTCAGGGCGGGCAGGAGCGGAATGTGGGAAAATTTCCCGGCAGATTTCGAAAATACTTGAAAATAAATTTGTATCTGCTTATTTTTTAAATAGAAACATTCCGCAATCCTTCACCGGGCTGTCGACCATGAAGCTCAGATTCCTCGGCGCTGTGTTCGCAGCGCTGTTTGCGCTCCAAACCGGGGTGGTCGGTGCGGCATCGACTTCCGCCAGCAGTGCGCCGGCGAGCAAGCACGCGGCTGCAAAAAGCAGCGCCAAGCCGAAGGTCGCAGCCAAGCCGTCGGCGAAACGCGCCGTAACCAAGAAGAAGGCCGGGGCAAAAGCGAAGAAGCCCGCGGCGGTGCGGGCTGCAGCGAAAAAAACCATCACCGCGCCAGCGGCCGCCGCCCTCGACCACGGCAAGGAGGGCGCGGACTCCGCCGGCGCGCTGCCGGAGCTGGGCTCGAGCGCGTTTTACGTGGTCAACCAGAATACCGGCGAGGTGTTGCTCGAGCGCAATGGCGGCGCGGTGCTGCCGATCGCCTCGATCACCAAGCTGATGACCGCGATGGTGGTGCTCGATGCCGGGCAGAGCCTCTCCGAGCGCCTGAGCATCACGGGCGACGACATCGACCACCTGAAAGGCACCGGCTCGCGCCTGTCGCTCGGCACCGCGCTGACGCGCGAGGAAATGCTGAACCTGGCGCTGATGTCGTCGGAAAACCGCGCCGCCTCCGCGCTGGCACGCAACTACCCGGGCGGTGAGCACGCCTTCATCGAGGCGATGAACGTCAAGGCCCGCCTGCTCGGGCTGTGGAGCACCCGCTTCCACGACAGCACCGGCCTCAACCCGGCCAATGTCTCCAGCCCGCGCGACCTCGCCCGGCTGGTGTCCGCGGCCTCGTCCTACGCGCTGATCCGCGAGTTTTCCACCGCGCCCGAGCGCTACGTCGCCGTGCGCGGCCATTCGATGCGCTTCGGCAACACCAACGCGCTGGTGAAGAGCCCGGAATGGGCGATCAGCGTGTCGAAGACCGGCTACATTTCCGAGGCCGGCCGCTGCCTCGTGATGCAGACCTGGCTGAACCAGCAGCCGGTGGTGATGGTGCTGATGGATTCGGCCGGGCGCTACACCCGCACCGCCGACGCCAAGCGCGTGCGCAAGTGGCTCGAGCAGATGCTGCCCCAGCGTCTGGCGTCGGCGCGGCACCTCTCCGGCGGCTAGCCGGCGCTCGCGCGCAGGACGCGCGCCGGCGCTGCGGCCCGCCACTTCCTCCCCGTTTCAGGGACCCCCGCTGGCCGGCGCGTCCGTGCACCCGGTTGACCAAGATCAATCGGAGGCACGGATGCGCCGACTAGACTCGCGGGTTCGACTTACGAAACGACTGACGAGAGGAAGCTTCCATGGGTGCAGCCCTCCCCGAACCGGCCCCGAGCCGCTTGTTCCTGTCCGGTAACGACGCCGTTGCGCTCGCCGTGCGCGACGCCGGCTGCCGCGTCGCCGCCGCCTATCCGGGCACGCCGTCGACCGAGATCCTGGAGGTGCTCGCGCGCTATCCGGACCTGTACACCGAGTGGTCGATCAACGAGAAGGTCTCGCTCGAAGTGGCGCTCGGCGCCTCCATGGTGGGCGCGCGCGCGTTCTGTGCGATGAAGCACGTCGGACTCAACGTCGCCGCCGATGCGCTGATGACGATGACCGTCACCGGCACCGAAGGCGGCCTGGTGATCGCCGTGGCCGACGACGTCGGCATGTCCTCGTCGCAGAACGAGCAGGATTCGCGCTTCTGGGCACGCTTCGCCCATCTGCCGCTGTTCGAGCCGGCCGACGCGCAGGAGTCGTACGACATGACGCGCGCGGCGTTCGCGCTGTCGGAGCGCTTCTGCTGCCCGGCGATCCTGCGCCTGACCACCCGCATCTGCCACGTCAAGGGCCGGGTGATCGCCGGCGAGCGCGAAACCCACGAACCGGGCGGCTTCGTCAAGGACCCCCAGCGCTGGGTGATGGTGCCCGGCAACGCCAAGCCGCGCGTGGCGCGGATGCACGAGCGCGAAGAGGCGCTGCGTGCCGCGAGCACGGAAAGCGCGTTCAACGTGCTGCTGCCAGGCGAGGACCGGCGCATCGGCTTCGTCGTCTCCGGGCCGGCGTTCATGCACGTGCGCGAAGCCTTTCCCGCGGCGCCGGTGTTCAAGCTCGGCCAGTCCTATCCGCTGCCGCTCGAGCGCGTGCGCGAACTGGCCGCCGGCGTGGATCAGCTCCTGGTGGTCGAAGAGACCGAGGCGCTGGTCGAAAACGAGCTGCGCGCCGCGGGCATCGCCTGTTCCGGCAAGGACACGCTGCCCCGGGTCGGCGAGCTCTCGCCCGACGTGTTGCGCCCGGCGGTCGCCCGCCTGCTCGGCGAACCCGTGCCGGCGAAGGCGCATCTGGCGCCACAGCAGGTGTTCCCGCGTCCGCCGACGATGTGCGTCGCCTGTCCCCACCTGGGGATCTATTACACCCTTGCCCAGCTGCGCAACATCACCATCTCGGGCGACATCGGCTGCTACACCCTGGGGGCGGGCCAGCCCTGGAATGCGCTCGACACCTGCATCTCGATGGGGGCGTCGATGGGGGTGGCGCTGGGCATGGACAAGGGCCGCGGTGAAGCCGACGCGAAGAAGTCCGTGGTCGCCGTGATCGGCGATTCGACCTTCATGCACATGGGCATGCAGGGCCTGCTCGACATCACCTGGAACCGGGGCAACGTCACCGTCCTGCTGCTCGACAACCGCGCGGTCGGCATGACCGGCGGCCAGGACAACCCGGGCACCGGCCGCGACATCCACGGCGAGACGGTGCCGCGCATCGATTTCGCCAAGCTGTGCGAAGCCCTGGGGGTGAACAAGGAGCGCATCCATGTGCTCGACCCCTACCAGCTGCCGGTGCTGTTCAAGACGCTGCGCGAGGAGACCAAGGTCCGCGAGCCTTCGGTGATCATCACCAACCGCCCGTGCGTGCTGATCGACGACTACCAGCCGGCCCAGCCCTACAAGGTCATCGCCGACCAGTGCACCGGCTGCGGCAACTGCCTCGACGTCGGCTGTCCGGCGATCCACGTCACCCGCCGGGCGAAGGAAGTGAAGCCTTCCGGCAAGGAAGTCGAGCTCGCCTTCACCCGCATCGAGACTTCGGCGTGTACCGGTTGTGGCCTGTGCGTGCAGCCCTGCGCGCCGGAGGCGATCGTCCATGCCGCGCCCGAGCATCCGGTGAAATTCCTGCACGCGAAGATCTGAGGAACCGACCATGACCATCACCAACATCGCGGTTTGCGGCATCGGCGGCCAGGGCGTGATGACCGCCACCGAAATCCTCGCCGAGGCGGCGCTGTCGCTCGGCTTCGACGTCAAGAAGACCGAAGTTGCGGGCATGAGCCAGCGCGGCGGGGTGGTGACCTCGCACCTGCGCTTCGGCCCCCAGGTGCTGTCGCCGCAGATCGTGCCCGGGGAGGCCGACCTGCTGGTCGGCTTCGAGGCCGCCGAAGCCTTGCGCTGGTCCCACATGTTGAAGCCGGGCGGCGTCGCCCTGGTGAACCAGGGGCGCTTCGTGCCGCCGGTGGTCACCATCGGCCTCTACGACTACCCGGCCGATCCGATCGCCGAAATGCGCGCGCTGGGGGTCGAAGTGTCCGACTTCGACGCCAGCGCGCTCGCGCTCCAGCTGGGCAACATCCGCCTGGGCAACACCGTGATGCTGGGGGCGATGTCCGACCGCCTGCCCTTTCCCGCCGACGTGCTGCGCAACGCGGTGCTGGCGCGCTTCGGCGTGCGCAAGCCGGCGCTCGTCGACCTCAACCGCCAGGCCTTCGAGTTGGGGCGTGCCGCGGTCGCCCGGATGGGCGCCGCCGCCTGAGGTCGCACCGCCGGGGCGCGAAGCCGCCGCGGCGCCGGTTCAGCCGGCGTGCGGCGGGGCGTGGCCCAGGGCGCGGGAGATTTCGTCCGCGGTCTCGCGCACCAGGGGGGCCCAGTCGGGGTTGAAGCGCTCGGACGGGGTCGACAGCGACAGGCCGGCGATCAGCGCGCCGGAGTCGTCGCGGATGCCGGCGCCGATGCAGCGCACCCCCGGTTCCACTTCGTCGAGGTCGAAGGCGACGCCATGGCGGCGGACGCGGTCGAGCTCCTTTTCGAGTGCGGGCAGGGAGGTGATCGAGGCCGCCGTGGACGCCGGCAGGCCGGTGCGGCGGGCGTAGTCGCGGATGCGCTCGAGCCCGTCCTCGACCAGGAACAGCTTGCCGGTGGCGGTGGTGTGCAGCGGCGCGCGCGCGCCGACGATGTGCACCACGCGCACCGAGGAGCGTCCGCTCGAGGTGCGCTCGACATAGACGATCTCGTCGCCGTCGCGGATCCCCAGGTTGACGCTCTCGCCGGTCGCCGCGTGCAGCCTGAGCATCAGCGGCATCGCCGTCTCGCGCAGCGAAATGCGCGACTTCACCAGGCTGCCCAGTTCGAGCAGGCGGATGCCGAGCCGATACACTCCGGCGTCCGAGCGCTCGACGAAGCCGCTCTGCGTCATCGCCCCCAGAATGCGGTGCGCGGTGGACGGATGCAGCCCGGTCTCGAGCGCGAGCTGCTTCAAGGGCACAGGGTCGGCATGCTGGGCCAGCACCTCGAGCAGCTTCATCATCCGGTCGATGACCTGGATCGGGTTCTTGGCTTCGCTGGCAGGAGGGGCGGGATCGTTCTTCGGCGTGGGCACGGCGGTGGCGCTGACTCGGGTTGCGGTGAACGAGGATGGTAACCGCCCGGGTTGATTTCGCCTAATGAAATGCATTGCCGTGTAGTGAGTACGGGGCGACGACGATATACTCTGCCCCGAATCTTCGCGGCCGCGGCCTGCCCCCGTCCCGGCGGGCGCTGCCGTGGCCTGCCGTGCAACCTATCGGCGCCGTCCGGCGCCGGCGGACTGATCGATGAACCTTGTCCTGGTCGTGCTGTTGCCCTTTATCGGCGCGCTGCTCCCGGCGCTGATGATCCGTGCCGGGCGCAACGCCTGTGCGACCGCCACCTTCGCCTTCACCCTGCTCGCCTTCGCCCTGCTGCTCTCGCACGCCCCGGCGGTGTTCCGCGGTGAAGTGGTGCACGCGGGCTGGAGCTGGCTGCCCGCGCTCGGCCTGGAGGCGAACTTCTTCCTCGACGGGCTGGGCTTCTTCTTTGCCGGGCTGATCCTGGGGATCGGCCTGCTGATCATCGTCTACGCCCGCTTCTACCTCGCCAAGGACGACCCGATGGGGACGTTCTACAGCTACCTGCTGCTGTTCCAGGGGGCGATGGTGGGGATCGTGCTGTCGGACAACATCCTGCTGCTGCTGGTGTTCTGGGAGCTCACCAGCCTGTCGTCGTTCCTCCTGATCGGCTACTGGAAGCACCTCCCCGAAGGCCGCCAGGGCGCGCGCATGGCGCTCACCGTGACCGGCGCCGGCGGCCTGGCGATGATCGCCGGGATGCTGATGCTGGGCGAGATCGCCGGCTCCTACAACCTCACCGACATCCTGCAGCAGAAGGAAGCGATCCAGGCCTCGCCGCTGTACCTGCCGGCGCTGCTGCTGATCCTCGGCGGCTGCTTTACCAAGAGCGCCCAGTTCCCCTTCCATTTCTGGCTGCCGCACGCGATGGCGGCACCCACCCCGGTGTCGGCCTACCTGCATTCGGCGACCATGGTGAAGGCCGGCCTGTTCCTGCTCGCGCGGATGTGGCCGGTGCTCGCCGGCACCGCGGAATGGTTCTACCTGGTCGCCACCACCGGCCTCTTGACGATGCTGATCGGTGCCTTCATCGCCCTGTTCAAGGACGACCTGAAGGGGCTGCTGGCGTATTCCACGGTCAGCCATCTCGGCCTGGTGACGATGCTGTTCGGCTTCGGCACGCCGCTCGCGGCGGTCGCCGGGGTGTTCCACATCCTCAACCATGCCACCTTCAAGGCTGCGCTGTTCATGAACGCGGGGATCGTCGACCACGAGGCCGGCACCCGCGACATCCGCCGCCTCGGCGGCCTGCTCCAGCTGATGCCGGTGAGCGCGACGCTGGCGCTGGTGGCGGCGGCGTCGATGGCCGGCCTGCCGCCGCTGAACGGCTTTCTCTCCAAGGAGATGATGCTGCACGAGGCGGCCGCGACCGCGTGGCTGGGCAACGGCTGGGGGGTGGCGGCGCTGGCCACGCTCGCGGCCTGCTTCTCGGTGGCCTATTCCCTGCGCTACATCGTGCACGTCTTCTTCGGCCCCAAGCGCGACGACTACCCGCACCCGCCGCACGACCCCCCCGCCGGGATGTGGCTGCCGCCGGCGCTGCTGGTGGCGCTGGTGGTGCTGATCGGGCTGTTCCCCGAGACCCTCGCCGGGCCGCTGGTGGCGGTGGTGTCGGGCGCGGTCACCGGCGGCGCGGCGCCCGACTACCAGCTCGCGCTGTGGCACGGCTTCACCCCGGCGCTGGGCCTGTCGGCGATCGCGCTGGCGGTCGGCGGCGGTGCCCTCGTCGCCTATCCGCGGCTGCGCGCGCTGTGGCAGGCGGGGGCCCATCCCGAGGCCAAGGCGATCTTCGATGGCGTGCTCGCCGCCGCGGTGGCGGGCAGCCGGCGGCTGATCCACGGCGTCCATAACGGTTCCCAGCAGCGCTCGGTGGCGTTCCTGGTCGGGGCG
The DNA here is from genome assembly GCF_001922305.1 of Thauera chlorobenzoica. Lineage (NCBI taxonomy): Bacteria > Pseudomonadati > Pseudomonadota > Betaproteobacteria > Rhodocyclales > Zoogloeaceae > Thauera > Thauera chlorobenzoica. The sequence continues at coordinate 826,829 of NZ_CP018839.1, forward strand.
GTGACCGCCGCCGGCTTTGCCGCCTTTTCCGCCGCGCCCCATGGCGCGGGTACGCGCGCGCTGCTGCCCGCGGTGCCGGTCGCGGTGGTCGCCTGGGTGCTGCTGCTGGGCGGCTGCGCGCTCGCCCTCCTGCTCTATCGCAAGCGCCTGCTCGCGGTGGTGGCGGTGGGGGCGGTCGGCCTCATCGTCTGCGTCGCCTTCCTCTACCTGTCCGCGCCCGACCTCGCCCTGACCCAGATTTCGGTCGAAGTCGCCACCGTGATCCTGATCCTGCTGGCGCTGTATTTCCTCCCCAAGGAAGGGCCGCTCAGCTCCAGCATCGAGCGCCAGCCGCTGCGCCATCTGCGCGACGGCGTGCTGGCCGGCGCCGCCGGCCTGGGGATGGCGCTGGCGAGTTGGGCGATGCTGACCCGCGACGGCAGCTCGCTGTCCGGCTACTACCTGGAAAACGCGGTTTCGGGCGGAGGCGGCACCAACGTGGTGAACGTGATCCTGGTCGACTTCCGCGGCTTCGACACCTTCGGCGAGATCACCGTCCTCGGCATCGCCGCGCTCGCCATCTACGCGCTCCTCGACGGCGCGCTGCACGGCCGCGTCGGGCGCCGGCTGAGCGCGTGGACGCCGGATCTGCCGGTGTCGGTCGACCGCCACCCGATGATCATGGTGGTGGCGACCCGGGTGATGCTGCCGCTGGCGCTGCTGGTCGGGGCCTACATCTTCCTGCGCGGCCACAACCAGCCCGGTGGCGGCTTCATCGCCGCGCTCGTGGTGTCGATCGCGCTGATCATGCAGTACATGGCAAGCGGCTTCGGCTGGGCGGCGCAGCGGGTCAAGGTCGATTACCACGCCCTGATCGGCGCCGGGGTGCTGATCGCCGCCGTCACCGGCATCGGCGCGATGGTGCTCGACCAGCCCTTCCTGACCTCCACCTTCGGCCATTTCCACCTGCCGCTGGTCGGCGAGTTCGAGCTGGCGAGCGCGATGGCCTTCGATACCGGGGTGTTCCTGACCGTGGTCGGCGCGGTCATGCTCGCCCTCGCCAACCTGTCGCGGATGGGCCGGCGCGCCGGCCACCTGCCGGTGAACAAGGCGCCGATGGACATCGACCCGAGCGCGGTCCCGCCCCAGGAGCAGAACTGAATGGAATTTCTCGTCGCCACCGCGATCGGCGCGATGACCGCCGCCGGCCTCTACCTGGTGCTGCGCGCGCGCACCTTCCCGGTGGTGCTCGGCCTGTCGCTGCTGACCTATGCGGTCAACCTCTTCCTCTTTGCCACCGGCCGGCTGGCGGTGAATCGGCCGCCGGTGATCGGCGCCGAGGCGATCGGCTACGTCGACCCGCTGCCGCAGGCGCTGGTGCTGACCGCGATCGTGATCTCCTTCGGCATGACCGCGGTGATCGTGGTGATGGCGCTGCGCGCCTACCTCGAAACCGGCAACGACCACGTCGATCTGCCCGGCGACGCCGACCCCGAAGCCCGCGTCGACGACTGGAAGCAGCGCCCGCGCCGGGCCGCTGGCGGAGAGCGGCGATGAACCACTGGCTGATCCTGCCCATCCTGCTGCCGGCGGTGGTCGGTGCCGTGCTCGTCATCGCCGTCCGCCACGACGTGCTGCTGGCGCGCATCTTCGCCCTCGCCTCGGGCGTGCTGCTGCTCGCGGCCGGCCTCGCGCTGCTGGTGATGTCGGCCGATGGCGAGGTCCGCGTCTATGCCCTCGGCGCCTGGCCGGCGCCGTTCGGCATCGTGCTCGCGCTCGATCGCCTGGCGGCGCTGATGCTGGTGCTGACCGCGGTGCTCGGGCTGGCAGTGCTGGGCTACGCGGTCAATGGCTGGGACGAGCGCGGGCGGCACTTCCATCCGCTGTTCCAGTTCCAGCTGATGGGCCTCAACGGCGCCTTCCTGACCGGCGACTTCTTCAACCTGTTCGTGTTCTTCGAGGTCCTGCTGATCGCCTCCTACGGCCTGATGGTGCATGGCGGCGGCGGGCTGCGGGTGAAGGCCGGAGTGCAGTACGTGGTGGCGAACCTGATCGGCTCCTCGGTGTTCCTGATCGCCGTCGGCCTCATCTACAGCGTCACCGGCACCCTCAACATGGCCGACCTGGCGCTCAAGGTGCCGCAGGTCGCCGCCGCCGACCAGGCCTTGCTCCACACCGGGGCGGTGCTGCTGCTGCTGGTGTTCGCGCTCAAGGCGGCGCTGGTGCCGCTGCACTTCTGGCTGCCCGGCACCTATGCCAATGCGCCGGGACCGGTGGCGGCGCTGTTTGCGATCATGACCAAGGTCGGTGCCTATTCGATCCTCCGCCTGTACATCCTCGCCTTCGGCGCCGAGGCCGGCGGCGCGGCCTGGCTGGCCGCACCCTGGCTGCTGCCGGCCGGGTTGCTGACCCTGGTGCTGGGCATGCTCGGCGTGCTCGCGGCGCGCAGCCTGGGGCAGATGGCGAGCTTCGCGGTGATCGGTTCGATGGGCATGCTGCTGGCGACGGTGGCGCTGTTCACCGTGCAGGCGACCGCCGCCGCGCTCTACTACCTGCTCCATTCCACCCTCGCCGCCGCGGCCCTGTTCCTGATCGCGGACCTGGTGGCCGAGCGCCGCGGCGTGCACCGCGACCGTTTCGACCTCGCCCCGCGGCTGGCGCAGGGGGGGCTGGTCGCCGGCCTGTTCTTCGTCGCCGCCATCGGCATCACCGGGATGCCGCCGCTGTCGGGCTTCATCGGCAAGCTGCTGATCCTCGACGGCGCGCGCACCGCCACCCAGGCGGGCTGGTTCTGGAGCCTGATCCTGGGCACCTCGCTGATCGCCATCGTTGGCTTTTCGCGTGCCGGCAGCCTGCTGTTCTGGAAGTGCAGCGCGCTTGAGGCGGGGCCTCCGGCCTACCGTCCGGCACCGGCGCTGCCCTTCGTTGCGGTCGGCAGCCTGCTCGCCGGGCTGGTGGCGTTGACCGTCTTCGCCGGCCCGCTGCATCGCTGGCTGGAACTCACCGCGGCGCAGCTCTACGCCCCGGCGGGCTATATCGAGGCGGTGCTCGGCGCCGCGGGAGGACCCCACCGATGAGCCGCAACTCTGCCGCCGGGGGCGGGCGCAGCCGGGCTGCGCGCTGGCTGCCGCATCCGCTGCTGACGCTGGTGCTGGTGGCGCTGTGGATGCTGCTGCTCAACAGTTTCAGCGTCGGCGGGCTGCTCGTCGGCCTGGGCCTGGGGCTGCTGATCCCGATCGCCACCAGCGACTTCTGGCCCGGGCGCCCGCCGGTGCGCGCCTACCGCAAGGTGCTGTCCTACTCCGCGCTGGTGCTGTGGGACGTGATCGTCGCCAACCTCCAGGTCGCGCGCCTGATCCTGTTCCGCCGCAACGAGCGCCTGCGCGTGCGCTGGGTCGCGCTGCCGCTGGAGCTGCGCTCGCCCGAGGCGATCACGATGCTCGCCGGGACGATCACGATGACCCCGGGCACGGTGTCCTGCGACCTCTCCGCCGACGGCCGCAGCCTGCTCGTGCACTGCCTCGACGCGCCCGACGCGGAGGATGCGGTGCGCCAGATGAAAGAGCGCTACGAGGCCCGCCTGAAGGAGATCTTTCCATGATCGAGCCTGCCCTCGACTTCGGCTTCTTCGCCGTCTCGCTGGCCCTGCTGCTGAACCTGTGGCGCCTGTGGCGCGGACCCACGGTGATGGACCGGGTGCTGGCGGTCGACACCATGGTGATCAACGCCATCGCCCTGATCATCCTGTTCGGCATCGAGCAGCGCACCACGATGTTCTTCGAGGCCGCGCTGCTGTTCGCGATGTTCGGCTTCATCTCCACCGTCGCCTACTGCCGCTTCATCCTGCGCGGCGACGTCATCGAATGAGGCGGCGATGAACTTCCTGCTCGAACTGGCGATCGCCGCGCTGATCGTGCTCGGCGGCGTGTTCGCCCTCGTCGGCTCGATCGGCCTGGTCAAGCTCCCCGACCTGCTCACCCGCCTGCATGCCCCGACCAAGGCGACCACGCTCGGCGTCGGCGGCGCGCTGGCGGCGTCGATGCTGTTCTTCTTCGGCATCGAGGACCGGCTGTCGATCCACGAACTGCTGATCAGCGTGTTCCTGTTCCTGACCGCGCCGATCACCGCCCACTTCATCGCCAAGGCCCATCTCCACGAGCACGTCGACCTGCGCGACCGGCTCCCGCCCACCGGCCGCCCGCAGGGCTGGAGCACCTTCGACGGCGTGCCCGAAGCGGACGACGCCGAGCGCGACAGCGACCCGCCGCCGCGCTGAAGGCCGGCCACGGCGGCGGCCCGCCCGCGCTCAGCGCGGCGGCTCGGCCGCGCCCTTGTCGCCGTAGGCCGCGGCAAAGGCTTCGATGACCTGCTGCACGATGCGGCGCTGTTCGGGCGGCAGGCACAGGAAGGCATCAAGGCTGGCGCGCTCGGCATAGCTCAGCTGCGCCCAGCGTTCCTGCGCTGCGCGCACCGAGCGCACCGCGTCCTCGCCGAAGCGCAGCACCTGCGGCTCCACTTTCAGCCACTCGGCCAGAACCTGGAGCTTGTCCTGGGCGGGGATGGCTTCTCCGCGCAGCCACCGCCTCACCGCCTGCAAGCTGATCGGCCTGCCCCAGTACCGGCGATTGAATTCCCGCTCCAGCACGCTCGGGCGCAAGGGCACCCCCTGGGCCTGCATCGCGCTGCATAAGCGGGCGCCAAAACTTTCTTTTTCATTCATGAACAGAACGTGAAGTTTTTGGCATCAGTACTTATTCATTGCGGTTTAAGATCGAGTGAAAAGTTGGTTCATCCGTGCCCGAGTGCACGCGCCCCGCTTCCACCCCCTTGGGTCGTTTTCCGCGTCCTCTTATGCTTTTCGCCGAGGGGTCGCCACCGAAGCCGAGGGCGGCAGGGGACGCGGCCCCTTGCATTATTTCCCCGCTGGCAGCCGGTGGCGTGGTCCGTACCCGGCACCTTGCAGCCAGACCCACCCTTTATGGAGCCCGACATGAACCCCCCCGGACCACCCGGCACCGCTCCCGCCGCGGGCATCGCCAGAGTGCCGCTCGCTGCCGCCGGCGTGCTGCTCGCGGGGGCGTACATCGCAGTCGCCCTGGGGGCGATCCTGCTGTCCCGCGAATCGGGCAAGATAGCGATCCTGTGGTATGCCAATGCAATGGCCGTGGTGTTCTTCCAGTTCCGCCCCAGCCGCGACTGGGCGGTGCTGACCGGAGCCCTGGCGGTAGCGGTGATGGCGGTGAATGCGTTCACCGGCAAGGACTTCGGGCTGTCCCTGGTTTTTCTCCTCGGCAATGGCTTCGAGGTTCTGCTCGGCGCGGCCTTGCTGCGGCGCTTCTGTTCGCCGGCGGCGAGTCTGCAGGAGGTTTGCGCACTGCTGAAGGTCCTGCTGCTGGGCGGGGTGGTTCCGCCGTTTTTCAGCGCGCTGATCGCCGCCGCGGCCTTGTCCGCCGGTGGGGGGGATGATTTCCTGGCGATCTGGCTGATCTGGTTCGAGGGCAGCGCGCTCGGCATGGTCGCGCTCCTGCCGCTGGGCATGCTGCTGCTGGTGCGGGGCTGGCGCAGCGTGTCGCAGGAGGTGTCGCGCCCCGAAGTCGTGCTCGGGCTGGTGCTCGTGTCCGCGGTCGCGGGGTGGGCGCCGCAGTGGGTGGAACACCCCTACATCTATGTTTCGACCAGCCTGGTCCTGCTCGCTGCGATCGGCCACATGGCGGGCGCGGCGAGCGCGGTCCTGCTGGTTTCGATCATCGTCGGCATCCTCACCGCAAAAGGCGCGTTCGGCCCCGTGGCAGACACCGATGCGTTCGGCGAGGCGCTGTTCTATCTTCCCCTGATCCTCACCCTGGTGCCGCCGGTCCTGCTCGCCGCCAGCCTGGAGCGGGTGCGGCGCACCCTGCGCCGGCTCGCCGAAAGCGAAGAGGACTTCCGCATCCTGTACAACGAAACTCCGGCGATGATGCAGGCCGTCGATCCGCAGGGAAAGCTGGTCAGCGTCAGCGAGGCCTGGTGCCGGCGGCTGGGTTATTGCGCCGAAGAGGTGATCGGCCAGCGTCCGTCCGAATTCATGACTGCGGAGTCGCGGGAGCGGGCGCTCGAGGAAATTTGGCCCCGCCTCCTGCGCGAAGGGCGAATCGATGGTGCCGAGCTGCAGATGCGCACCCGCAGCGGCGCGCCGGTCGACGTCCGGATCTCGGCGATCCGGCAGCGCAGCCTGGATGGAGGCCTGCTGCGCACGCTGGCGGTGTTGACCGACGTCACCGAAGAAAAGCGCCTGGCCGAGCAGATGACCTACCTGGCGCACCATGATGCCCTGACCGGGCTGCCCAACCGGATGCGCTTCGAGGACGGGATCCAGCACGCCTGTGTGCACGGTCATCGCCACCACGACCGCTTCGCCGTCCTCTACATGGACCTCGACCAGTTCAAGCACATCAACGATACCCTGGGGCATGGCGTCGGCGATGAGCTGCTCAAGGCCGTCGCCCAGCGCCTGAACGCGACCCTGCGCGACAGCGACATGGTGTCCCGCCTCGGCGGCGACGAGTTCGTGATGTTGGCGAAAAACCTCTGCAGCCGCGAAGACGCCGGGGCGATCGCACGCAAGCTCGTCAAGCGCGTGGCGCAACCCGTCCTTGTCGGAGATGCCACGATCAACGTCAGCATCAGCCTGGGCATCGCTGTCTTTCCCGACGACGGCAAGACCCCTGCGGCCTTGATCACGCACGCGGACCAGGCGATGTACCGTGCCAAGCGCAACGGCCGCAACCAGTTCTGCTTTTTTTCCGAGGCTGCACCGGAAGGGGACGCACCCGCGCAGGCTTAGCGCGGTGAGGGGCGCGCGCCAGCGACTGAAACCGCTGCGGCCTGCGGAGGGGTTTGGGCGATAATGGCGGCCTCGGGCGTGCCGCCGGTGCCGCCGGCGCGATCGCGCCGACTGCCCGCCGCCCCGCCTCCTTTTCCCCGCCCGCTGCGCTTGCGGGTCCTCCAGGAACGCTCGTGAACACTGTACGCCGAACGCCTCCCGCGCCCGCTCCGTCCCGCATCCGCGGCACCCTCAAGCTGCGCCCCCGCGCGAGCGAAGAACAACCCGCCACGAGCGAAGACGAGCACGGCCAGCCGCCCGCCCGCCCGGCACCGGAGGCGCTTCCCGCGGGACGCAAGCGTCCGCTTGACGAGGGGAAGGCGCGTCCGCCCCGTACCCACGGCGCCGACGCGGGCAAAGGCAAGGCGGGCACGCCTTCCGCGGGCAAGAGCAAGGACGCGGGGAAGGGTCCGGGCAAGGGCAAGGGCACGGGCAAGGCTCCGGAGCGCCCGCGCCCGGCGGGCGGCGGCAAGCCGGGGCACAGCGCCGGGGAGCGCAGCCGGCTTCCCCCGGCGCCGGCTGCGGCGGAGCGCGGGCCGCGCCCTGAGCGCGGGGCACGCGCCGCCGGGCCGGCTCCTTCCCGCCCGGCGCCGGCCGCGCCACCGCTGCCGCCGGCGGCACCTCCGCCGGACGGCGTGCGCCTGTCCAAGGTGATGGCCGAGCGTGGGATCTGCTCGCGCCGCGAGGCCGACGAGTTCATCGAGCGCGGCTGGGTCTTCGTCGATGGCAAGCGGGTGTCCGAACTGGGCGTGCGGATCGATCCGCAGGCGCGCATCACGCTCGCGCCCGAGGCGACGCGCACCCAGCAGCAGCGCGTCACCATCCTGCTGCACAAGCCGGTGGGCTACGTCTCCGGCCAGCCCGAGCCCGGCTACGCCCCGGCGGTGAGCCTGATCGGCGCCGACAACCAGTTCGATCGCGACAGCGCACAGCGCTTCCACCCCAGCCAGCTGAAAAACCTCGCTCCGGCCGGCCGGCTGGACATCGACTCCACCGGCCTGCTGGTGCTCACGCAGGACGGGCGCATCGCCCGTCAGCTGATCGGCGAACATTCGGAAGTCGACAAGGAATACCTGGTCCGCGTCGAAGGCAGCCTCACCGCCGACGGCCTCGCCCTGCTCAACCACGGCCTCGAACTCGACGGCCGCAGGCTGCGCCCGGCCAAGGTGGAGTGGCTCAACGACGACCAGCTGCGCTTCGTGCTGCGCGAAGGGCGCAAGCGCCAGATCCGACGCATGTGCGAGCTGGTCGGGCTGACGGTGGTGGGCCTCAAGCGCGTGCGCATCGGCCGCGTCAGGCTTGGCGAGCTGCCGCTGGGCCAGTGGCGCTTTCTGCGCGACGACGAGCCGTTCTGAACGTCGCCCCGGAAGCGGCCGCTTTTTTCGCTTCTGCACCCGCCTGCGGCGGTCGTCGCGCCGGGTGTTGCGGCGCCGCTGGGGTCAGGGGGGCGGTTCTTCCTCCGCCCGCCGTTCTGCCTGCAGGTCGCGCGCGAGAGCGTCGCCCAGCGCGCCGGTCTTCGGCGTCATGCCGCTGCGATGGGCGGCGCGGGCCACCGCATGCGCGGCCAGCGGCGCGGTGGCGAGCACGATGACGAGCGCGAAGACGGCGCCGAGCGCGCTCGCGCCGCTGCTTGCGGCGGCCACGCCGCCGAGCACGAGGGCGGCCCCCAGGGCCCCCGCCTTGCTTGCCGAATGCATGCGGGTGTAGCTGTCGGGCAGGCGCAGCACGCCGATCGCGCCGACCAGGCCGACGAGCGCGCCGCCCAGCAGCAGCGCCGACGGCAGCCAGGCGAGCAGGCCGTGGCTCATGGCGTGTCCTGCCCGGGAGGTGCGCCTTCGGGGGCGCGCCCGAGCGCCGGCGGATTCCGTTCCGCGCGGGCTGGCGCTGCCGCGGCGGGCGGCAGGGGGGCGTCGGCCGCGGTCACGCGCTCGTCGGGGCCGCGGCCGCGGCGGCGGAACATCGGGATAAAGGCGGTGGTGCCGAGGAAGGACACCAGCGCCAGCACCACCGCGGCGTCGACCAGCACGGCCTGGGCGGTGGCCAGCGCGAGCAGGGCGATGACGCCGATGCCGATCATGGTGAGGGCGTCGATCGCCACCACGCGGTCGGTGGCGTGCGGCCCGCGGATCAGGCGGATCAGGATCAGCGCCGCGCTGACGCCCTGCAGGGCGAAGGTGAGCGGCAGCACCCAGGCCGCACCGGCGATTTCGCTCATCATGGCGCGTGCTCCCCGGAGCGGGGCGCCGGTGGGGAAGGCGCCGGTGGGGGGGCTTCGCCGGCGTCGATCCAGCGCAACAGCCGGCGTTCGATCTCGCGCACGCCGTCTTCGACCGCATCGGCGTCGTCTGCGTCGAGGGCGTGGATGTACATCAGCCCCGACTGCGGCGCGTAGTCGAGGGCGAGGGTGCCCGGGGTGAGGGTCAGCAGGCAGCCCAGCAGGGTGGCGATGCGCTCGTCGGCGCGTGCGAGCCGCACGCGCACGACGGCCGGCGCGGGGGCGACGCGGCGGCCGAGGACGATGCGGGCGACGTGGACGGTGGCCTTGAAGACCTCGGCGATGAACCACAGGCCGAAGGCGGTACCGATTTCGAGCCGGCGGACGTAGCGGCGGATGCCGAGCAGCTCGGCCGCGAGGCGCAGCGCGAGGTGGACGACGAGGAAGGCGGCGACCACGCCGAGCGGGCTCAACGCACCGCCAAAGGCGGCCAGGCCGAGCGCGAGCAGGATGTGCACTCCGAGCATGTTCAGTGTCCTCCGTCGCGGGTGACCGCGGCGATGTAGCCGGCGGGGGCGCCGAGCTGATCGGCCGCGGCCACCGCGTAGTCCATCACCGGCCCGGCGCCGAGGCCGATCGCCACCGTCAGCGCCGCGAGCCCGCCCACCGCCCAGAGCGCCGGGCGGATGCCGCCGGCGCTGCGCTCGCCCGCGTGCCCGGCCGGATGCGGCTTGAGGAAGGCCTCGTTCCAGATCTTGCTCATCGACAGCAGGGTGAGGAGGCCGGTCGCCAGCGCCACCGCCGCGGCGGTCCAGGCGCCGGCGTCGAGGCCGGCCCTGACCAGCGCGAACTTCGCCCAGAAGCCCGACAGCGGCGGAATGCCGGCGAGCGACAGCGCGGGGATCGCGAACAGCAGCGCCAGCCCGGGGGTGCGCGCATACAGCCCGCCCATCGCCGCGAGCCGCTCCGAACCGGTCAGGCGTGCGGCGATGCCGCCGATGAGAAACAGGTTGGCCTTCACCACGATGTGGTGGATCAGGTAGAAGATCGCCCCGGCGAGCGCCAGCGGCGTCGCCAGCGCGAGGCCGAGGATCATGTAGCCGACCTGGCTGACGATGTGGAAGGACAGGATGCGCCGCACTTCGACCTGGGCCGCGGCACCGAGCACGCCGATCAGCATGGTGGCGCACGCCACCCACAGCAGCACCTCGTGGACGATGCCCGGTTCGGGCCAGAACAGGGTGACGCTGCGGATCAGCGCATACACCCCGACCTTGGTCAGCAGCCCGGCGAACAGTGCCGACACCGGGGTCCAGGCGACGTGGTAGGACGCCGGCAGCCAGCCGAACACCGGGAACAATGCGGCCTTGATCGAGAACGCGGTGAGCATCAGCACCACCGCGGCGTGCGCGCTTGCCGGCACCTCGCCGGCGGCGAAGGCCTGCGCCAGCAGCGCCATGTTGAGGCTGCCGCTGGCGCCGTAGAGCATCCCGGCGGCGAGCAGGAACATCAGCGTCGCTACCAGGTTGAGCACCATGTACACCACCGTCCCCGCCAGCCGGCGCTTGCCGCCGCCGAGCACCAGCAGGGCGAAGGAGCCGGCCAGCAGCACCTCGAACCAGACGTAGAGGTTGAACACGTCGCCGGTGACGAAGGCGCCGCACACCCCCACCAGCAGGCCGTGCACCAGCGGATGGAAGTCGCGCCCGCGGGCCGGATCGTCGTCGCGGGCCATCGCGAAGGCGATGGTTGCGGTGCCGACGATGCCGCTGATCGCGACCATCGCCGCCGACAGGCGGTCGATGACCAGGGTGATGCCGTAGGGCGCCGCCCAGCCGCCGGCCTGGGCGGCGAGGATCTGGCCCTGCGCGGCGAGTCCGACCAGCGCCAGCCCGGCCGCGGCAAGCGCGAGCGCGCCGGCGAGGCTGAGCGCGCTCACCGCGCGTGGCGAGCGGCGCGCGAGCAGGGTCAGCACCAGGGTGGCAAGCGGGATCAGCAGCGGGGCGACGATCAGCGTGTTCATGTGCAGCCCCCGTCCGCGCTGCCTGCCCGCGCGGCGCCGGGCTGCGCCGATGCGCAAGTGGGTACGGCCGGGCGTGCGGTCGCAGCGGCCGGAGTGGGGGCGGTGGTGGGGGCGGCGGCGGGTCGGTCCGGCGCCGGCTCCTCGGCCACCGCGGTGATGCGATCGGTCTCGATGTGGTCGTGCAGCTCCCAGCTGCGCTTGAGCACCGCGAGCGCGAACACGAACAGGGCGAAACCGATCACGATCGCGGTCAGTACCAGCGCCTGCGGCAGGGGGTTGGCGGCGAGCGCCGGGGCGCCGGCCTCGGTGACGAAGGCGGCGGCGCGGCCGTCGAGCCGTCCGGCGGAAAACACCGCCAGGTTCACCCCGTTGCCCAGCACCACGATGCCGAGCACCACGCGCAGCAGCCCGCGGTCGAGCAGCATCCAGGTGCCGATCGCGACCAGCAGGCCGACGGTGATGGAGAGGATGATTTCCACTTCAGTATGCGCCGAGCCGCCTCAAGCGTACTGACACCCCCTTGGGGGGAGAGGCAGGGATTTCGCGGCGCACCGCGCCGTGCCTGCCGAACGGGTCGGCTGTGCAAAGCGGACCCTCCGCGAACGCAGTGAGCGTGGGGGTGGTTTCATCAGGCTTCCCGTGCCAGCAGACGGAACAGCATGTGCAGCACCGCGCCGAGCACGGTGAGGAACACGCCGAGGTCGAACAGCAGCGGGGTGCCGAGCGCCAGCCCGGCGGGGAAGATCCACCGCCCGGCAAGGAAGGCCTGGCCCTGCAGCAGGCCGATCAGGCCCGCGCCGGCGGCCACGGCCAGCCCGATCGCCAGCAGCGCCAGCGGCGGCAGGCGCAGCACCGCACGCGCCCGATCGACGCCGAAGGCCAGCGCCAGCAGCACCGCGGCGCAGGCTGCCACCAGGCCGCCGATGAAGCCGCCTCCGGGCAGGTTGTGGCCGCGCCACAGCAGCACCAGCGCGATCAGGGCGAGCAGGGCGGACAGCGGCAGGATGCCCTGGCGCAGCAGCACCGAAGCGAAATCGGCGCTGCCTTCGCGCGCGCCCCCGGTGTGCTCGTCGACGGAGCCGTTTCCCATGCGCCTGGCGGCGTGCCGGCTTCGCCTGCCGCCGCCAAGCAGGGGGGCGGCGGCCAGCCCGGCGAGGGCGACGACGAGGATCTCGCCCAGGGTGTCGAGGGCGCGGAAGTCCACCAGGATCACATTGACCACGTTGGCGCCCTTGCCCGCGGCCAGGCTGTGCTCGAGATACCACTGCGCGATGTCGCCGGGCAGCGGCTGGCTCACCGTGATCAGCATCATTGCGGCGACCACGGTGCCGATGACGATGGCGACGATGGCGTGGAAGCGCCGGGCTGCCGGCTTGCGCGAGCCCACCTGCCGCGTCGGCGGCAGCCGGCGCAGCACCAGGGCGAGGAAGATCACGGTGAGCGTCTCGACCATCAGCTGGGTGATCGCCACGTCCGGTGCGCGCGCGGCGAGAAAGATCAGCGCCAGGCCGAGGCCGCTCGCCCCCAGCGTGGCGACCAGCGCGACGCGACCGGGCATCGTCGCGGCGGCGGCGGCGCCCGCCATCGCGAGTACACAGCCGAGCAGCGCGGCGACGTTCACCGGACTGGCCACCTCCGGCCACACCAGGTTGTCTGCGCTCGAGGCCACCAGCCCGATCAGCGCGAAGCCGGCGATCGCCAGCACCAGCGCGCTGATGTGCTGGCGCAGCGAGCCGTGCTGGAAACGGTCGGCCACCCGCGTAGCGAACGCGAACACGCGCTTGAGCAGGCGGTCCCAGATCATGTCGCCGCTCACCCGCCACAGCACCCGCCACAAGGATAGCCGGCGCCGCAGCCGGGTGCGCTGGAGGTAGAACAACACCCCGAGCGCCACCGTGAGCAGGCTGGCGAGCAGGGCCGGGGTGAAGCCGCTCCACAGGTAGAGATTCACCGGCACCGTGGTGCGCGACACCGCCTGCACCGCGGCATCGATCAGCCAGACCTCGGCGAGGTTGTTGAAGGCGCCGAAGATGAAGCCGCCGACCGCCAGCAGCATCGGCCCGATCCACATCGGCAGGCTGACCTCGTGCGGCGGGTGCGGATAGCGCCCCTCGCGGCCGAGGAAGGCGCGCACGAAGACGAGGCCGGCGGCGGTGAGCAGCAGGGCATTGGTGACGATCATCACCACGGTGGTGGCCCAGCCCGCCAGCCCCAGTTCGATCAGGCCGGCGTAGGTGAACTCCTTGGCGATGAAGCCGAAGAAGGGCGGCAGCCCGGCGTTGGAGAACGCCGCCAGCGCCACCGCGAAGCCGGTCAGCGGCATGTGCCGGATCAGCCCGCCCAGCAGCGCGATCTGGCGCGTGCCGGTGGCATGGTCGATGGCGCCCACCGCCATGAACAGCGCCGCCTTGTAGAGGGCGTGCGCCACCAGGTAGATGGCGAAGGCCTGCAGGCCGTAATGGGTGTTGGTGCCGAGCAGCATGGTGAGCTGGCCGAGCACGGTCACCGTGGTGTAGGCAAGCACGCGCTTGAGGTCGGTCTGGCGGATCGCCAGCACCGCGCCGACGAGCGCGGTGGCGGCGCCGACGCTGATCAGGATCGTGCCCCAGCTTGCCGAGCCGCCGAGCGCCGGGTTGAGGCGGGCGAGCAGGTACACGCCGGCCTTCACCATCGTCGCCGAGTGCAGGTAGGCCGACACCGGCGTCGGCGCCGCCATCGCGTTCGGCAGCCAGAGGTGGAAGGGCAGCTGCGCCGACTTGGTGAACGCGCCGATCAGCACCAGCGCGAGGATCGCCGGGTAGAGCGCATGGCCGGCGATGGCCTCGACCGCCAGCGTGGAGAACTGCCAGCTGCCGCCGACGTTACCGAGCAGGATCAGTCCGGCGAGCAGGGCCAGCCCGCCGCCGCCGGTGATCAGCAGCGCCTGCAGTGCCGCGCGGCGCGAATCCGCCTTGTCGTGCTGGAAGGCGATGAGCAGGAAGGAAGTGACGCTGGTCAGCTCCCAGAACACGAACATCGCGATCAGGTCGTCGGCCAGCACCAGGCCGAGCATCGCCGCCATGAAGCCGAGCAGATAGGCGTAGAAGCGCCCGAGGTGGTGGTGGTCCGACAGATAGGCGCCCGCATAGAGCACGATCAGGGTGCCGATCCCGCTGATCAGCAGCGCGAACAGCAGGGACAGGCCGTCGAGGCGGAAAGTGATTCCGATCTCGAGTGCGGGCACCCAGGCCAGGGTTTGGGTGAGGGTGCCGCCCTGCGCCACTTCGGGCACGAGCGACAGGAAATGGCCGAACACCGCCAGCGGCGCCAGGGCCAGCAACCATCCGGCGCGCTCGTCGAAGGCGCGCGCGAGCAGAGGCGCGAGCAGCATCGCGCAGGCGATGAGGCCTACGCTCGCGAGCATCGCCCAGTCCTTTCATGCCGCATCCGGCCCGCCTCCCCGAACGGCGCCCTGCGGCGCCTTTTTGTTCTGATCGTGGAAAACAGACCGCCCGCCTCGCTTCGAGGTTCCGCTGCCGCCCTGGCCGGAAGCGGCCGCGCGTTCAGTGCACGGCGTGCGGCGCGTGGCGGTGGATCAGGGCCTTGAACTCGGGATGCGCTTCGTACAAACCGCTGCGTCGGGCAAAGCAGTGCGCGAGCGGGCAGGCCTGCCCGGGCGGGCAGCCGTGTTCGCAGGCGCATTCGCGGCGGGTTTCATCGAGCAGCACCATTTCGTGGACGACCTCACAGCGGCCGATCGGGGCGTCGAAAATGCTCATGATGATCTCCTTGAACGGTAACGCAATGCGCTGGATCGTGACCGATGTCACAACCGGCTTCCTTTCAAGTCTAGGCTCGGGCAGATTTCTTGCTGGGAGATCGGAGCCGGACTTGATTGAAATCAAGCCAGGAGCCTCGGTGGGTGAGGTGCAGCGCGGGATCAGGCGCTTGCCGGCGGTGATGTCCGGGTAGGTTCGAGCAGAACCGGCGGCGCTACGTCATCCACATCTCGCCCAGCGCCTTGGCCTGCTGTAGCACCAGTTCCACCGCGCCTTCCTGCTGGTCGGGCGGGTATTTGTACTTGCGCAGGATGCGTTTGATCATGAGGCGCAGCCTGGCACGTACGCTCTCCCGCGCCGACCAGTCGACGCTCAGGTTCTGGCGCAGGTTTTCGGTGAGTTCGTGGGCGATCTTCTTCAGGGTTTCGTCGGAAAGTTCGCGCACCGCCGATTCGTTGTCGGCCAGGGCGTCGTAGAAGCGAAGCTCATCCTCGCTCAGTCCCAGCTGCTCGCCCCGGCTGGCGGCGGCGCGGAATTTCTTCGCCATCCCGATCAGATCTTCGATCACCTGGGCGGTTTCGATGGTGCGGTTCTGGTAGCGCTTGATGACGTTGGCGAGGAGCTCGGAGAACTTCTTCTCCTGCACCAGGTTGCCGCCGAAGCGGCTCTTGATCTCGCCTTCCAGCAGGCGCTCCAGCAGTTCCACCGCCAGGTTGCGCTCGGGCAGATTTTTTACTTCGGCGAGGAAGGCGTCATCGAGGATGCCGATGTTGGGTTTGTCGAGGCCGACGGCATCGAACACGTCCACCACGTCTTCCGACACCACGGCGGCGCCGATGATCTGGCGGATGGCCCGCTCCCGTTGTTCGTCGGTTTTCTTCTGCAGGCTGAGATCGCGCTTGGTGAGGATCACCTTCACCGCCTGCAGGAAGGCGACTTCCTCGCGCAGGGCCCTGGCTTCGTCCAGGGTGCAGCACAGGGTGAAGGCCTTGCTCATCGCCAGGGCGGTATCGGCAAAGCGCTTCTTGCCGTCCTTCTGCCCCAGCACATGGTTGGCCGCCCCGGCCAGGCGCTTGTGGCTGGCGCTGAGAAAATCGCTGTAGTCGTAGCCGTGCAGCAGGGCGCGCAGGATGTCGAGCTTCTCCTCCAGCACCGCGTAGGCTTCCGCGGCATCCACCGTCGGGCGGCCGCGGCCCTTGCTCGCGGTGTATTCCTTGAGCGCGCTCTTGAGCTCGTTGGCAATGCCGATGTAATCGACCACCAGCCCGCCCTGCTTGTCCTTGAACACCCGGTTCACCCGGGCGATGGCCTGCATCAGGTTATGCCCCTTCATCGGCTTGTCCACGTACAGGGTATGAACGCAGGGGGCGTCGAAGCCGGTGAGCCACATGTCACGCACGATCACCAGACGCAGCGGGTCGGCGGGATCCTTGAAGCGCTTCTCCAGCCGCTTTTTCACCTGGGCGCTATAGAGGTGCGGGCGTAAGAGCGCCTTGTCGCTGGCGGACCCCGTCATCACGATCTTGATGGCGCCTTGCTCCGGGTCCGGGCTGTGCCAGTCGGGGCGCAGCTTGATGATCTCGTTGTAGAGATGGACGCAGATTTCCCGGCTCATCGCCACCACCATGGCCTTGCCGCTCTGGGCTTGGTTGCGCTCCTCGAAATGGGCCACCAGATCGGCGGCGACGCTGGCGATACGCGGCTCGGCGCCGACCACCTTTTCCAGCGCCGCCCATTTGCTCTTCAGCCGGGCCTGCTGGCTTTCTTCCTCGTCTTCGGCGAGCTCATCGACCTCGTCGTCGATGGCCGGCAGGTCTTCCTGCTTCAGCGACAGCTTGGCCAGGCGGGATTCGAAGTAGATCGCCACCGTGGCGCCGTCTTCCTTGGCTTGCTGCATGTCGTAGACGTGGATGTAGTCGCCGAACACGGCGCGGGTATCGCGGTCCTCGCTGGACACCGGGGTGCCGGTGAAGGCGACGAAGGTGGCGCGGGGCAGGGCGTCGCGCAGATGCTGGGCGTAGCCCACCTGGTAGCGCGCCACGGGCTCCGCCGCTTGCAGTGCCTGCCCGTCGTTGGCGGCGGCGCTGGCAATGGCCCGGGGCTTGAAGGTCCTGAGCCGGGCCTCGAAGCCGTACTGGGTGCGGTGGGCCTCGTCGGCGATCACCACGATGTTGTGCCGATCGGAGAGCAGCGGAAAAACGTCCTCGTCCTCGCCGGGCATGAACTTCTGGATGGTGGCGAAGACGATACCGCCCGAGGGGCGGTTGCCGAGCAGCCGGCGCAGTTCCTGGCGGGTGCCGGCCTGCACCGGCTGTTCGCGCAGCAGATCCTGCGCCAGGCTGAAGACGCCAAAGAGCTGGCCGTCCAGATCGTTGCGGTCGGTGATGACCACGATGGTCGGGTTCTCCATCGCCGCTTCGCGCATCACCCGGGCGGCAAAGCAGGTCATGGTGATGCTCTTGCCGCTGCCCTGGGTGTGCCACACCACGCCGCCCTTGCCTTTGGTTGTGGCCGGGCCGTCGGGACGGGAAGCCGTCACCACCTGCTGGATCGCAGCGCGCACCGCATGGAACTGGTGATACCCCGCCACCTTCTTGACCAGGGTGCCGTCGTCCTCGAACAGCACGAAATAGCGCAGGTAGTCGAGCAGCATGGCTGGCGCCAAGAGGCCGCGCACCAGGGTTTCCAGCTCGTTGAACTGGCCCAGCGGGTCGAGCGTCACGCCGTCGATGGTGCGCCACTGCATGAAGCGCTCGGCGCTGGCGGAGAGCGATCCCAGCCGCGCCTCGCTGCCGTCGGAAATCACCAGTAGCTCGTTGTACTGGAAGACGTCGGCAATCTGTTCCTTGTAGGTCTGGATCTGGTCGAAGGCCTTCCAGATGTCGGCGTTCTCGTCCGCCGGGTTCTTCAGCTCGATCAGCACCAGCGGCAGGCCGTTGATGAACAGGATGATGTCGGGGCGGCGGGTGTGGTGCGCTCCCTTGGTCGAGAACTGATTGATGGCCAGCCACTCGTTGCGCGAGGGCGATTTGCCAAACTCAGCCCAGTCGATCAGGCGCACGAAATCGCCCCGGGTGTCGCCTTCCACCGGGTACTGCACCGGCACCCCATTGACCAGGAACTTGTGCAACTGCCGGTTGGCCGCCAGCAGCGAGGGCACGCCCAGCTCCATGACCTGCTTGTAGGCATCTTCCCTGGCCGAGGCGGGAATCTGCGGGTTCAGGCGGTGGATGGCCTCGCGCAGGCGGAACGGCAGCAGCACCTGGCGGTAATCCGCCCGCTCGGGCGTGTCGCCATCCGGGGCAATGTCCGGGCCGTAGCGGTGGCTGTAGCCGACTTCCGCCAGCCAGCCGAGGGCTTCCTGTTCGAGTTGGTCTTCGGTCAATTCAGAACCTCCCAGTACCCGCCTTTGTTGGGGCCAACGCGCCGCAGTCTGTCTCCGGCTTTGAGCTTGGCTAGTTGCAGCTCGATGGCACGCTGGCTCAGGTCGAGCTGTGCCGCCAGCTGGCGGGCTGTCAGGCTTGGGGTTTGTTTCAACAGGGCAAGCACCCGGCTTGCGGTTTCTTCCGAAGTTTCTTCCGAAGTTTCTTCCGAAGTTTCTTCCGAAGTTTCTTCCGAAGTTTCGGTGAGCTTGGCGCTCCCCGGCGCCCAGCTCATCTCCAGCACCGTCTGGTCAAACGGCTCGAAGCTGTCGAACAGGCGTAGCCCATGACCTTCCTGCTCCCAGCCGCTGCGAATCTTCGGCACCCCGGACCCGGCCCGTTCGCCCAGATTGATCAGCAGGAACATCTGGTGCAGCGTCCGGTTGCGGCAATCGCTGGCGCCGCCGTGCAGCGCCTGGGCGACCGGCAGGCGCATCGTGCCGGGGTTGCGGAAGCTGAAGCCGCCGGGCGACTTCACCACCAGCACCGAGGCCCGGTCCGAGTAATCGGCATGGATCAGGCAATTCACCAGCGCCTCGCGCAGCGCCTGGTGGGTTGGCGTGTCGTCGATGCGCACCCCGTCCCTGAGTGCGAACGGCACCTTCAGATCCGCCGTCAGCTTGCGGATCACCCGCCGGAAAAAGTCGTACAGATTGCCGGACCACGAACCATCGGGCACCACCCGATCCAGCCAGCGGGTTGGCGAATCCGGGTCGCCGGTCTGCTCCTGATAATCGACAAAATACAGCGGAAAGGCTTCGGGAATCGCCGGCCAGCGGCCAAACATCAACAAGCCTGCCGCCGTCAGCCCTGACTGACCGGAAGTTCTATCCTCGCGCCAGCCGCCCGCCCTCTGCAGAAATGCCTGGTCATCCAGTGCAATCCACGGATGCCCGGGGCGATGCACGGCAAAGGCGTTCCGGTACGCGTGCAGGCTGTCCAGGTCCAGATCATCCAGCCCGAACTTGTCCAGAATGCGCGTATCCCGGCTGTCCTCCAGTTGCTCGGCCAGCAGGCGCTTGACCGTTGCCTCGTCGCACTGCCGGTCGCCATCATTCAGCCGCCGCCAGGTCTGGCCCAGCGGCTGGCCGTTGAGGAACACCGGCCGCTGCTGGCGGGTGGCAGCGGGAATGCGCACGACCAGAATCGACTTGCCCTCAATGCGGACTTCTTCCACATCGGCATCGCTCAGCAGATTGACGCTGACCTTGGCGCGGTTGTTCAGTGTGTTGAACAGGTCGGCGCGCAGCTTGGCAGGGTTTTCCAGTCCGGCAATGCTGAAGCGGCCAGCCTTTTCCCGCACCCCCAGCAAGACCACGCCACCATGGGCATTGGCCATGGCCGAATAGGTCGGCCAGAAATCCCTCGGAATTTCTCCCTTGCCGTCCTGCCCTTGGGCGAGTTTGCATTCCAGCTCCCCGGTTTCGGCGAGATGGCTCAGATCGTCGAGGATTTGCAGGTTGAACATCAGATGGCCTTGACCCTTTCGCTCTCGGTCACCCGCATGGCGAAGTTCAGCAGTGCCCGAAATGAGAACATGTCCAGTCCAGGCCCCTTGGCACCCCAGCCTTGGGCTTCCTGCCGCGTCAGAATCTCCTGCCCGATGCGCTCGTAAAGCTGCACCAGTTCGGCATTGACCGCCAGCGCTGCCCGTTGCCGGGCACGGGCGATGTCCGGGCCGTAGCGAGGGGTGTAGCCGACTTTCGCCAGCCAGCCCAGTGCTTCCTGTTCGAGTCGGTCTTCGGTAAGCGGTAACTGCCCGGCGTCCTTGCCTACTTCGAGATTTCGAAGAGATCGGATCGCAGCGGATTGGCCGCGAAGTGTTGCTTCCACAGCCTTGGGGTGAGCTGCGCCACGTTGGCGGCCGGATACTGGCCGATGCGCTGGAGCACATCGACCAGGTACGTATAGGGGTCGATGTCGTGCAGGCGGCAGGTGGCGATCAGACTCTGCGCGATGCCCACGTACTTTGCCCCGACCTCGGTCCAGCAGAAGAGCCAGTTGCGACGGCCCATCGGCACCACGCGTAGCGCCCGCTCCAGATGGTTGGTGTCGATCGGCACCTCGGGATCGGAGAGGTACACCTCGAGGGCGGCCCGGCGCTCGCGCACGTACGCCATGGCGGTGGTGAGCGGTGAGCTGGGCAACAGGCCCTGGGATTCGAACTGGGCGTCGACCCAGGCGAAGAACTGCTGGAGCACGGGCTTGGCCTGCGCGAGCCGATGCGCGCGGCGTGCCTCACCGACGAGCCTGGCCTCGCGGATGTGCTTCTCCACCGCGTACAGTTTTCCGATCATCTCCAGCGCCTGGCCCGCACGCTCGGGCTCGAGCGCCTGCGCATCGAAGAACTTCCTCCTCGAGTGCGCCCAGCATTGCGCGTGCGTGAGCCCGCATTTTTCCGCGTAGCGTTCGTAGGCCGCATAGCCATCGGTAAGCAGCACCGCCCCCTCGGGCGGCGGGTCGGTGCCCAGGGTCTGCGCAATGTGCTTGCCACTGCGCCCCTCGTGATAGGCGAAGCAGATTTCGTCACGCTCGCCATAGACCGGCCAGAAGTAGCCGCCCTTCATCTTGCCCGGGCCGGCCCGGCCGGCCTTGATCGGGGTCTCGTCCATCGCCTTGATGCGGCTCGCGCGGATCGAGTCGAGTTGGGCCGTGAAGATGGGTTCGAGCAGCGACAGCGCCCCGTGAGTGAGCTGCGTGAGCCACGGGCGCGAAACCTTGATGCCGTTGTCCCCGAGCCGCTGGTGCTGGCGGTACAGCGGCTGGTGGTAGCAGAACTTGTCGGTGATGAGCCCGGCGACGAAGCTCACATCGGCGCGGCTGCCGCGAATCACCCCCTCGGGTGCCGCCGGGCAGGAAATCGCCTGGGTGTCGAGGCGCTTGATCACCGGACGCACATACTTGAGGATCACGTAGCTGCCCGGGCGCTGTGCCAGGCGGTGACTGACCTTCTCGCCGATCACCTCGAACTGGTCGGCGGTGAGCCCGTCGATTTCCGGGTTCGCCACGGCGATGGTCTCGACCGGCACGCGGGCTTCGTCGAAGAACAGCGCCGATGCGTCGCCCGCGGCGTAATCGGTGGTGCGGGCCCGGCGGGTGTGGGCGGCGATGTCCTTGGCAGGGGGCGGCGGCGAGGATTCGGGCACCGGCAACTCGCCCAGGTTCATCTGATGCGGGCTCGCATCGACGATGCGCTTCTCGCTCTTCGCCCCGAAGAGCTGGCGCCGGAACCACTCGATCTGATGCTTCATCGCCTGGAACTCGAGCTGCAGGGCATCGAGTTGGCGGGCGGCGGCCGCGTTCGCCTGGGCCAGTGCGACGATTTGCTCGGGCGCCCAGCGGGCGGCCTCGGCGGGCGTCGGAATGGTCAGCGAAACGGGCGTCGTCATGGCCGGAATTTTACCGTAAAACCCAGCATTCATGCGGGCTTGGCGGCCACTTCCGGGAGCTTGAAACGGCGCTTGAAGCGCGCCGGCTCGATGCCTTCGAGCAACAGCTTCAGCCCGGTCCAGTCCATCTGGCGAGTGACCCCCCGCGACCAGTCGGACACGAACCGTCCCTGCTCGAGGCGCTTGGCCCACACGCAAAAGCCGCTGCGATCCCAGTACAGCACCTTCATCTGCGTGCCGCGCCGGTTGATGAACACGAACAGCTCGCCCGACAGCGGATCGCACCCAAGTGCGTGGCGGGTGAGCGCGTACAGCCCATCGAAGGACTTGCGCATGTCAACCGGGCGGCCATAGACATGCACCCGCACCGCCCCTTCGGGGAAGAACATCAGCCGCGCACCAGATGCAGCACGACACCGCCACCCAGATCGAGCTTGAGCTCGAGCCGGCCTGCACCGCCGCCAACGTCGACCAGGCCCGCATCGACAAAGCCCGCACGAGCGCACGCATCGCCGCGATCGGCGACGCTCGACGCCTCACCGGCCAGCAGGCCGCGCCAGCGCTCGAAACTCGACTTGCTCAAGCCCTCGCTGTCGCAGAACTGCCGGATGCTCAGACCGCTTGCCGCAAAGCGATCGAACACCGCCCGCCATTCCTCGTGGCCGCGTCGCCGCCATTTGCTCCTCACCGTCGATGCCATCACTGCCAATCCCGTCGTCGTTGAACATGGCGAGAATTATTCAACGATCGCTACGCCGCGAGAAGGACGCCGCTCAGTTACCGGTTACGGTCTTCGGTCATTGCGCACCCACCCCTGCTTTGCATTTAAACACTCAAGCTGCTGTTTTTATTAAGATAATAAAAATCTTCTGTGCTGCTGTGAGTTTGCATTTAAGCACTGCCTTCAGGCCCAGAAGGGTAGATAGCGTGCGTACCGGGTTGAGGTCGTTTCCGACTCGTCGGCCTTGATCAGACCGGCGTCTTTCGTTGCACCGATGACCTGAGAGGCCGTCACCGCCTTGGACTCCGGCAGCTTGAAGCGCTCGCGCAGGCTCTGATTCGACATCCGGTCGTTGCTGACATATTTCAGGCAGCAGTGCTGGTAGCAGGCCCGTACACGGTCGGGTTTGCTCATCTTGGCAAAGTCCTGATGTGCAAACAGGATGGCTGTGGTGCGCGTCTCGCTGGTCCGGAAATCCGGCGCAGGCAGCTGATACACCTCGGCGAGGTGAACCACCTTGTCGATCCCGCTGCCCTTTTCCTCGCACAGGCCCATGCGGCGCATCAACTCTGCCAGCCGTTCGTTGCGCGAGCGGAACTCATCGATGAAGCGCTCCACCTTGATCGGCGGCAGGCCCGGGTTCGATACCTCGAGGCGGTCAGCATACATCTCGATCATGACCGACTGCCCAGTGGCTTCGAAATCCTGGTGCACCAGCGCGTTCGCCACCAGTTCACGGATCGCCTGACGAGGAAACATCTTGACCTCTTCGCGCACCACCTGCTCCACGAAGCGGTTGAGCGGCGCGGCGGAGTGGATGAAGTCGATCAGGCTCTCGAAGCCCGCCGCATAGCCGCGCACGCCCGGTTTGTCCTCTCGTGTGACCAGCTTGTTGCCCCCCTCGTAGATCACCACGCGCGGGGCCTTGCGCGCGAGATCCGGCGAGAAGGCATCGAGCCGCTTGGCCAGCAGGATCGCCGCGAGGTTGGTGATGCGCCAGCCACCTGAGTGCATCTCGATCAGCCGCTCCTGCGCCAGACGTGCCAGCACCCCGTCGCGCGTCGTCGGGTAAGGCAGACCATACAAATCGAAGAACGATTGCGTGTCCAGCAAGGCCACCACCTCATCGGCGCTCGCGCCCTCGCGGGCGGGCCGCTCGAACCAATCCGGCCCGCCTTCCGACAGGATGCGCTTGAGCTGGTCCGGCGTCATCGGTACCAGGTCCTCGTCGGTACGCATCAGGTAGGTACCCTCGTAGTGCAACGGTGTTCCCACCGGACGCGACGGCACCTCGAACACCAGCACCCGCCCATCGGGATGTGTCAGCTCCTGCACCACCACGCGGATGCGCAGGACTTCGAGGATGCGCGCGGTGATGCCGCTCGGGTTCGGGAAGGCATGTGTGCCCACGACCCGGCGCGGACGCTTGTCGCTCACCCCGAGGACCAGATGGCCGCCGCCCTCGTTGGCCAGCGCGACGCAGTAACGCAGCAGCTTGGTGGAGTCGTACTGCTGCCGGGCTTCCTTGAATTCCAGATGCTCGCTCTCGGGTGCCGTGGCGAGCCAGTGTTCGAGTGCCTCCAGGGTGATCATGAGAGCGCTTCCGCGATGCGGGTTTCGGCCTCCGGCAGGCGCAGCTGGCCGGAAATCAGGCGGGGGAGCAGGGTGTCGCGGAGGGTGGCGAGGGTTTGGGCTTGCTGCTCATTCTGGGTCAGCCGATCGAACAGGGAGGCGGCGATATTGACGAATGCCTCAATCACCTGCGGCAACGGCACCAGCACGGGTATGGGCCGGAAAGCCTTTTTGCTGATTTCCATAAAGGTGGAGCCATTGGCTCTGCCCTTGATATTTTCCATGTTCTGCCGGCACCAGAAAAGCATGAACAGTGGCGGCAAGGTGCTTTGCGGCAGCATGGCGATGTAGCCCTGATTGATGGCAACAGGAACTTGTGCAATCGCCAGGTAGCCAATGGGAGCGCGCGAAGACATCAGCAGTGTGCCGGCTGGCAGCAAGCCGGAACTGACCTTGCTCAACCCCAGGCTGGAAAGCTTCCGTTCGGTGCCAAGCAATACCGGGGCCGAGTTGCCGGACAGATCCTTCGGGGTGGTCCAGCAATACTCAGGCGGCTCCCAGTAGCTGGGTTCCTTCGTGTCTGGTGTCCCCCCGCCGACTGTTTCAACAACCTGCCCCAATGTCCCAACCCGCCATCCCTTCGGCAGCAAGCCCAATTCCGATTCCTCGAAGCTGTCGGGAAAGAGGGCGGCGGTGGCATCACTCATGCCTTCCGGGGCCAGGCCCTGCTGCTTGGCGCGGACGGGGTCGAAATCGACGAACCAGGACTTGAACAGCGCCTGGGTGATGGCTTCGAGGGTGGCGTTGGTTTCGCGTAGGAGGGTGATGCGGCTGTCGAGGGCGCCGAGAACGCTAACAATTTGTGCTTGAACCCTCTGTGGCGGACAAGGCACTTCTATTCGATTCAGATTTCCCTGTGTGAGCTTGGGCATTACGGCGCCGGTCAAATAGGCGCTAATGTCAGCGCCGAGTAATGCGTATTGCAAGAAGCGCGTACTGGCCTTCTCATTGCCCAGAACAATGTGCGCGTGGTTATTGACCCAGAACTTTCCGGTGGCCATGAACGCAATCGGAATTTGCCTCGTCCTTAAGTTCTCACCGTCTTCAGCAATCAGGAGGTACTCACCTTCAAATAGGTAGCCATCAACGTAATCAACGATGCCGGATGCGCCATAGTAAGGGAATGGCCCCGGCCTCCGGTCTGACTCTTTTACTGGTTTTCGGCGCGTATCCAGATTTATAGTCAGATCACCAAGGGGCAGATATGGCCACTCAGAACTCATACCCCAGCCCTCCCAACTTCTACCGGATCGTTTGCCCCCAGTTCCCGCTCGATTTCTTCAATGCTAGGCAAACTGGCACTCAGATCTTCCGGTAAGGCGCGGGTCAATTGGGTGTCCCAGTCGGCCACGCTGATCGGCTGCGTGCTGCCGCCGAGGGCGTATTCGACCAGCAGCTGGTTCTTCTCGCGCACCAGCAGCAGCCCTAGGGCGGGTTTGTCGTCCGGGTGGTTGAGCAGGCGATTGACGGCGGTCATGTACATGCCCAGTTGCGCGCCGTCGCCGGGTTGAAACGAGCGCGCCTTCAGTTCGATGACGATGTAACGCCGCAGCTTGAGGTGGTAGAACAGCAGGTCGAGGTAGAAGTCCTGATCGCCCAGTTCCAGATGCACTTGCCGGCCGACAAAGGCAAAACCCTGCCCGAGTTCGATCAGGAATTTCTGGAGATGGTCCATCAGGCCCTGTTCAAGCTCCTTTTCGCGCCGTGGGCCGGCCGTGCCCAGAAAATCAAAAAGGTAGGGATCTTTGAACACCTGCGTCGCCATGTCGGAATCGGGCGGCGGCAGGGTGAGCGCAAAATTGCTTTGTGCCTTGCCGTGTCGGTCGATGGCCCGGGCTTCGATCTGCATGGCGAGGATGTTGCGCGACCAGCCGTGTTGCAGGGCTTGCCGGGCGTACCAGAGCCTTTGCTCGGCATCGGGCAGTTTTTCGAGCAGCGCGATGTTGTGATACCAGGTCAATTGTGCAAGGACTGCTTGCACAATTTCACGATCCGGCCAAACCTCGGCAAAACGGCGCATGTATTTGAGGTTGCGCGGCGAGAAGCCCTTCATGTCAGGAAAGGCTTCCTGCAGATCGGCCGACAGCCGGTCTATGACCTTTGCGCCCCAGCCTTCGTGATGTTGCTTGTCGAGGATACGTTCGCCGATGTCCCAGTACAGCAGCACCATCGCCGCGTTACTGGCCAAAACGACGCGCAAGCGTTCGCGACGGATACGTTCCTTGAACTCACCCAGCACGGCAGCGTAACCGTCCGGTGCATCGTGCCGGGCGGGCGCCACGGGAAACATGGCACTGCGGTCGACCTTGCCGCGTTGTTTGCGCGGTTGTTGCTCAGAATTCATACCCCAGCCCTCCCAGCTTCTGCCGGATCAGTGCATCCAGTTCCGCCCCCTTGGCCATCTGCTCGCCCAGCTTTTCGGTCAGCTTCTGCATCTTGTCGGCAAAGGCTTCGTCGTCATCCTCGACTTCTTCGGCGCCGACGTAGCGGCCCGGGGTCAGCACATGGCCGTGCTGGGCGGTTTCTTCCAGCTTGACGCTGCGGCAGTAGCCGGGGATGTCGGCGTAGTCACCGTTTTCACCACGCCAGGCGGCGACGGTGTTGCCGATGCGTTCGATCACTTCGTCGCTCAGCTCCGCCTGCACCCGGCTGATCATGCGGCCGAGCTTCCTGGCGTCGATGAACAGCACTTCGCCCTTTCGTGTGGTTTTCTGCTTGGCGAGGAACCACAGGCAGGCGGGGATCTGGGTGTTGAAGAAGAGTTGGCCGGGCAAGGCGACCATCACTTCCACCACGTCGCCCTCGACCATCGCGGCGCGGATGGCGCCCTCAAAGTTCTGGCTGGAACTCATCGAGCCGTTGGCCAGCACGATGCCGGCGCGGCCGTTGGGCTTGAGGTGGTAGAGCATGTGCTGCAGCCAGGCATAGTTGGCGTTGCTTTGCGGCGGGGTGCCATAGACCCAGCGCGGATCGCCTTCCAGGCTGCCGTGCCACCAGTCGCTGATGTTGAACGGCGGATTGGCGAGGATGTAGTCAGCGCGCAGATCCGGGTGCTGGTTGCGGGTGAAGGTGTCGGCCGGTTCCTTGCCCAGGTTGAAGTCGATGCCGCGGATGGCGAGGTTCATCGCCGCCAGGCGCCAGGTGGTGGGGTTGGATTCCTGGCCGTAGATGGAGACATCGCCCAGCTTGCCGCCGTGCGCTTCGATGAATTTTTCCGACTGCACGAACATGCCGCCGGAGCCGCAGCAGGGGTCGTACACCTTGCCGTGGTGGGGGGCGAGGACGGCGACCAGGGTCTTGACGATGGAGGCCGGGGTGTAGAACTGGCCGCCCTTCTTGCCCTCGGCGCTGGCGAACTGGCCGAGGAAGTATTCATAGACCTGGCCGAGCACGTCGCGGGCGGCGCTTGGGTTTTCACCAAAGCCGATGGTGGAGATCAGGTCGACCAGCGCGCCGAGCTTGCCGTCGGGCAACTGGGCGCGGGCGTAACGCTTGTCGAGGATGCCCTTGAGCTTGGGGTTTTCGGCTTCGATCAGGGTCAGCGCATCGTCGATGCGCTTGCCGATGTCCGGCTGCTTGGCGGCGGCGCGGATCGCTTCCCAGCGCGCAGCCTCGGGCACCCAGAAGACGTTGACCTCCTTGTAGTAGTCGCGGTCTTCCAGCTCTTCGGCGAGCAGTTCGTCGTCGCAGTCGTGCAGGAAGTAGTCGTCGGCCGCGTCGGCAAAGCGGCGGGTGAGTTCGGCGCGGCGGGCGGCGAAGGTGTCGGAGATGTACTTGAGGAAGATCAGGCCGAGGACGAGGTGCTTGTATTCGGCGGCGTCCATGTTGGCGCGCAGCTTGTCGGCGGTGGCCCAGAGGGTTTTCTTGATGTCGTCGAGCATGAGGTGTTGTGCAGGAAGCGGCGGCGGGCAGCCGGGCGCCATGCCATGTGCTTCGGTTGGAAAGCGGTTAGATTACAACGGCAAGGCCTGTGTCGGTGCCGGATGGCCACGGCCATCGGTGCGTGGGCCGGCAGCGCGCGCAAGTACGGTGATGCTCACTCGGCGCGCAGCGCCTCCACCGCGTCCAGCCGCGCTGCCCGGCGCGCCGGCAGCACCCCCGCGGCCAGCCCGATCAGCACCGCGAGCAGTTCGGCGGCGGCGACGAAAGGCCACGGCGTGGCCACCGGCAGCGCCGGCAGCAGCAGCGCGGCGGCCTGCGCCAGGCCGGCGCCGAGCACCAGGCCGAGGGCGCCGCCGGCCGCCGCGAGCACCACCGCCTCGCCCAGGAACAAGGCGAGGATGGTGCGCCGGCGCGCACCGAGGGCGACCAGCAGGCCGATCTCGTTGGTGCGCTCGGACACCGCGATGGTCATGATGGTGACGATGCCGACCGCGCCGACGAGGAGCGAGATCCCGCCCAGCGCCCCGACCGCGGCGGTGAGGATGGCGAGGATGTTGGACAGGGTGGCGAGCATGTCCTCCTGGGTGATCAGGGTGAAGTCCTCGCGCCCGTGGCGCGCGCTCATCAGCGCCCGGACGTCGGCGGCGACCGTTGCCGCGGCCAGTGCCTCGTCGTAGGTGAGGGCGATCTCCATCACCCCGTCGCGCTTGAACAGCGCCAGGCCGCGCGCCACCGGAATGTAGGCGGCGTCGTCGAGGTCGACGCCGAGGAACTGGCCCTTTTCTTCCATGATGCCGATCACGCGGAAGCGCTCGGCGCCGATCTGCACGCGCTCGCCGAGGGCATTGCCGGCACCGAACAGCTCGCGCTTGAGCCTGGCGCCGAGGACCACGAAGGCGCGCGCATGGGCGTCGTCGTCGGGCGGCAGGAACTGGCCGATGCCGACGTGGATGGAATACACCTGCTGCATCTGCGGGCCGACCCCGAGCACCGTGGTGCGGCGCACCCGGCCGCGGGCGCGGACTTCGGCGTTGCCGCTGACCGAGGCGCTGAGGTGGAGCACCCGGGGCAGGCGGGCGAGCGCGGTGGCATCGTCCAGGGTCAGCTCGCGCGCGGTCGAGGGTAGCCCCGGCGGGCCGCCGCGTGCGCCCTGGCGGCCCGGGGTGAGGCTGATGACGTTGGTGCCGAACTGGCTGAATTCGGCGAGCACGAAGCGGTGCAGGCCCTCGCCGATCGACGTCAGCAGGATCACCGCGGCGATGCCCACGGCGATCCCGAGCAGGGTCAGGAAGCTGCGCAGCCGGTGTGCGCTCAGCGCGCGCAGGGCGAGGTGGAGGGCGTCTTGCCAGCGCATCGCGATCAACGCCGGGACAAGGCCTGCACCGGGTCGAGGCGGGCGGCGCGGCGCGCCGGCAGCACGCCGAACAGGATGCCGGTGCCGAGCGCGGTGGCGAGCGCGGCGAGCACCGCCCAGTCCGGCGGCCACGCCGGCAGCACCGGCCACGCCAGGCGTACGCCCCAGGCGCCGGCGTGGCCGAGGGCGAAGCCGGCGAGTGCGCCGGCCAGCGACAGCAGCGCGGCCTCGGTCAGGAAGGCGGTGCGGATCGTCACCGTGCCCGCGCCGAGCGCCTTCAGCAGGCCGATCTCGGTGGTGCGCTGGGTAACCGCGACCAGCATCACGTTCATCACCAGGATCCCGGCCACCGCCAGGCTGATCGCGGCGATGCCGGCCACCGCCAGGGTCAGCGCGCCGAGGATGCGGTCGAAGGTGCCGAGCACCGCGTCCTGGGTGATCACGGTGATGTCGAGCTCGCCGTCGCGCCGCATCCGCAGCAGCGCCTCGATCTGATGCTGGGCGGCGGGCAGGGCGTCGCGGCTGCGGGCCTCGACGAAGATGCGGAACAGGCCGTTGGTGTCGAACATCGCCTGCGCGGTGGCGACCGGCACCAGCACCAGCTCGTCGGTCGTCATTCCCAGCCCGCGCCCGGCCGGGGCGAGCACGCCGATCACGCGCAGGCGATGGTCGCCGATGCGGATCATGCGCCCGAGCGCGCTCTGGTTGCCGAACAGCTCACGGCGGATGGTGTCGCCGATCACCGCCACCGCCGAGGCGCGGCCGAAGTCCTCGCGCGGCAGGAAGCTGCCGTGGCGGAGGTGCAGGCCGCGCAGGGCGAGGAAGTCGGTGCTGGTGCCCACCACCATCACTTCGCGCAGCCGCCCGGCGGCGGCCACTTCGCTGTTGCCCACCGCCAGCGGCGCCACCCGCTGCACCAGGGGCAGGCGCAGGAGGGCGGCGGCGTCGTCGTTGGTCAGCTCGCGCGGGGTGCTGGTGATGAAGCTGCCGGGATTGACGCCGCCGGTCTCGGTGCGCCCGGGGAGCACGATCAGCAGGTTGGCGCCGAGCGCGGCGAACTCGTTGACGACGTAGCGTCGCGCGCCGTCGCCGAGCGCGGTCAGCACCACCACCGCGGCGACCCCGATCGACATTGCCAGCATCATCAGCGCGGTACGCAGCGGGTAGGCGGTGGCGGCGCGGGTGGCAAAGCGCAGGGTGTCGGCAGGGTGCATGGCCGCCTCTTTCAGCGCCGGCCGGCCGGGGCCGGCGGCGTGGGGCGGGGGCGGCGTCCCGGCGCGCGCCCGCTCCGGCGAAGGGGCGCGGTTGGGGGACGGGCAGCGGGCGCGGTCATGCGATCTCCGCGGTGCGCAGGTCGTGCGCGATGGCGCCGTCCTCCATCAGGATCCGGCGCCGCGCGCGCGCGCCCATCGCCGGGTCGTGGGTGACGACGATCAGCGTGGTGCCGGCGGCGTTGAGCGCCTCGAGCAGGGCGGTGACTTCCTGGCCGGTGGCGCGGTCGAGGTTGCCGGTCGGCTCGTCGGCGAGCAGCATCGCCGGGCGCATGATGGTGGCGCGGGCGATCGCGACGCGCTGGCGCTGGCCGCCGGAGAGCTCTTCGGGGCGGTGGCGGGCGCGCTCTTCGAGGCCGAACTCGCGCAGCGCCTGCGCCACCCGCGGCGCCCGCGCGGCGGCGGGGACGCCGGCCAGCATCAGCGGCAGGCCGATGTTCTCGGCCGCGGTCAGGCGCGGCACGAGGTGAAAACTCTGGAACACGAAGCCGATGCGCGCGCGTCGCACCGCCGCCTGCTCGTCGGCGGACAAGGTGGTGACGTCGCGTCCTTCGAGGCGGTAAGCGCCGCGGTTGGGGCGGTCGAGCAGGCCGAGCAGGTTGAGCAGGGTGGACTTGCCCGAGCCCGACGGCCCCATCACCGCGACGTATTCGCCGGCCTCGATGCGCAGCGAGACCTCGCGCAGGGCGTGCACTTCGCTGTCGCCGAGGTGGAAGCGGCGGTCGATGCCGTCGAGTTCGATCTGGGCCATGAGGTTTTCCGCAGCGCGCCGGCGGGTCCGGGTTCAGGGCGCCGCCGGGTCCGGCGGCACCGTCACCGCGGCTCCCGCGACCACGCCTTCGCGCTCCAGCGAGGTGACGATGCGTTCGCCGGCGGCGAGGCCTTCGAGCACCTCGGTGTATTCCCAGTTGGCGATGCCGGTCTTGAGGCGGCGCTCGGCGAGGACGCCGCCCTCCGCGACCAGCACGGTGCCGCCTTCGCGCAGCGCCGCGGTGGGGATGCGCAAGGTGTCGGCGCGGGTGGCGAGGACGATCTCGACGTCGGTGCTGTAGCCGACCAGCAGGCCGCGCGCTTCGTCCGGGGCGACGAAGTCCACATCCACCGCGACCGTGCGCGCCTGCTTTTCGACCGCGGTGATGTAGGGCGCGATGCGCCGCACGCGGCCTTCGAAGACCTTGCCGGGAATCGCCTCGAGGGTGATCCGCACCGGCAGGCCGGGCTCGATCCGGGGCGCGTCGATCTCGTCCATCGGCGCCTTCACGTACAGGCAGGCGTTGTCGATGAGGTCGATCGCCGGCGGCGTCGGCACCCCCGGCGGGGAGGGAGTCGAGATCTCGCCGAGCTCGCCGCTGATCTTGGCCACGGTGCCGGCGAAGGGCGCGACCAGCACCAGGCGCTGGCGCTCGGTGGTGGTGGCGGCGAGCTGCGCCGCGGCGGTGTCGGTGTCGGCGCGCGCGGTGTCGCAGGCGGTGCGGCGCGCGTGTGCCTCGGTGCGGGCCTTTTCCTCGGCGCTGGTGGAGACGAAGCCGCGCCCGGCCAGCGCCGTCTGGCGTGCCGCTTCGCGCTCGGCGTTGTCGGCCACGGTGCACGCTTCCCGTGCGCGCTGCTGTGCGGTGGCGAGCTGCGCCCGGTTCACCGCCAGACGGGCGTCGAGGTCGCCATGCCACAGTCGCATCAGCACCTGCCCGGCCTCGACCCGGTCGCCTTCCTTCACTCCCAGCCATTCGATGCGCCCGCCGGCGATGGTCGCCATCTTCGCCCGCTGGCAGGCCTCCACCTCGCCCGCCCGGGTGTTGGTCAGCGTCGCCTCCACGGTGCCGCGCGCGACCTCGTGCAGCAGCACTTCGACCGGCTTGGGCCGGGTGAACCACCAGATGCCCGCGGCGATCAGTCCGGCCAGCAGCGCGAGAAGGAGAATGCGGCGCAGGGTCTTCATCACGAGGGTGAGCTTAAAGATCGTCGAAGAAGTCGCTGTCCTCGCCGGCGTCTCCGCGTGCTTGCGAGCCGAACACGATCACCCGGCTGCCTGGAGGCAGACGGCCGCGCAGGCAGGCGAGCGAGGCGGCGATCGGGTCGGTTGTACGGTCGGCTCTGGCCATGCTCGCTCTCCTGTCAGCGCGGCGTTACTTCCCGCCCTTCGCCCACGAATCCTTCAGCGTCACGGTGCGGTTGAACACCGGAGCGCCGGGGCGTGAGTCGGCGCGGTCGGCGACGAAGTAGCCGTGGCGTTCGAACTGGAAGCGGTCCTCGGCCTGCGCATCCTTCAATGCCGGTTCGAGGTAGGCGGTGATCACGCGCTTGTTGTCCGGGTTGAGGTCGTCGATGAAGTCGCGCTCGGCGTCCGGGGCGTCGCCCTCGCGGCGCTGGCCGGGGTGGGGGTGGGCGAAGAGGCGGTCGTAGAGGCGCACTTCGGCCTGGTAGGCGTGCGCGGCCGAGACCCAGTGCAGGTTGCCCTTGACCTTGTAGTTGTCGGCGCCGGGAGTGCCGGATTTGGAATCGGGCAGGTATTCGGCGAGCACCGCGGTGAGGTTGCCGGCGGCGTCCTTCTCGCAGCCGGTGCAGCGGACGACGAAGCCGTAGCGCAGGCGCACCATGTTGCCGGGGTAGAGGCGGTGGAAGCCCTTCACCGGCTCTTCCATGAAGTCCTCGCGCTCGATCCACAGCTCGCGCGAGAACGGCATGTCGCGCTTGCCCAGTTCGGGCTTGAGCGGGTGGTTGGGCGCCTGGCACAGCTCGGACTGCCCTTCCGGGTAGTTGGTGAGGACGAGCTTCAACGGATCGAGTACGGCGACGCGGCGTTCGGCGGCCTCGTTGAGGTCGTCGCGCATGCATTCTTCGAGCACGCTCATGTCGATCCACGAATCCGCCTTGGACACCCCGATGCGTTCGGCGAAGCGGCGGAAACCGGCCGGGGTGAAGCCGCGCCGGCGCGCGCCGGCGAGGGTCGGCAGGCGCGGGTCGTCCCAGCCGTCGACGTGGCCGTCGTTGACCAGCTGGATCAGCTTGCGCTTGGAGAGCACGACGTAGGTGAGGTTGAGGCGGGCGAACTCGATCTGCTGCGGCAGCGGGCGCGGGAAGCGGCCGGCGCTGGCGAGCGCATCAAGCAGCCAGTCGTAGAACGGGCGCTGGTCCTCGAACTCAAGGGTGCAGATGGAATGGGTGATGTGCTCGATCGCGTCCTCGATCGGGTGGGCGAAGGTGTACATCGGGTAGATGTGCCAGGCGTCGCCGGTGCGGTGGTGGGCGGCGTGGCGGATGCGGTAGATCGCCGGGTCGCGCAGGTTGATGTTGGCGCTCGCCATGTCGATGCGGGCGCGCAGCACGTGGCTGCCCTCGGCGAACTCGCCGGCGCGCATGCGGGCGAAGAGGTCGAGGTTCTCGGCCACGCTGCGGTTGCGGTACGGGCTGTCCCGGCCCGGCTCGGTGAGGGTGCCGCGGGTGGCGCGCATCTCTTCGGCCGACTGCGAATCGACGTAGGCCTTGCCGGCCTCGATCAGGCTCTGCGCGCAGGCGTACATGGTGTCGAAGTAGTCGGAGGCGAAGTACAGATGCGCGCCCCAGTCGAAGCCGAGCCAGCGCACCGCCTCGATGATGGCGTCGACGTATTCCTGCTCTTCCTTCTCCGGGTTGGTGTCGTCGAAGCGCAGGTGGCAGACGCCGCCGTAGGCCTGGGCGAGGCCGAAGTTCAGGCAGATCGACTTGGCGTGGCCGTAGTGCAGGTAGCCGTTGGGCTCGGGCGGGAAGCGGGTCTCGACGCGGCCGCCCCATTTGCCGGAGCGATTGTCTTCGTCGAGGAGGCTGCGGATGAAGTTGGAGACGACGGGGGCGTCGACGAGCGGGGCGGCGGAGTTCTTTGCGGGTTTCATCGGAAGGTGGCGTGCGGGATGACGGCCGGGCGGGCCTGGATGCGGATCGGCCCGATTGTAGCCGATCCGCCGGGCGGAACCCGGCCGCCGCCGCCGGGGGTGGGTAGAATCGGGGGCATTGCCATTTTCAGCGGGATACGGACATGCGCGGCGCGGGCGTTGCTACGGCGGGGGCGGGGCGGTGAGCGGGGCGGCGTTCGCCGCGGTCGGATTGGGCGCGGCCTGCGGCGCGTGGCTGCGCTGGGGGCTGGGGGTGTGGCTCAATCCGGCCTTTGCCCTCGTCCCGCTCGGCACGCTGGCGGCGAATCTGGTGGGCGGGCTGCTGATGGGCTTCGCCCTGGGGGCGGTGCAGGCGTGGCCGACGATGACGCCGGCGCTGAAGCTGCTGCTGACGACCGGCCTGCTCGGCGGGTTGACGACTTTTTCGACCTTTTCCGCGGAAGCCTTTCACCTCCTGCAGCGCGGCGCCCTGGGCTGGTTCGGCCTCCATCTGCTGATCCATGTCGCCGGTTCGGTGCTGATGACCTGGGCGGGATACGCGCTGTTCCACGCCCTGCGCGGTTGAGCGCAGCCGCGTGCAGAGCGTTGCCGCCGCCCGCCGTTGTCATGTCCTGTTGCACTCCGATGGGCTAGAGTGGAAGCGCCACCCGGCGATAATTCCCGAACCCGCAATCCAACGGAGGCAAACAACATGAACAAGCTCGTCCTTTCCCTTTCCGCCCTCACCCTGGCGATCGGTGGCCTGTCCGGCTGCGCCAACATGAGCGAGACCCAGCGCGACACCGGCATCGGCGCGGGGATCGGCGCGGTGACCGGGGCGATCATCGGTCGCGCCACCGCCGGCGGCGACAAGTCCAAGAGCACCGCGACCGGCGCCGCGGTCGGTGCCGCGGTCGGTGCCGCGGGCGGCTACCTGTGGTCGCAGCGCATGCAGGAGCAGAAGGCGGCGATGGAGCAGGCGACCGCCGGCACCGGCGTCGGCGTCAGCCAGACCGCCGACAACCAGCTCAAGGTCGACATCCCGAGCGACATCTCCTTTGACACCGGGCGCTACGACATCAAGCCCAACATGCGCCCGGTGCTCGACCGCCTCGCCACCAGCCTGAACCAGCACCCGGTCACCACGGTGACGATCATCGGCCATACCGACAGCACCGGCTCGGACGCGATCAACGATCCGCTGTCGATCAATCGCGCCGCTGCGACCCGCGACTACCTGGCGATGCGCGGGGTGTCGGCGCAGCGCATCGCGATCGACGGCCGCGGCTCGCGCCAGCCGATCGCCGACAATGCGACTGCGGCTGGGCGGGCGATGAACCGCCGGGTGGAAATCTTCATCGCCGAACCGGCGCGCTGAGCCGGCCTCGCGCCGGATGACGCCCGGCCCGGGTTCGCCCGGCCGGGCGTTTGCACGTCTTACGGCTTCGCCGGCCGCGGTCAGCGCGCGGGTATGGGCAGCGGCGCGAGCAGGGCGGCGATGTCGGCCTCGCCGAATTTGGCCAGCGCGTCGGCATCTTCGGAGAGCACGCCGGCGGCCAGTGCGGCCTTTTTTTCCTGCAGGGCGAGGATCTTCTCCTCGATGCTGCCGGCGCAGATCAGCTTGAACACGAACACCGGCTTGTCCTGGCCGATACGGTGGGCGCGGTCGGTGGCCTGGTTCTCGGCTGCGGGGTTCCACCACGGGTCGTAGTGGATCACGGTGTCGGCGGCGGTCAGATTCAGCCCCACGCCGCCCGCCTTCAGGCTGATCAGGAACACCGGCACGCGGCCCTTCTGGAAGTCTTCCACCGGGATGCGGCGGTCGCGGGTGTCGCCGGTGAGCGAGACCCAGCCGATCCTGGCCTTGTCCAACTCGGCGGCGATCAGCCCGAGCATGGTGGTGAACTGCGAGAACACCAGGATGCGCCGGCCTTCGGCGATCAGCTCGGGGAGCATGTCCATCAGCAGGTCGAGCTTGGCGCGTTCCTTCACCCGGGCGGCGGCGGGCGACTTCAGCAGGCGCGGGTCGCAGCACACCTGGCGCAGCTTGAGGAGCGCGTCGAGGATCACGATCTGGCTGCGGGCGAAGCCTTTGCCGGCGATTTCGGCGCGGACCTTCTCGTCCATCGCCGCGCGCACCGTTTCGTAGAGGTCGCGCTGGCCGCCATCGAGGCTGACGCTGCGCACGATCACGGTTTTCGGCGGCAGCTCGGTGGCGACATCTTCCTTGCGCCGGCGCAGGATGAAAGGCTTGAGGCGGGCGGCGAGGAGGTCGCGGCGCACGGCGTCGCCGTGTTTTTCGATCGGCGTGCGCCAGGTCGCGGTGAACTGCTTGTGGCTGCCGAGAAAGCCCGGCAGCAGGAAGTCGAACTGCGCCCACAGCTCGCCGAGGTGGTTTTCCAGCGGCGTGCCGGTGAGGCCGAGGCGGTGGCGGGCCTGCAGCCGGCGGATCACCTGCGCGCCCTTGCTCGCGGCGTTCTTCACCGTCTGCGCCTCGTCCAGGATCAGCAGACTCCATTCGCGCGCCTGCAGCGCTTCGGCGTCGCGCCACAGCAGCGGATAGGTGGTCAGCGCCACATCCACGCCGTCGAGCTCCTCGAAGCGGGCGTGGCGGTCGGCGCCGTGCAGGTTCAGCACCTTCAGCGTGGGGGCGAAGCGTTCGGCTTCGGCCTGCCAGTTGAACACCAGCGAGGTCGGCAGGATCACCAGCGCCGGCTGCCCGAGGCGGCCGGCGTGTTTTTCGGTGAGCAGGTGGGCGAGCGCCTGGGCGGTCTTGCCCAGGCCCATGTCGTCGGCGAGGATGCCGGCGAGATCGTGGCGCACCAGGTGCTGCAGCCAGGCCAGGCCTTCGAGCTGATAGGGGCGCAGCTCGGCGCGGAAGCCTTCCGGGGCGCTGATCGCGGCGATGCCCTCGGCGGCGCGCAGGCGGGCGGCGAGGCCGGCGACGAGTTCGCCGCCGCGCCCGGGCAGATCGAGCTCGGCGAGGCGCACGGCATCGAGCCGGGACAGGCGCCAGTCGCCGTCGGGGCGGTCGAACAGGTCGACCAGCGCCCGCACCAGCGGCTTCAGCCGGCCGGCGCTGATGCGCAGGCGGCCGAGTCCGGGGTCTTCCAGGATCAGGGCTTCGTGGTCGTCGATGGTGTCGAGGCGGCCGGACAGCCAGCGCGGGTCTTCGGCGAACAGGCCGGCGAGCAGCGGGGCGAGCGGCAGGCTGCGGCCGTCGATCTCGATCCCGGGCGACAGGCCCAGCCAGCCGTCCTCGCCTTCGTCGACGTCGAGGATCAGGGCGTCGATGTCGATCGCGTGGTGGCGGAAATCGACCGGCAGCTCGATCTCCCAGCCCTCGGCGCGCAGGGCGGGGAGGGCGTCGGCCATGAACGCCGGCCAGGCGGCTTCATTCGCCAGGCCGAGGGCGTCGGCCGGCAGGCTGCCGCAGGTGAGCTGCACGGCGCCGGGCGGGACGCGGGCGAAACCGGCGGCGGCGAGCTTCTGCGCGGCGCTGCGCTCGGCGGCTTCGTCGCGCACGAGGCGGGCGCTGCGGCCGTCGGGCAGCGGATGGAAGGTGCGCGCGTCATTCGCATCGACGGTCAGCGGGCCATAGCGGAACGCGAGCGTGGCGAAATCGAAGACGTAGGTGCCGTAGGCTGCGTAGTTGCGGAAGTGGGCGTGATTCACCGGCCGGGTGGCGAGGCGCAGCACCGGTGACGGGGTGCCGCCGAGTTCGACCGGCGGCTCGCCGCGCAAGGTGGGGGCGGGCAGCGCGGGGGCGACTTCGGCCAGGGTGTCGGCGACGAGCTCGGCTTCGGACTGGGTCAGCGGGGGCAGCCACAGCAGGCGATGGACCAGCTCGGCGGGGACGTCGAGGGCGATCGGTCCGGCCTGTGCCGCGGCGAGATCGATGTACCACGGCGGCAGCAGCGGCAGCACGACTTCGGCCGGCGGTTCGACGCACACAGTGGGCGCGCGCAGACCGTCTTCGGTGAGGCGCCAGTCGGCCCGCCCGGGACGGGGACCGCCGGCGCCCAGCGCCGGTGCGTCGAGGGTCGGAAAGTGCAGCCGGCCGCTGTCGAGCAGCCGGGTCAGCAGGGCTTCGCTGTTGCGCCCCTCGAGCGGCAGGCTGCCGGGATGGACGCGCCCGCGCGGGCGGTGGGCCCACAGCAGGCGCAGGATTTCGAGATCGGTCTCATCGACGAAGGCGGGCGGCGCCTGCAGCGCGCGTTCGATGTTGCTCCAGCTTTCCTTGTGGCGGATGTGTCCGCCCTGGTCGAGGCGGACCTTGTGGCAACTGAGCTGGTAGTCGCTGCCGTAGGCCTGCTGTTCGATCAGGTAACGCAGCGCATGCGCGCCGGCGCCGGTCTTGCGCTTCGGCCGGGCGCCGGGCGCCAGCGCCGCGGCGGCATGGCGGAAGCCTTCGACCCACGCCAGCACCTGCTCGCGCGGGCGATCGGGGCTGCGGCGCTGGTGCAGCCACATCAGCATCATCGCCGCGACGTGCTTGCAGTCGTAGCCCATCGGGCAGGTGCATTCGCTGTGCAGCTGGCGGCGGCCGCCCTTGTCGCGGACTTCGGCGAAGACGTCGTAAGGGGTGCGCTGGCGGCCCTTCACCAGGGCCGAGACCGTTTCGCCGTCGGTGGACAGGGTGCTGACCCGGCTCAGATAGCCGAGGCCTTTGGCGACGGTCGGGTAGCCGAGCGCGGCGATCAGATCGTCCTGGGTGAAGCGGTCGAGAGGCGTCATGGGGGCAGGCAGGGGCAGACAAGGCACAGGCCGCGAGCGCGGCCTGTGCCAACGGGCGGGGCTCGTCGAGCCGGGCGCGAGCTTACACGTTCCGATACACCTCGGCGCCGCTCTCGACGAACTCCACCGACTTCACCTCCATGCCCTTCTTCAGCGCCTCGGCTTCGCCGATGCCCTGGGCGGCGGCGAAGTCGCGCACGTCCTGGGTGATCTTCATCGAGCAGAAGTGCGGCCCGCACATCGAGCAGAAATGCGCCACCTTGGCCGAGTCCTTGGGCAGGGTCTCGTCGTGGAAGTCCTTCGCCTTGTCCGGGTCGAGGCCGAGGTTGAACTGGTCTTCCCAGCGGAACTCGAAGCGCGCCTTGCTCAAGGCGTTGTCGCGGATCTGCGCGCCCGGGTGGCCCTTGGCGAGGTCGGCGGCGTGGGCGGCGAGCTTGTAGGTGATGATGCCTTCCTTGACGTCCTGCTTGTTGGGCAGGCCGAGGTGCTCCTTGGGGGTCACGTAGCACAGCATCGCGGTGCCGTACCAGCCGATGGTGGCCGCGCCGATGCCGCTGGTGATGTGGTCGTAGCCGGGGGCGATGTCGGTGGTCAGCGGCCCCAGGGTGTAGAACGGGGCTTCCTTGCAGTGCTCGAGCTGGAGGTCCATGTTCTCCTTGATGAGGTGCAGCGGCACGTGGCCCGGACCTTCGATGATGGTCTGCACGTCGTGCTTCCAGGCGATGTCGGTGAGCTCGCCGAGGGTCTTCAGCTCGCCCAGCTGGGCCTCGTCGTTGGCATCAAAAATCGAGCCCGGGCGCAGGCCGTCGCCCAGGCTGAAGGCGACGTCGTAGGCCTTCATGATCGCGCAGATGTCTTCGAAGTGGGTGTAGAGGAAGCTTTCCTTGTGGTGCGCGAGGCACCACTTGGCCATGATCGAGCCGCCGCGCGAGACGATGCCGGTCATGCGGTTGGCGGTCAGCGGCACGTAGCGCAGCAGCACGCCGGCGTGGATGGTGAAGTAGTCGACGCCCTGTTCGGCCTGCTCGATCAGGGTGTCGCGGAAGATCTCCCAGGTCAGTTCCTCGGCCTTGCCGTCGACCTTCTCCAGCGCCTGGTAGATCGGCACCGTGCCGATCGGCACCGGCGAGTTGCGGATGATCCACTCGCGCGTCTCGTGGATGTTCTTGCCGGTCGACAGGTCCATCACCGTGTCGCCGCCCCAGCGGATCGACCAGGTCATCTTGTCGACTTCCTCGGCGATGCTGGAAGTGACCGCGGAGTTGCCGATGTTGGCGTTGATCTTCACCAGGAAGTTGCGGCCGATGATCATCGGCTCGGACTCGGGGTGGTTGATGTTGTTGGGGATGATGGCGCGGCCGCGGGCGATCTCGGAACGCACGAACTCGGGGGTGATTGCTCCCGGGATGCTGGCGCCGAAGTGCTGGCCCGGGTGCTGGCGCAGCATCATGTCGGCCATCTTCTGGCCCTTGAGGCCGCCGCTGGCGCGCAGCGAGGCGATGTACTGCTCGCGGTTGAGGTTCTCGCGGATGGCGACGTATTCCATCTCGGGGGTGATGATGCCGCGGCGGGCGTAGTGCATCTGTGACACGTTGGCCCCCGCCTTGGCGCGGCGCGGCTTGCGGTGCAGGCCGGGGAAGCGCAGCTCGTCCAGGGCTGGGTCGGCGGCGCGGGCGCGGCCGTATTCGGAGGACAGGTCGGGCAGCAGCTCGGTGTCGCCGCGTTCCTCGATCCACTGCTGGCGCAGCGCGGGCAGGCCGGAGCGGATGTCGATCTTGGCTTGCGGGTCGGAATAGGGGCCGGAACAGTCGTAGACGAAGATCGGCGGGTTCTGCTCGGCGCCGAAGGAGGCCGGGGTGTCGGACTGCGAGATCTCGCGCATCGGCACGCGGATGTCGGGGCGGCTGCCTTCGACGTAGATCTTGCGCGAGTTGGGCAGCGGCGCGATCGCGGCCGCGTCCACGTGGGCGGTGGCGGCGATGAATTTGTCGTGGGCGTTCATGTGCTCTCCTTCGGGGGTTCTTGTCTGCGCCATAGCGCATGAAAATGATGGACGGGGCCGTGGCCGTGGCCGACCGTCAGTTCGCCGGCGCGGGCGATCGCGCCCAGCAGCCACTGGCGCGCGTGGCGCACCGCGGCTTCGACCGGACGCAGGCCGCCGGCGGTCTGCGGCAGCAGCGCGGCGACCGCCGAGCTCAGCGTGCAGCCGGTGCCGTGGGTGTTCCGGGTGTCGATGCGCGGCGCCGGCAGCTCGACCATGCGGTCGCCGTCGAACAGCAGATCGACCAGCTCGCTGCCGGGCAGATGGCCGCCCTTCAACAGCACCCAGCGCTCGGAGGCCAGCGGCAGCAGCGCGCGCAGGCGCTC
The DNA here is from genome assembly GCF_001922305.1 of Thauera chlorobenzoica. Taxonomy (NCBI): domain Bacteria; kingdom Pseudomonadati; phylum Pseudomonadota; class Betaproteobacteria; order Rhodocyclales; family Zoogloeaceae; genus Thauera; species Thauera chlorobenzoica. The sequence goes on from NZ_CP018839.1 coordinate 868,286, forward strand.
GGCGGCGCGGTACATCTCCTTCACCGACTCGGGCGCGCGCTGTTCGAGCAGCACGCCGGCCTCGGGCAGGTTGGGGGTGATCACGAAGGCCTGGGGCAAGAGCGCCTCGCGCAGCATCGCGAGCGCGCTTTTCGCCAGCAGGCTGTCGCCGCTCTTGGCCACCATCACCGGGTCGAGGACGACGTTGGCCGCCTGCCAGTGGGCGAGGCGGTCGGCGACGGTGGCGGTGACTTCGGCGCTGCCGAGCATGCCGATCTTGGTCGCGGCCAGCGCCACGTCGGCGAACAAGGTGTCGATCTGCAGGCGCAGGAAGTCGGTCGGCGGCACGTGCACGCCGGTCACGGTGCGGGTGTTCTGCGCGGTGAGGGCGGCGATCACGCCGCAGCCGTAGGCGCCGAGCGCGGAGAAGGTCTTCAGGTCGGCGAACACCCCGGCGCCGCCGCCGGGATCGACGCCGGCGATCGAGACCACGTTCGGGATGCGCCCGGCGGGGGCGGAAGCGGAGGCTGCGGAAGTATTCATCACGACGTTTCCCTACGCCGGTCCGAGCCGGATCAGGTTCCAAGGGTGTTTCTCAGCCCGTGCGGCGCGGGCACCCCCAACGAGACCGCTGAAGATACTTCATGCACCCCGCGCTCGCAAGGCATCGCCGCGAACTCCGCCGATCGCAGTGCAGCATCTGCGCTAGAATGGCGCGGTTTTGCCATTCCGGATGACGCTATAAATTAGCGTGTGCTAATATTTCGCCAGGAGCCCCTGATGAACTTCGAGAAAGCGCGCTTCAACATGGTCGAGCAGCAGATCCGCCCCTGGGAGGTGCTGGATCAAAACGTGCTCGACCTCCTGATGACGGTCCGGCGCGAGGAATTCGTTCCCGCCGGCCATCGCGAACTGGCCTTCGCCGAGGTCGAGATCCCGATCGGCTGCGGCCAGGTGATGCTGAAGCCGGTGATCGAAGGCAAGATCCTGCAGGCCTTGCGGGTCGAAAAGACCGACTCGGTGCTGGAAATCGGCGCCGGCTCGGGTTACTTCGCCGCGCTGCTGGCGGCGCGTGCCGAGTGGGTGCGCGCGGTCGAAATCGAGTGCGCGCTGGTCAAGCTGGCGAGCGAGAACCTCGCCCGCAACGGCGTCGACAACGTGGTCGTGGTGCACGGCGACGGCGTCGATGGCTGGGCCGAACGCGCCCCCTACGATGTCATCGTGGTGTCGGGCGGCCTGCCCTTCGTGCCCCAGGCCCTGCTCGAACAGCTCAAGGTCGGCGGCCGCCTGTTCGCCTTCGTCGGCGAAGCGCCGGTGATGAAGGCGCGGCTGATCACCTGCGAGGCCGAAGGCCGTTTCCGCACCGAAGACCTCTTCGAGACCGTGGTGCCGATGCTCAAGAACGCGCCGCGCCAGGACCCCTTCCGTTTCTGAGACCGCCCCGCCGCCATGCGCCAGATCAGTCCTGCCGAGCTTGCCCAGCGCCTGAGCGACCCCCACCAGCCCAAGCCCTTGCTGCTGGATGTGCGCGAGCCGTGGGAGTTCCAGATCTGCCGCATCGCGGACTCGGTGCCGATGCCGATGGGCAGCGTGCCGGCGCGGTTCGGCGAGCTCGAGCGCACGCGCGAAACCGTGGTCGTCTGCCATCACGGCGTGCGCAGCGCGCAGGTGTGCCTGTTCCTCGCCCATCAGGGCTTCACCGATGTGGTCAATCTGGCCGGCGGTGTCGCCGGCTGGGCGGCGCAGGTCGCCCCGACGATGGCGCGCTACTGAAGGCGGCCCCAAATCCGTGGAGAGTGCGATGAAGCGAATCGTGGCCGTTTCGGTCTGTGTCTCGGCCTGCATCGCAGGCCTGTTTCCGGGTGGCGCGGCGGCCGCCGACCTGATCGAGGTGTACCGGGAAGCGCTGGCCAACGATGCGAAATTCTCCGCGGCGCGGGCCCAGTTCGAGGCCGGGCAGGAAAAGCCGGTGCAGGGGCGCGCCGGCCTGCTGCCGCAGCTCGGGCTCGCCGCGAACACGACCTGGAATGAGCTCGACACGCGCTCGGCGACGGCCGCCCCGCTGCCCGACCGCAGCTACAACAGCAACGGCTACGGCGTGCAGCTGACCCAGCCGCTGTTGCGCTGGCAGAACTGGGTCCAGTTCAAGCAGGGCGAGCTGCAGGCCGCGCTCGCCGCAGCCCAGTTCGGCACGGCGCGCCAGGAGCTCGTGCTGCGCGTGGCCGACGCCTACTTCGAGGTCCTCAATGCCCAGGACACGCTCGCCGCGATCGGCCAGTTGCGCGCCGCCGCCGCCGAGCAGCTCGAACTGGCGAAGACCAGCTTCGAAGTCGGCACGGTCACCATCACCGACGTGCACGAGGCGCAGTCGCGCTTCGATCTGGCCTCGGCGCAGGAAATCGCCGCGCAGAACCAGCTCGAAGTCGCCCGCCACAGCCTGGCGCAGATCATCGGCAAGGACCCCGAGGCGCTCGCCGGTCTGCGCGAAGGCGTCCACCTCCAGCGCCCGCAGCCCGACCGCATCGTCGACTGGGTCGCCGCCGCCGAGACCGGCAGTTTCAGCGTGCAGGCCCAGCAGCTCGCGCGCGAGATCGCCGCGCGCGAAGTCGAGCGCGCCCGCGCCGGCCATCTGCCGACGGTGGACCTGGTCGCCACCCACGGCGTGAGCAACCGCCCGCAGACTTCGATCGAGCGCTCCGAAGCCACCACCGTCGGCCTTCAGCTCAACCTCCCGCTGTATGCCGGCGGCCGCGTGTCTTCGCTCTCCCGCGAAGCCGCCGCGCTGCGCGTCAAGGCCGACGCCGAACTCGAGGACGCCCGCCGCAGCGCCGCACTTGCCGCCCGCCAGTCGTGGCTGGGGCTGACCAGCGGCATGGCGCAGGTGAAGGCGCTCGAGGCCGCGCGCGTCTCCTCCGCCTCGGCGCTCGAGGCCAACAAGCTCGGCTACGAAGTCGGGGTGCGGATCAACATCGACGTCCTCAACGCCCAGACCCAGCTCGCCGACACCTTGCAGCGGCTCTCCCGCGCCCGCTACGACACCCTGCTCGCCCAGCTGCGCCTGAAGGCTGCGGCCGGCACCCTGGGCGAGGACGACGTCGCCGCGATCAACGCCTTGCTCGCCCCCTGAATCCGGCCCCGGGCGCCTGGTTCAGGCGTCCACCTCCTACTTCGGCGTCCACCTCCTACTTCGGCTCTGGCGGCGCAGAAGCGCGTCGGCGCGGGCGCAGACTTTCGAGCAGCGCCACCGTGCGCGCGGTGGCGCCCTGGTGGGTGGTGGCGAAGGCGCGCCCGGCGGCGGCGATGTGCTCCCGCCGCGCGGGGTCGGCGAGCAACTCGACGGCCGTGCGCACGCCGGCATCGGCATCGGCGGCGCGCAGTGCGGCGCCGGCGCGCACCGCCTCTTCGGCGACCGCCATGAAGTTGAAGGTGTGCGGGCCGAGGACGACGGGGGTGCCGACCGCACAAGCCTCGATCAGGTTCTGGCCGCCGAAGGGCAGCCAGCTGCCGCCGATCAGCGCGACCTGCGCGCAGCCGTAGTAGGCGAACATTTCCCCCATCGAATCGCCCAGCAGCACCCGGGTATCGGCGTCGATCGGGGCTTCGGCGCTGCGCCGCTGCAGCTTCAGCCCCTGCGCGGCGGCGAGCGCGGCGACCTCGTCGAAGCGCTGCGGGTGGCGCGGCACCAGCAGGAGCAAGGTGTCGGTGCCGGCGTGGCGGGCGAAGGCCGTCAGCAGCAGGGCCTCCTCGCCTTCGCGGGTGCTCGCCGCCAACAGCACTGGGCGCGTACCGATGCGGGCGCGCAAGGCCTCGGCCAGCGCCAGCGCGGCCTCCGGCGGCGTGATGTCGAACTTGATGTTGCCGGTCACGGCGACCCGGCGTGCGCCGAGCTGGCTCAGGCGGGCGGCATCGGCCGCGGTCTGCGCCCCGATCGCACTGAGCGCCTTCATCGTCAGCGCGGTGAGCGCGGGCAGGCGCGCATAGCGGCGCGCCGAACGTTCGGACAGGCGGGCATTGGCGAGCAGCACCGGAATGTCGCGGCGGCGGCAGGCGGCGAGCAGGTTCGGCCACAGCTCGGTTTCCATCACCACCCCGAAGACCGGGCGGAAATGACGCAGGAAGGCATGCGCGAAGCAGCCCAGGTCGTAGGGCAGGTAGGTGCGCAGCACGCGCGACTCGCCCTTGAACAGCACCTTCGCGGTATCGCGCCCGGTCGGCGTCATGTGGGTCAGCACCACGCTGTGCTCGGGCCAGCGCGCGAGCAGCGCGCGCACCAGCGGCTCGGCCGCCCGCGTTTCGCCCACCGACACCGCATGCACCCAGATCACCGCCGCCGGCGCCCGCACCCGGTAGCGTCCAAAACGCTCGCCGAGGTGCTTCAGATAGGCCGGCTGGCGCCGCGCCCGCCACAGCAGGCGCAGCAGCACGACGGGCAGGGCGACGATCCACAGCAGGGTGTAGGGCAGGCGGGTGAGCATCGGGAGCGGCGAGGGGACGAGCGTGCAAGTATAAGCAGTCGCTTCGGCGAAGTTCACCACCGGAGCGGAATGTGTGCGACTGCGTGCGATAATCCGCGCTCCCGTGTTTCGCTCCCGCTCCTTTTTTACTCCATGCCTTCCGCTTTTTTTGCTGCCGGGTCCGTTTCCGGATCCAGCTTTGCCGGGATGCCTGCCCTCGGAGATGCGGCACTTCGGCATCCGCTTGCTGCGACTCGTGAACGCCGGCCTTTGCCTGCTGCTCGCGGGCGGGGCGGGTGAGGCATGGCGACCTACGCAATCGGCGACATCCAGGGCTGCTACGCGCCGCTGGCGCAGATGCTGGAGCGGGTGCGCTTCGACCCTGCGGCCGACCGCCTGTGGGTGGTGGGCGATCTCGTCAACCGCGGGCCGGATTCGCTGCGCGTGCTGCGCACCCTGCGCGAGCTGGGCAGCGCGGCGACGATCGTGCTCGGCAATCACGACCTCTACCTGCTGATGGTGGCCGCCGGGCTGAAGCGGCGCCTGGGGGACGACACCTTGTTCCAGGTGCTCGAGGCGCCGGATCGTGACGAGCTGCTCGACTGGCTGGCGCGGCGGCCGCTGCTGCAGGTCGAGGGCGAACACGTGCTGGTCCACGCCGGGCTGCTGCCGCAGTGGTCGGTGGCGCACGCCCAGTTGCTCGCCGACGAGGTCGGTGCGGCGCTGGCCGGGGCGCAGGCGCGCGAATTCCTGCGGAACCTGGCCGGCGACCGACCGGCGCGCTGGAAGGAAGGGCTGAAAGGCTGGGGCCGGCTGCGGGTGATCGTCAATGCGCTGACCCGGCTGCGCTTTTGCAGCGCCGACGGGCGCATGGACCTGAGCGCCAAGGGCGCGCCGGACAAGGCGCCACCGGGCACCTTGCCGTGGTTCCGGGTGCCCGGCCGGCTCAGCCGCACCCACACCGTGGTCTGCGGGCACTGGTCGGCACTGGGGTTCTATCGCGAGCCCGGCCTGATCGCGCTCGATTCGGGTTGCGTGTGGGGGGGCAAGCTCACCGCGCTGCGCATCGAGGACGATGCGGTGTTTCAGGTGCAGGCTTAGGTGCCGCGGCGCTGACGACGGCAGCCGGTGCCGTCGGCGCAGCGTCATTTCATCGGACTGCAAGGGGCTTACTGGTAGTGGTAACGACAGGCGATCACCACCAGCGCCCGATCGTCGACGCAGTACACCAGCCGGTGGGTGTCGTCGATGCGGCGTGACCAGAAGCCCGCCAGGTTTTCTTTCAGGGGCTCGGGTTTGCCGATGCCTTCGAAGGGGTGGCGCAAGCCGTCCTTGATCAGGGCATTGATGCGTTTGAGGGTTTTGCGGTCCTGGCCTTGCCAGTATTCGTAATCCTCCCAGGCAGCCAGGGTCCAGGTCAGCCTGAGCGGCTTTTCTTCAATCGGCATCGACCAGATCCCGCGGCGTGACCTGGCCCTGGCGGTACTGCTCGATCGAGCGTGCCAGGTGGGCGGCATTGGCGGGGGACTTCAGTAGATGGACGGTCTCCATCAAGCCGTTGAAGGTGTCGAGCGACATCACCACCGCATTGGGCGCATCCCGGCGCGCGATGACCGTGTAGTCGGCGTCGTCGATGACCTGATCGATCACGTTCTTGAGGTTGTTCCGCGCCTCCGAAAAATTCACTACACGCATGATGATGCCTTTTTGAGTTGTGCTATTTATTGCACAAGTCTAGGGCGCTGTGTGCGCGATTGCAAGACTGGCGCCCATGACTGCGAGCAACTCCAGGCGCAGGCAGCGCTGCGCTGACGACGGCGGCCGGCGTCAGGCGGCTGGCTGCGAGCACCCAGTCGCGGGTGTGCTGCGCCAGGATGCGGCGGTCGACCCCGTCCGTGGTCGGGCACGGGGGGGCGATGCGGATGCGGACGATGCTGCGGCGGGTGGCGATGATGTTGGCGATGCACTGCCCCAGGCTGAGGTCGCCGTCGTAGGCCGGGGCGCGGTTGTGGCCGCCGTCCGTGCTCAGGTAGCGTAGCGCCAGCGGCTGCACCGGGCGGCCGCAGGCGATCGCCGGCTGCAGCAGGGCGGCATGGAAGTGGAGCACCTCGGTGCCGTCGGTGGTCGTGCCTTCGGGAAAGATCGCGACGTTGCCGCCGGCCTCGAGCCGTGCGGCGGTCTCGGCGTTGATGATGCGGGCGTGGCCGCGGCTGCCGCGGCGCAGGAAGAGAGTGTCGTTGGTCGCCGCGAGCCAGCCGATCAGTGGCCAGGTGCGTACTTCGGCCTTCGATACGAAGGCGGCCGGAGCGAGGGCGTTGATGGCGAAGATATCCACCCACGAGATGTGGTTGGCCACCAGCAGGCAGCCGGGGGCGATGGGTTCGCCTTCGGCCTCCAGCTCGATGCCGAGGATGCGCAGCAGGGCGCGCGACCAGCGCCGGCGCAGGGCACGGTGGATGTCGCGGCCGGTGAACGGGTAGACCAGTGCGACCGTCGCCACGCCGTACACGAGGTGCAGGCCGAGGCGCAGGTAGCGCCAGGCGCGCAGCACGGCAGGCGTGGCGGCGGTGGTGGCGGGGAGGGGGGCGGCGCGTTCGGTGCTCCCGGCGCCCTGTCCGGCGGGGAGCACGGGGGCGAGAGGGGCCAGAGGGGCGAAGGCGGCGGCGGGGGCGGCGGGCTTGTTCAGTCTTGGCGTCCCAGAAAATGGCGGGCGTAGCGGCCGTCGACCTGGTTCATCGGCATCAGGATCGGCAAATCGGCGGTGTTGAAGTCGGGGTCCCACGCCGGTTCGCCGCAGATCCATGCGCCGGCGCGCAGATAGCCCTTGATCAGCGCCGGCAGTTCGCTGGCGAGGTTGCCGCGCAGGGCGTCGAGCGGCAGCGGGCAGCGCGGGAAGACGTGGTATTCGAGCGGCGCCAGGTGCTCGCCGCGGAGGCGATTATACAGACTGGCCGCGGTGTGGCCGCCGTCGGCCATCGACACCGAGGCGCAGCCGATCAGGTATTCATAGCCGTTTTCCTGCATGTAGCGTGCCAGCCCCGACCACAGCAGCGCGATCACCGCGCCGCTGCGGTAGTCGGCGTCGATGCAGGCGCGGCCGATTTCCACCAGCCGGTGGCGCAGATGGTGCAGGCGGGTGAGGTCGAATTCGTTCTCGGAATAGTAGCCGCCGATCTTGCGTGCGGCGCTCGGCGACAGGATGCGGTAGGTGCCGACGATGCGCCCGGCGTCCTCGTCGCGCACGATCAGGTGTTCGCAGAAGGGATCGTAGAGGTCGCGATCGACCCCCGGGCTGCGGGTCGGCAGGCGCGCGCCCATCTCGTCGGCGAAGACCCGGTAGCGCAGTTTCTGTGCTTCGAGGATTTCGGTTTCGCAGCCGGCGAGGCCGACGTGCAGGTTGCGCGCCTTGCGCGGGGCGCGGTTCCGGTCGAGCTCGGGGGAATGGAAGCGGGGCTGGAGCATGGCGTGGTTCCGTCCTGTTCGGGTGGGGCCATTCTCGAAACCCGGCGTTGCGGGGCGGTGACGCAGCGGTTACGGTCCGGTGACGGGCCGGGTCCGTCCGCGGGGTCCGTCCGCCGGGTCCGTCCGTATAATGCGGACTTCGTTCATCCGCGCTGCCTTCCCTCCATGCCCATCCTCGTCTGCGGATCGGTCGCCTACGACTCGATCATGGTCTTCCAGGACCGCTTCAAGAACCACATCCTGCCCGAGCAGATCCACATCCTGAACGTGTCCTTCCTGGTGCCCGATCTGCGCCGCGAGTTCGGCGGCTGCGCCGGCAACATCGCCTACGGGCTGAAGCTGCTCGGCGCCGATCCGCTGGTGGTGGCGACCGTGGGCGAGGATGCGGGGCCGTATCGCGCCCGCTTCGAAGCCCTCGGCCTGCGCCAGGACTACGTGCGCGAAGTGCCCGGCACGTTCACCGCCCAGGCCTTCATCACCACCGACCTCGACGACAACCAGATCACCGCCTTCCACCCCGGGGCGATGTTCCATTCCCACCTCAACGACGTGCGCGAGGCGCGCGGGGCGGAGCTGGGCATCGTGTCGCCGGACGGCGCCGACGGCATGCTGCGCCACGCCGCCGGTTTTGCCGAGGCGGGGGTGCCGTTCGTGTTCGATCCCGGCCAGGCGCTGCCCATCCTCGGTAGCGAAGCGTTACTGAATTGCCTGCAGCAGGCGCGCTACTGTACGGTCAATGACTACGAGGCCCGCCTGATGTGCGACAAGACCGGGCGCAGCGAAGCCGAGCTGGCGCGCGAAGTCGAGGCCCTGGTGGTGACGCTGGGCGCGGAAGGCGCGCGCATCCACTGCCGCGGCGAACTGTTTACGGTGCCCGCGGTGACGGCCGATGCGCTCGTCGACCCCACCGGCTGCGGCGATGCCTACCGCGCCGGGCTGCTGTACGGCCTGGCCGCGGGCTGGGACGTGCGCAAGTGCGCGCGTCTGGCGGCGGTGATGGGGGCGATCAAGATCGCGCACCGCGGCGGGCAGAACTACCGGCCGGCGCGCGCCGAGATCGCCGCGCGCTTTGAACAGGCATTTGGAGAACAAGCATGGTGAAACGGATCGGAACGAAGTCGCGCGCGCTGGCCGGCGCGCTGGTCGCCGCGCTGGTGCTGGGCGGCTGCGCCCAGGGGCTGGGCGGGGGAAGCTACGCGCGCACCGAGGCGCGGCGGGCGATGACGGTGCAGTTCGGCACGATCGAGTCGGTGCGCGGGGTGCAGCTCGAAGGCACGAAGACGCCGGTCGGCCCGCTGGCCGGGGCGGCGGTTGGCGGCATCGCCGGCAGCTCGGTCGGCGGCGGCCGCGGCGCCGCGGTGGCAACGGTGATCGGTGCCGTTGCCGGCGGCCTGGCGGGCTCCGCGATCGAGGAAGGCGCGACCCGCACGGCGGGCGTCGAAGTGACGGTGCGCCTGGACAATGGCCAGTTCCTCGCCGTGGTGCAGGCCGACGAAGGCGAAGGTTTGCGTCCCGGCGAGCGCGTCCGGGTGCTGCGCGATGCCGGCACCACACGGGTGACGCGCTGAAACCGGAGGGCGTCGTCGATTGTTCGGCGACGGCAAGGGGTCAGGGGTAGAAGACGTACAGCCGGTAGCCGACCGGCGCCATGTCCGGGGTGGAAAAGGGCAGGCGGATGCCGAGGGCGCTGCGCCCCGGGAAGGCTTCGGCCGGATGGTCGGGGGGCAGCCAGTCGCGGGGGGCAGCACCCGCCGCGCCAGCGCCTGGTCGGCGGCGTCGTTCAGGGTCAGCTCCAGGTGGGGCCAGTCCTGCGCGTAGTCGGCGCGGTTGTTGATCGTCGCGTAAAGGACGAATTCGCCCGGCCGGCCGGGTTCTTCCTGCAGTTCGGTGGCTTCGATGGCGATCCGCTGTGCATCCCGCGGATAGGGCAGCGTGCACCCGGCGCGGGCGCAGGCGCTGGCCAGCAGGGGGCGCAGCCCGGGCAGGTCGCGGGCGATTTCGGCGCGGAACAGGTACAGCAGCTGGGCGCCCAGGGTGCCGGTCAGCAGGACCAGCGCCAGGGTGGTGGCGATGCGCACGAGCGGCGATGGGCGCTGCGGGCGGCCGCGAACACGGGGCTGCGGGCGAGGGGGCTCCGGGGGCGCGGGCCGTTCCGCGGGCGAGAGCGGCGGCGGTCCGGATTCGGGCTGCGGGGTGCGCCGCCCGGACTGTGGGCCGGGGAGCGGGCTCGCCGGGTCGGAAACTGGCTCCGGTGTTGCCGCGGGTGCCGGCGGATGCCGGCGGCGGCGCAACACGCCGGGGGCCTCGGCCGCGCTCGCCGTGTCCGGGGCGATTTTGTGCGCGACAGCGTCGAAGGGCCGCAGGCAGCGCCCGCAACGCACCTTCCCGCCCTGCGCATGGAGCTGCTCCGGACGCAGCCGGAACACCGTCTGGCAGGCGGGGCAGCGAGCGAGTGTCATGTGATCGTCATGGCCCGGGGCGCTGTCCTTCGAGCCGGACCCAGCCGTCCAGGCGGGCGCCGACCTGCAGCGCGATGAACGGCGCCCAGGCTTCGATGACCTGGTCGGCCTGGGTCTCGAGCACGCCCGACAGCGCCACTTGCCCGCCGGCGGCGACGCGCGCCGCGATCGCCGGGGCGAGCACGCACAGCGGATTGGTCAGGATGTTCGCCACCACCCGGTTGAAGGTCTCGTCGACCGGGATCGCGGAGTGCTGCAGGCGCAGGCGCACGCCGTTGCGCGCGGCGTTGTCGCGCGCGGCCTCCACCGCCTTCTCGTCGATGTCGACGCCGAGTACGTCGGCGGCGCCCAGCCGCGCCGCGGCAATGCCGAGGATGCCCGAGCCGCAGCCGTAGTCGAGCACGGTGCACCCGGGGCGCACGGTGTCGCACAGCCACTCCAGGCACAGCCGGGTGGTCGGGTGCGAGCCGGTGCCGAATGCCATCCCAGGGTCGAGCTCGATGTTGATCGCGCCGGGGTCGGGCGCTTCGTGCCACGAGGGCACGATCCACAGCCGCGCGGTGATGCGGATCGGGTCGAACTGGCTCTGCGTAAGCTGCACCCAGTTCTGCTCGGCGATTTCCGCGGTGGCGAACGGCGGCACGCCATCGAGGCCGGCGGCGTGCGCGGCCGCGGCGAGCATCGCCCCGAGTTCGGCGCTGCCGGTGTCGCCGTCGAACAGGGCGATGACCCGGCTATGCTCCCACAGCGCGCTGGGCAGGTGGCCGGGCTCGCCGAACTGGGGGGTTTCCGCGGCGGTGCCGGCGTCGGCGTCCTCGATCGACACCGACAGCGCGCCGGCTTCCATCAAGGCGTCCGACAGCGCTTCCGCACGGGCGGCATCGGCCTGCAGGGTGACCGAGATCCACATCGCTCAGCCCTTCACTTCGCTCTGGTCGGCGAGCTTGTGCTCCAGGTAGTGGATGCTGGTGCCGCCTTCGATGAAGCGCGGGTCGAGCATCAGGGTCTGGTGCAGCGGGATGTTGGTCTTGATCCCTTCGACCATCATCTCCGACAGCGCGATGCGCATGCGCCGGATCGCCTGGTCGCGGGTGTCGCCGTAGGCGATCAGCTTGCCGATCATCGAGTCGTAGTGCGGCGGCACGGTGTAGCCGTTGTACACGTGGGAGTCGACGCGGATGCCGGGGCCGCCGGGCGTGTGCCAGTTGCTGATGCGCCCGGGCGAGGGGGTGAACTTGAACGGGTCTTCGGCGTTGATCCGGCATTCGATCGAGTGGCCGCGGAATTCGATGTCGCGCTGGCGGAACCACAGCTTCTCGCCGGCGGCGATGCGCACCTGCGCCTGGACGATGTCGATGCCGGTGATCAGCTCGGTGACCGGGTGCTCGACCTGGACGCGGGTGTTCATCTCGATGAAGTAGAACTCGCCGTTCTCGTACAGGAACTCGAAGGTGCCGGCGCCACGGTAGCCGATGGTGCGGCAGGCTTCGGCGCAGCGTTCGCCGATCCTGGCGATCAGCTTGCGGTCGATGCCGGGGGCGGGGGCCTCCTCGATGACTTTCTGGTGGCGGCGCTGCATCGAGCAGTCGCGCTCGCCCAGGTACACCGCGTTGCCGTGCTGGTCGGCGAGCACCTGGATCTCGATATGGCGCGGGTTCTCGAGGAACTTCTCCATGTAGACGACCGGGTTGCCGAACGCCGCCTGGGCTTCGGCGCGGGTGGTGGCGACGGCGTTGAGCAGCGCCGCCTCGGTGTGCACCACGCGCATCCCGCGTCCGCCGCCGCCGCCGGCGGCCTTGATGATCACCGGATAGCCGACGGCGCGCGCGATCTTGATGGTCTCCTTCGCGTCTTCGGGCAGGGCGCCGTCCGAGCCGGGCACGCAGGGCACGCCGGCGGCCTTCATCGCGTCCTTGGCCGAGACCTTGTCGCCCATCAGGCGGATGGTGTCGGAGCGCGGGCCGATGAAAACGAAGCCGGATTGCTCGACGCGCTCGGCGAAGTCGGCGTTCTCCGACAGGAAGCCGTAGCCGGGGTGGATGGCTTCGGCGTCGGTGACCTCGGCCGCGGAGATGATCGCCGGTACGTTGAGGTAGCTCAGGCTGGACGGGGCGGGGCCGATGCACACCGACTCGTCGGCGAGGCGCACGTACTTGGCGTCGGTGTCGGCCTCGGAATGCACGGCGACGGTCTTGACGCCGAGCTCGCGGCAGGCGCGCAGGATGCGCAGGGCGATCTCGCCGCGGTTGGCAATGAGGATCTTCTCGAACATGGCCGAATCAGCCGATGACGAACAGGGGCTGGCCGTATTCGACCGGTTCGCCGTTGTCGACGAGGATCGCCTTGACCACCCCGCTGACGTCGGCTTCGATCTCGTTCATCAGCTTCATCGCTTCGATGATGCACAGGCGGTCGCCGGCGGCGACGCTCTGGCCGACGTCGGTCAGCGGCTTCGCCCCGGGGGAGCTGGCGCGGTAGAAGGTGCCGACCATCGGCGACTTGACCACATGCCCTTCGGGCAGGAGGTCGTCGCTGTCGGCGACCGGTGCCACGAGCGTGGCGCTGACGGTGGCGGCCGGCGCGGGGGCCGGCATGTGCGCGTAGTAGGCGCCGGGCACCGCCGCCGGATGCTTGGCGATGCGGACTTTTTCTTCGCCTTCGGTGACTTCCAGTTCGGAAATGCCCGATTCCTGGACGAGGTCGATGAGTTTCTTCAGCTTGCGCAGATCCATGGTTTTCTCCGGACAGGACGGCGCCGCCTGGACGGCGGTCGCGGTCGGGGATGGCTAGTGTTCTGGGTGCCGTCGGCGGGCGACGGAACGAAGGCGCGCGGCGGGCAGCTCGCAAGGCCGTGGCGGCCGGGCGCTGCCGGTGGGGCGGGAGGGGCGCGCGCCTCGCATGGGGCCTGCATCATGGCCCGGGATCGGGGCGGATCCGTCGGGCAAAACTACCGAAAAACCTTTTCCGGCGCGGTTCGGGCACGCTTTCAGGGTGGCTTCAGGTAGGCAGGTTGGGCGCTTCATGGCGGCAAGTTTGCCGCAATTGGCTGCACGTTGTCCACTTTTGGCGCATTTTGTGCGCGAATTCGGAGGGCTCAGGACGGCAGCAGTGCGCGGATTTTGCGCTCGAGTTCGTCGCGGTGCAAGGTGCCGAGCTTGATGTGGCGCACTTTGCCTTCGCGGTCGATGATGACCGTGAACGGCAGCGCGCGCGCGCTGTTGCCGAGCCCGGCGGCGAGTTCGAGCAGCTCGGGGCCGGCAATCAGCAGCGGGTAGGGCACGTTGAATTCTTCGTCGAAGGCGCGGACTTTGGCGGCGGCGTCCACGCTGATGCCGACGAACTGCACCGGGTGCGCGGCCAGGGCCTGGCTGACGGCGGAGAAGTCGGGGATTTCCTTGCGGCAGGGCGGGCACCAGGTCGCCCAGAAGTTGGCCACGATCACCTTGCCGCGCCATTGCGCCATGCCCTGCTCGACGCCAGACTCGTCGAGCAGGCGCAGGTTCAGCAGGCGGTCGACGGCGGCGCTGGAGACCCGCTCCATGCCGGGCGGGGGGGCGTGCCGGTCGCGGCTGGCGAGATAGCCGGCGACGCCGGCGGCGAAGGCGACGAGTGCGATCAGGACGAACTGGTGGCTGCGTTTCATGGGGTTTCGTTCCTTGCGCCAGAGAGCCCGGGGGCGCTGTCGAGCAGGGCTTCGACCTGGGGCAGGCGGGCCCGCTCCTGGCTGCGGCGCCCGCTGCGTTCGGCCGCCGAGGGGTAGACCGATACTTTCACCGGGACCTCGTCCCAGTCGAAGCTGAGGACGGCTTCGGGGGTGTGCGGCGCGGGGCGGCGCGGTTCGCGGTGCTCGTAGGCAAAGTCCTGGTTGAGGAAGAAAATCTCGACGTCCTTGGCGCTTTCGGGGAAAAGTTCGATCTCCAGTTCCGAATAGCGCCCGGCGGTGCCGTCGAGCGCGCCGCCGGTGAGGTAGGGGTGGAAGTCGGCGAGCAGGCGCATGACTTCGACCGCGGCGCTGCGCATCTCGAACAGGCGTTCGGGCTGCTCCTCGTCCTGGTACAGCGCCTGCCAGGCGCGCAGCTCGGTTTCGATCTCGGCGTTGTTGGGCAGGGCGTCGGCGTCGGTGGCGCCGAGCCGCTTTGCTGCCTTGCGCTTGGCGAAGCCGAAGTCGCTGATGCCGTCTTCGGCCATCATGCGTGCGGCGAGGGCGGCGATTTCGCGGCGCAGGCCGGTGCTGCGGGAGAAGTGGGCGTGTGAGGCCATGATCGCGCTCGGGTAAAATGCGCGGTCATTGTACACGGGCCGGTTTCATCCGGATGACGGCCCCTCGGAGCCCAGCGTCTCATGCACATTCACATCCTCGGCATCTGCGGCACCTTCATGGGCGGGGTCGCCCTGCTCGCGCGCGCAGCCGGCCACACCGTGACCGGCTGCGACGCCAATGTCTATCCGCCGATGAGTACCCAGCTCGAGGAGCAGGGCATCGGCCTGATCGAGGGCTACGATGTCGCCCAGCTCGAGCTGGCGCCCGACGTGTTCGTGGTCGGCAACGCGGTGGCGCGCGGCAACCCGCTGCTCGAAGCGATCCTCGACCGCGGCCTGCCTTATGTCTCCGGGCCGCAGTGGCTGGCCGAGCACGTGCTGGCCGGGCGCTGGGTGCTGGCGGTGGCGGGTACCCACGGCAAGACGACGACGACCTCGCTGCTGGCCTGGATGCTGGAGGACGCCGGACTCGCTCCGGGCTTTCTGGTCGGCGGGGTGCCGCAGAACTTCGGCGTGTCGGCGCGCCTGACCGAGTCGCCGTTCTTCGTCATCGAGGCCGACGAGTACGACACCGCGTTCTGCGACAAGCGCTCGAAGTTCGTCCATTACCGGCCGCGGACCGCGATCCTGAACAACCTCGAGTTCGACCACGCGGACATCTTCGCGGATCTGGCGGCGATCGAGACCCAGTTCCATCACCTCGTGCGCACCATCCCGGCGAGCGGGCGGATCGTCGCCAACGCCCGCGAGGACAGCCTGAAGCGGGTCATCGGGCGCGGCTGCTGGTCCGAGCTGGAGTGGTTCAACGATCCCGCGCAGTGGTCGGCGGAGGCCGGCGCGGACGAGGTGCAGGCGCTGTTCCGGCTCGCCGGCGCCGAGCTGGGGCGGGCGCAGATGCCGCTGGCAGGCAGCCATAACCGCGAGAACGCGCTCGCCGCGCTCGCCGCCGCGCGCCACGTCGGCGTCACCCCGGCGCAGGCGATCGCCAGCCTGGCGAGTTTTCGCGGCATCAAGCGCCGGCTCGAGCTGCGCGGCACGGTCGGCGGGGTGAGCGTCTACGACGACTTCGCCCATCATCCGACGGCGATCGCGCTGACCGTCGACGGCCTGCGCCGGCGCCAGAGTGGAGGGCGGATCCTGGCCGTGCTCGAGCCGCGTTCGAACACGATGAAGCTCGGGGTGATGAAGGCGCAGCTGCCGGCCAGTCTCGCCGCGGCCGACGCGGTGTTCTGCTACACCGCCGGCCTGGGCTGGGATGCCGGCGAGGCACTGGCGCCGCTGGGGGCGCGGGCGCACTGCCACGATACGCTCGACGCGCTGGTGGCCGAGGTGGTGGCGATGGCGCGCCCGGGCGATCAGGTGCTGGTGATGAGCAACGGCGGCTTCGGCGGCGTGCACCAGCGCCTGCTCGAGGCGCTGGCCGGGGGACTGGCCGGGGGACTGGCCGTGGCGTGAGCGCGCCCGGCCCGGCCGGCGTTCAGCGCTGGGCGCCGGTCGGGTTGTCGAGGCGGCGGGCTTCGTCGTCGCTGATGTACTCGAACACGCGCACCACCTTGCGCACGCCCTGGCTGGTGCGGGCGACCGCGGCCGCGGCGTCGGCTTCGGCGCGCGTCACCAGACCGAGCAGGAAGACCACGTTGGCCTCGGTCACGACCTTCACGTGGTGGGGGGAAAAGCGCTGCGCATCGACGAAGCGGGCCTTCACGTTGGAGGTGATGAGGGCGTCGTTGGCGCGTGCACTGAGGCTGGAGTGGGGGCCGACCACGACTTCGTTGACCACGCCGCGGACGTTCTCGACGCCGGCGACGAGCCCGTCGAGCTCGCCGCGCACGCCGGCGTCAGGGGCTTCGCCGGTGAGCAGGACGTTGCGGTTGTAGGAGGTGACGTTCACATGCACGGTGCCGCCGAAGCGCTGGCGGATGCGGTTCGAGACTTTCCATTCGATGCTTTCGTCTTCGACGTAGGCGCCGCCGGTGCGGCGGTCGGACACCATCGCGGCGCCGGCGCCGACGCCGGTGGCGACGATCGGGAAGCAGCCCTGGAGGAGCGGCAGCGCAGCCGCTGCGCCCAGGCCCAGCAGCAGCCGGCGGCGGCCGGCGCGAACCGGAAGGGAGTCGAGGGGGGGCGTGTCGGTTTCATCAGTCTTCCACTCCGAGTAGCAGGCAGTCGATACCGTCGCACAGGCAGTGCAGGATCAGCAAGTGCAGTTCCTGGATGCGCGCGCTGCGGTCAGCGGGGGCGGCCAGGTGGATGTCGGCCGGGCCGAGCCTTGCGGCGATGCGCCCGGCGTCGGCGCCGGTCAGCGCGATCACCCGCATGTCGCGCTCGTGGGCGGCGCCGATGGCGTCGAGGATGCGCATCGGTTCGCCGTTCGCGGCGATCGCCACGAGGACGTCGCCGGGGTGGCCGAAAACTTCGATCTGGCGCGCGAACAGGGTGCTGGTGTCGGGTTCGCCGGCGATCGGCGCGAGGGTGGAAGCGTCCGCGCTCAGCGCCATCGCGGCGAGCGAGGGGCGTTCGAGCTCGAAGCCATTGACCAGCTGGGCGGCGAAGCGGCGGGCGTCGCCGGCCGAGCCGGCTGCGCCGCAGACGAGGACCTTGCCGTTTTCCAGCAGGCTGGCGGTGATCAGCTCGACGGCGCCGGCGATCGGGGCGGCGAGCATTTCCAGCGCCTCGAGTGCGGTGCGCATGTTGTCCTCGAACTGGCGCGAGACGCGATCGATCAGGTTCATGCGGGGGAAATCATCGACAGGGCGGTCCAGTCTAGCATGCAGCCTCAACCGGCATCGAAG
Source organism: Thauera chlorobenzoica (assembly GCF_001922305.1). NCBI lineage: Bacteria > Pseudomonadati > Pseudomonadota > Betaproteobacteria > Rhodocyclales > Zoogloeaceae > Thauera > Thauera chlorobenzoica. The sequence continues at coordinate 885,692 of NZ_CP018839.1, forward strand.
GCGCCGGGTAACCAGGTGATACGGCTGCGCTCGAGGGCGTCGAGGAGGACCGCGTCGAAGCGGCAGGCCGCGCCCTGGAAGCGCCGCCCCGCACCGCCCAGCCACCACTGGGCGGCGATCAGCACGCGCCGGCGCTTGCCCGCGGTGATGCTTTCGCCCGCGCCGCCGAAGCGGGCATTGCTGCGCAGGCGCACTTCGACGAACACGAGCTGGCCGCGGTCGAGGCAGATCAGGTCGAGTTCGCCGCCGCGGCAGCGCACGTTGCGGGCGAGGATGCGCAGGCCGTGTGCCGCGAGGTGTTCGGCGGCGAGCGCCTCGGCGGCGGCGCCGCGCGCTTGCGCTGGAGTCCGCGGGGAGCCGATACTGCGCGCGCCGGCCGCGGCCGCCTTGCCTGCGGGCGCCGTCGTCCCGTCCGGGTGGGTTTCCCCGGGGGGCGTTTTCGCCGTCGTCGCCACCATCTTCTTCTTCATCGCGCCTCCCTTCCGGACCCCCTTCGTCGACCCTTCGAACTCATCCATGACCGTCTCCGTGCCCCTTCCCGTCCGCCCCCTTTCTAGCACGCCGTCATTATATGTGGTGGCGACCCCGCTCGGTAACCTCCATGACATCACCTTGCGTGCGCTCGCCGTGCTGGGGGCGGTGGATGTGGTGGCGGCCGAGGACACCCGCCACAGCCAGCGCCTGCTCGATGCCTACGGCCTGAAGGTGCGGATGGTGGCGGTGCATCAGCACAACGAGCAGGCGGCGGCGGGGCCGCTGCTCGAGCTGCTCGCCGCCGGCCGCCAGGTCGCCCTGATCACCGATGCCGGCACCCCGGCGGTGTCCGACCCCGGCGCCCGCCTCGTCGCCCGGGTGCGCGCGGCCGGCCATCCGGTGGTGCCGCTGCCGGGGCCGTGCGCGGCGGTTGCGGCGCTGTCGGTATCGGGCTTCGCCGAGGGCGGCTTTCGCTTCGTCGGGTTCTTGCCGGCCCGCCCCGGGGCGCGGGTCGCGGCGCTCGCAGCCTTGCGCGACGAGGCTGCGGCGCTGGTGTTCTACGAGGCGCCGCACCGCATCGTCGAGTGTGTCGCCGATCTGCTGGCGGTGTTCGGCGGCGCCCGCGAACTGCTGATCGCGCGCGAGCTGACCAAGCTCCACGAGCAGACCGTGCGCCTGCCGCTGGCCGAAGTCGGGGTGTGGTTCGCGGCCGATCCGAACCGGGTGCGCGGCGAGTTCGTCCTGGTGCTGGCGGGAGCGCAGGCGGAGGCGGGGCTGAGCGCGGAAGCCGAGCGTGTGCTCGGCTTGCTGCTCGCCGAGTTGCCACTGAAGAGCGCGGCGCGGCTGGCGGCGGAGATCACCGGGGCGGGGCGCAAGCTGCTGTACGCGCGGGCGCTGGAGATCCGCGGCGAGGAAGACGCGTGAGCGGGGCGCGCGGAGCGAGGGCGGGTGGCGGTGACGGTCGCCTCCGCGGCGGGGCTTTCGCGTGCACGGTGGCGGTCGATCCGCCGCAGCGGGAAGCGCCTATAATCGGCACGCTGTCACGAGGACCCGCTCCATGCAATCGATTACCCTGATCCGCCCCGACGACTGGCATCTGCACGTGCGCGACGACGCCGCGCTCGCTGCGGTGGTGCCGCACACCGCGGCGCGCTTCGGCCGCGCCCTGATCATGCCCAACCTGAAGCCGCCGGTGACGACCACCGCGCAGGCGCTGGCCTACCGCGAACGCATCCTCGCCGCGGTCCCCGGCGCGGCGTTCGAGCCGCTGATGAGCCTGTACCTCACCGACAACCTGGCGCCGGACGAGATCGACCGCGCCCGGGCGAGCGGCCGGATCGTCGCCTGCAAGCTCTACCCGGCCGGGGCGACGACCAATTCCGACGCCGGTGTCACCGCGGTGGAGAAGATCCACCCGGTGCTCGAGCGCATGGAAAAGCTCGGCATGGTGTTGTGCGTGCATGGCGAGGCGACCGCCGCGGAGGTCGATGTCTTCGACCGCGAGCGGGTCTTCATCGAGCGCACGCTGTCGCCGCTGGTGCGCCATTTTCCCGGGCTGAAGGTGGTATTCGAGCACATCACCACCGCCGAGGCAGCCCAGTTCGTGCGCGCTGCCGGGGCCAACGTCGCCGCCACCGTGACCGCGCACCACCTGCTGCTCAACCGCAACGCGCTCTTTGCCGGCGGCATCCGCCCGCACCATTACTGCCTGCCGGTGCTCAAGCGCGAAACCCATCGCCAGGCGCTGGTGGCGGCGGCGACTTCGGGCAATCCGCGCTTTTTCCTCGGCACCGATTCCGCCCCCCATGCGCGCAGCACCAAGGAGAACGCCTGCGGCTGTGCCGGCTGCTACACCGCCCACGCCGGCATCGAGCTGTATGCCGAGGTGTTCGACGCCGCGGGGGCGCTCGACCGCCTCGAGTCCTTCGCCAGCCTCAACGGCCCGGCGTTCTACGGCCTCGCTCCGAATTCGACCACGATCACGCTGCAGCGGGAGGAATGGACCGTCCCGCCCGCCTACCCCTATCTCGCAGAGGACCCGCTGGTTCCGCTGCGCGCCGGGGAGCGGGTGAAGTGGAAGCTCGTCGGCGCATGAGCCGGTGAGCCGGGTGGTATGCGCCGTGGCGGGCGCGGACAGGTGGCCGCAGTGTGTGGTGGGGCCGTCTGTCCGTGTCCGCCGCGGCGTTTCGGGCCGGCCTGGAGGACGGGCCGGCGTTTCAAGGAGAGGGGAGAATACAAAAATGAATACAAATACAACGTGTAATGGGCTGGTCAAGGCGGGGTATTTCGCGCAAGGAGGGGGCGGTGCGGCGGCACGGCCGCAACGGCGAAAGGCCGTGCGCTGGCACCCGCTGGGGGCCGGGCTGTGGCTGCTGGGGCGGCTGCACTGGCTGGGCAAGTTCGCCGTGGTGTCGGTCGCCGCGCTCGCCGCCTCGATCGGTGGCGCGCTGGGCGGGCTGCCTGTCGCACTGACCGGTGCTGCGGTGCTGTTCTACCTGCTTGCGGCGCTGTGCATGGGGCAGGCCGAGGCGCTGAAGCAGTTGCGCCAGGCGATGGAGCGGACCGCTGCCGGCGACCTTCGAGCGCATACCCGTGTCGATGCCCGCGACGAACTGGGCGAGCTGTCCGGCCTGCTCGAGCGGATGGTCGAGTCCCTGTCCGCGGTCGTCGCCGACATCCGCAGCAATGCCGCGCTCGTCGCCCATGCCGGCCGCAGCCTGACCGTCGACAGCCGCGCCCTGTCCGAGCGCACCGAGGAGCAGGCCGCGAGCCTGGGGCAGACCGCCGCGAGCGTGGAGGAAATCTCCAGCACGGTGCAAAGCAATGCCCACACCGCCCGTGAAGCGGATCAGCGCACCACCCGGGTCAGCGCCGCGGTCGATGCCGGCGCCGAGGCGATGGAAAGCGCGGTGCGCTCGGTGGAGGTGATCCAGCAGGATGCGCGACGGATGAACGAGATCATCGGGGTGATCGACTCGATTGCCTTCCAGACCAACATCCTCGCCCTCAACGCCTCGGTCGAGGCTGCGCGCGCGGGCGAGCAGGGCCGGGGGTTCGCCGTCGTCGCTGGCGAAGTGCGCAACCTCGCGCAGCGCTCGGCCGAAGCCGCACGCGAGATCCGGCAATTGATCAAGACGTCGGTGCAGCAGGTGGAGCGCAGTGTCGAACTGATCCGCCACGCCGGAGACGGGATCGCGCAGATGGCTGCGGGCATTCATGGCGTGGCCGCGAGCATGAGCGAGATTTCCCATTCCAGCGGCGAGCAGAGCACGGGGCTGCGCGAGATCAGCACCGCGGTGCAGCAACTCGACCGCATCACCCAGGACAATGCGCACATGGTGAGCGCCGCGGTGCAGCATGCGGAGGCCCTGGAGGGGCGTGCGGCCACGCTCACTCATGCGGTGGCCGCATTCCGGCTGCAGCAGGGCACGGCCGATGAGGCGGTGGCGCTGGTCGAGCGGGCCGAGGCGCTGTGGCGCAGCGGCATCGGCCGCGAGCGCTTCCTGCACGCGATCACCGACCGGGACCAGCCTTATCACGACCGCGACATGTACCTGTTCGTGCTTGATGCGCAAGGCACCTACCTGGCTTTCGGCGGCAATCCGGGCAAGGTCGGCTCCCGGGTGAGGGACATTCCCGGAGTTGACGTCGAACGCCTGGTCGGCGACATCGTGGCGCAGGCCGAGCGCGGCCCGGGCTGGGTCGAGTACGACATCACCAACCCGGTGTCGGGCGTGGTGCAGACGAAGATGTCCTACGTCTGCAAGGCGGAGGACGATCTGTACTTCGGTTGTGGCGTGTACAAGGTGTTCACCGGTCGCGGCTGAGTCCCCGGAGGCTGCTTTCTCCGGCCTGGCGATGACAGGGGGCGACGGCGGCCGTTCCGCCCGCGCGATGTGCGTATAATCGATGCGGGAAGTTCGCCAGGCAGTCGCTGCGCAGCATGTCGTGCGTGGAGGAAAGTCCGGGCCCTGCAGAGCAGGATGCCGGCTAACGGCCGGGCGCCGTGAGGCGACGGAAAGTGCAACAGAGAGCAGACCGCCGATGGCTCGGACTTTGGTGCCGCAAGGCGCCAAAGTCCATATTGAAGAGTTCGCTCTTCAATGGAGATCAGGCAAGGGTGAAACGGTGGGGTAAGAGCCCACCGCAGGACTGGCAACAGGACTGGCACGGTAAACCCCATCCGGGGCAAGGCCAAATAGGGGAGCATCGGCGTGGCTCGCGCCGCTCCCGGGTAGGCTGCTAGAGCGCCGCGGCAACGCGGCGCCCAGAGGAATGACTGCCCGATGCTGCCGGTTCGCGCCGGCGGCGTTCGACAGAACCCGGCTTATCGGCGAACTTCCCCCATCTCTCTTCCTCGACGTTTCTCCCCCGGTTTTCCCATTTCCCGTCTTCATTTCCCACTTCCCCCCACCCCTCGCGAGGTGGGCTGCCCGCGTTCGCGTGAAATTTGAGCTTGCGGCGCTATATCCATTGATTTTTCAGGGATTATTTACCCCTTTGGTCTTTCATCTAAGTTGTTGTGTCATAAAGAAATTCTGACAAATCGATGTTGACCGGGTATTTCCTTTGAACTAAAGTGGGTTCCAGTGGAGAAAAGTGGGAGAAAGTGTCGTTCGGATGCTTTCCCGGCACCGTCAGGGGGGACGATGTTCCAAGGAGCCGCAGCGCTCAATCTCGATGCCAAGGGTCGCCTCGCGATCCCTGCGCGGCATCGTGACGCCCTCGCGGTGGAGGCTGGCCAGGTGGTGCTCACCGCCCACCCGCACGGCTGCCTGCTCGTCTATCCGGTGCCGGCCTGGGTGCCGATCCGCGACAAGGTCCTCGCTGCGCCAGGGCTCGATCCGATGTCGGCGATGCTCAAGCGCCTGCTCGTCGGTTTTGCTCAGGAAGAAGCGCTCGATGCCGCGGGGCGGGTGCTGGTCGCCCCCTCGCTGCGCCAGTTCGCCAAGCTCGAGAAACAGGTCTGGCTGGTCGGCCAGGGCAGCCATTTCGAGCTGTGGTCCGACGCCGGCTGGCAGCAGCAGCAGCAGGCGATGCTCGATCTGGTCAACACCGGCCTGCCGCCGGGTTTCGAGAGCCTGGCGCTGTGAATACCGTTCATCACCACGTCACCGTCCTGCTCGACGAAGCCGTCGATGCACTCGCCATCCGGGGCGACGGCATCTATGTCGATGGCACCTTCGGGCGCGGCGGCCACAGCCGCGCCGTGCTCGCGCGCCTGGGGGCGGCGGGGCGGCTGATCGCCTTCGACCGCGACCCGGCGGCGATCGAAGCCGGGCAGGCGCTGGGCGATCCGCGGCTGACCCTGGTGCACGCCCCGTTCAGCGATCTCGACGAGACCCTCGGGCGGTTGGGGGTGGCGCGGGTGGACGGCGTGCTGCTCGATCTGGGGGTTTCGTCCCCGCAGCTGGACGACGCCGCGCGCGGCATGAGTTTTCGCTTCGATGCGCCGCTCGACATGCGCATGGATACGAGCCGCGGGCACACCGCGGCGGAATGGCTGGCGGAAGCCTCCGTCGGCCAGATCACGGAGGTCATCAGGGATTATGGAGAGGAACGGTTTGCTCATGCGATTGCAAAGGCGCTTGCAGCTGCTCGGACAGGGGGGGCTGTTGCGACCACTGGACAGCTTGCCGCGATCGTGGAAAAAGCGGTCCGCACACGCGAGCCGGGGCAGCACCCGGCGACACGCACCTTCCAGGCTCTACGGATTTTCATCAATCAGGAGCTCGAGGAGCTGAGCCGGGTGCTGCCGGCCTGCGTCGATCGGCTGGGTGCCGGCGGCCGCCTGGTGGTGATCAGCTTCCACTCCCTCGAGGACCGCATCGTCAAGCGCTTCATGCGTGACGCATCGCGCCCCCCGGTGCTGCCGCGCCGTCTGCCGGTGCGTGCTGCCGATCTGCCGGCACCCCGCCTGAAGCTGGTGGGACGGGCGCTGCGGCCGGGCGAAGCCGAGGTCGCGGCGAACCCGCGCGCGCGCAGCGCGGTGATGCGGGTCGCCGAGCGCACCGGGGCGGCGCCATGATCCGCGCCGACGCGGTGCTTGTGGCCCTGGTCGTGGCCAGTGCGCTGGGCGTGGTGTCGGCTCAGCACCAGGCGCGCAAGCTGCATGTCGAGCACGAACGCGAGCAGGCGCGCGCGCGCGCCCTGGAAGTGGAATGGGGCCAGTTGCAACTCGAACAAAGCACCTGGGCGGCGCATGGACGCGTCGAGTCGCTCGCCCGCGACCGGCTGGGGATGCGTGCGCCGACGCCCGGCCAGGTGCTGGTGGTGGAGCCGCAATCATGAAAAATCAGCGTACCGTCACCTTCAATCACAATCCGCTGCTCAAGCACGCGCTGCCGGCCTGGCGCGCGCGCGTAGTGATGCTCGGGCTGATGGCCTGCTCGGTCGCGCTCGGCGGGCGGGCGCTCTATCTGCAGGGCGTGAACAACGACTTCCTCCAGGCCAAGGGCGAGTCGCGCTATGCGCGCACCCTCGAGGTCTCCGCCACCCGGGGGCGGATCACCGACCGCCACGGCAACGTGCTCGCAGTCAGCACGCCGGTGCGCTCGGTATGGGCCCTGCCCGCGGATGTGCGGCTGGAGCCGGCGCAGGCGCGGGAGCTGGCGCGGCTGCTGGAAATCGACATCAACGAGCTCAATGCCAAGCTCGGGTCGAGCCGCGACTTCGTCTACCTGAAGCGCCAGCTCGTCCCCGAAGTGGCGCAGCAGATTGCCGAACTCGGGCTGGCAGGCATCCACCAGCAGCCGGAATATCGCCGCTACTACCCGGGCGGCGAAGTGATGGCTCACATCCTCGGTTTCACCGACATCGAGGACAAGGGGCAGGAAGGGATCGAGCTCGCGTTCGAGAAACAGCTCGCCGGCCGTCCCGGGCTGCGCCGGGTGATCAAGGACCGGCGCGGCCAGATTGTCGAGGACGTGGAAGCGATCCGCCCGCCGCGCGACGGCGATGACGTGGCGCTGTCGATCGACGGCAAGATCCAGTACCTCGCCTGGTCGGCGCTGCGCGATGCGATGCAGCAGCACAAGGCCGGTGCCGGGGCGGTCGTGGTGCTCGATGCGCAGAGCGGCGAAGTGCTGGCGCTGGCCAATGCGCCGACCTTCAACCCCAACAACCGCGCCAATCTGAGTGGCGCCCAGCTGCGCAACCGGGTGTTTACCGACAGCTTCGAACCCGGCTCGGTGATGAAGCCCTTCATCGCCGCGCTCGCCCTGGAGAAAGGCAAGGTCAAGCCGGGTACCATGATCGACACCGGCAACGGCCGGCTGACGATCGGTTCGGCGACGATTTCCGATACCAAGCGCCACGGCCCGATCACCGTGTCCCAGGTGGTGCAGAAGTCGTCGAACATCGGCACGGTCAAGCTCGCGCAGCAGTTCGCGGCCGACGAGATGTGGCAGCTGTTCGATCAGCTCGGCTTCGGCGCGCCGCTCGACCTCGGCTTCCCCGGCGAGACCGCGGGCCGGGTGCGGCCGGCGAAGACCTGGCGGCCGATCGAGCAGGCGACCATGTCCTATGGCCACGGCATCGCGGTGAGCCTGATCCAGATGGCGCGGGCCTACCTCGTGTTCGCCCGCGACGGCGAACTGCTGCCCCTGTCGCTGACCCGCCTCGAGCGCGCTCCGGCGCCGGGGCGCAAGGTCTTTTCGGCGCAGACTGCGCGCGAGGTCCGGGCGATGCTCGAACTGGCCGCCGGCCCCCAGGGCACCGCGCCGCGCGCCCAGGTGGCCGGGTATACCGTGGCCGGCAAGACCGGAACCGCGCACAAGCTCGAAGGCGGGCGCTATGCCAGGAAGTACGTTTCGTCCTTTGTCGGCTTCGCCCCGGCCTCGAATCCGCGCATCGTGGTCGCGGTGATGATCGACGAGCCTTCGGCCGGCCAGCACTACGGCGGCGCGGTTGCCGCACCGGTGTTCGCGCGCCTGGTCGAAGGCTCGCTGCGCACCCTCGGGGTGGCCCCCGACATGCCGATCGCACCGTTGCATATCGCGCGCAAACCGACCGACGAGGCCGGGGACGGCAGGCCTGCGCGGGAGAGCATGTGAGCGCCGGACCGGTCCAGGAAATCCTTGCCCGCCTGCGCCAGGCCGGCGTCGTGCCGCAGGGGATCGGTGCGGATTCGCGCACCCTCGCACCGGGAGAAGTGTTCGCCGCCTGGCCCGGATTTCGCACCGACGGCCGTCGCCACATTGCCGATGCCATCGCCCGCGGGGCGGGAGCGGTGCTGTGGGAAAGCGGCGACGGCTTCGACCCCGGAGCGCTGCCCCTGCCCTCGCTCGCGGTCGCCGGCCTGAAAGAGCTTGCCGGTCCGCTCGCCGACGAGATCTACGACCGGCCTTCGGCGGCGCTGTGGGTGGCGGGCGTCACCGGCACCAACGGCAAGACCACGGTGAGCCAGATGCTCGCCGGCGCGCTGAGCGGGCTCGGCGCGCGCTGCGGCATCATCGGCACCCTCGGCTGCGGCTTTCCCGACGCGCTCGAGGCGGCGCTCAACACCACGCCCGACGCGCTCGAACTGCAGCGCTGGCTGGCGCGTTTCCGCGCCGGCGGGGCGGTGGCGGCGGCGATGGAAGTGTCCTCGATCGGGCTCGACCAGGGGCGGGTCAATGGGGTGCGCTTCGACCTCGCGATCTTCACCAACCTGAGCCGCGACCACCTCGACTACCATGGCTCGATGGACGCTTACGGTGAGTCCAAGGCGCGCCTGTTCGCGATCCCCGGGGTCGACACCTGCGTGATCAACATCGACGACCCGTTCGGAATGATGCTGGCGCGGCGCCTGGCGGGCGAAGGGCGCGACGTCATCGCCTGCACCTTGCGTGCGGACCATGCCGGCGCGGTCGCGGGCGCCCGCGTGCTGCTTGCCGACCGCCTCCAGGCGGGGCCGGCCGGTCTGCGCTTCATGCTGCACTGGGGCGGCCGCGAGGCCGATCTCGCGGTGCCCGTGGTGGCGCCCTTCAACGTTGCGAACCTGCTCGCGGTCGGTGCCGCGCTGCTCGCGCGCGGGGTGGCGTTCGAAACCGTGGCGTCGCAACTGGTGCGCCTGACCCCGCCCGCCGGGCGGATGCAGGTGGTGGGCGGCGAGCGCGAGCCGCTGCTGATCATCGATTACGCGCATTCGCCGGATGCGCTGGCGAAAGTGCTGGAAGCCCTGCGCGGCACGGTGCGGATGCGCGGCGGGCGGCTGGTATGCGTGTTCGGCTGCGGCGGCGACCGCGACGCCGGCAAGCGCGCGCTGATGGGCGAGGTGGCGCGCACCCTCGCCGACCGTATCGTCATCACCAGCGACAACCCGCGCAGCGAAGACCCGCTCGCGATCATCGCGGCGATCGCCGCGGGCAGCGGCGCGCAGGCCGAACAGGTGGTCGACCGGGCGCAGGCGATCCGCATCGCGGTCGGCGAAGCCGGCGCCGCCGACGTCGTCCTGATCGCGGGCAAGGGGCACGAGCCCTATCAGGAAATCCTCGGGCAGCGGCTGCCGTTCTCCGATCTGGAGCAGGCCCGACTCGCTCTCCAGGCCTGGCATGCGGAGGGGCGCAAGCAATGATGACGGTGCATGAGGCGGTGCGGGCGCTGGCCGCCCATCAGGCGCGCGCCCAGGGGGAGGCGCGCTTCGAATGCGTCGGCAGCGACAGCCGGGCGCTGGTTCCCGGGCAGCTGTTCGTCGCCTTGCGCGGAGAGCGCTTCGACGGTCACGACTTCGTCGCCGAAGCCGCAGCGCAGGGCGCCGCGGCGGCGCTGGTCGATGCCGAGTGGGCTGGCGGGCAGGCGCTCGCGCCGTTGCCGCTGATCGTCGTGGACGACACCCGGCGCGCGCTCGGTACCCTGGCGGCGAGCTGGCGTGCGCGCTTTGCGCTGCCGCTGGTAGGGGTGACCGGGAGCAACGGCAAGACCACGGTGAAGGAAATGTGCGCGGCGATCCTGCGCGCCCAGGCGCGTCGCGACGGCTTCGGCGACGACAGCGTGCTTGCCACCCGCGGCAATCTGAACAACGACATCGGCCTGCCGTTGACCCTGCTCGAACTGCGCGATTTCCACCGCGCGGCGGTGATCGAGATGGGGATGAACCGTCCCGGCGAAATCGCCTACCTGAGTACGCTCGCGCAGCCCACCGTGGCGATCGTCACCAACGCCCAGCGTGCCCACCTGCAGGGCCTTGGCTCGGTCGAGGAGGTCGCCCGCGAAAAGGGGGCGATCTATCAGGGCCTGGGGGCGACCGGGGTCGCCGTAATCAACGCCGACGACCCGCACGCCGGCGAGTGGGGCGCGGTCAACGCCGGGCGCCGGATTGTGACATTCGGTATCGAGCAGGCGGCCGATGTGCGCGGGCAGTGTACCCTGCGCGGCCTCGGCTCCAGCCTCGAACTCGACACCCCCGCCGGGCGGCTCGGTTTCGCCCTGCAGGTGCCGGGCGTGCATAACGCGCGCAACGCTGTCGGGGCGGCCGCCGTCTGCCTCGCCGCGGGCGTTTCGCCCGAAGCGGTGGCCGACGGGCTGGCCGGGTTCACCGGCGCGCGCGGTCGCCTGCAGCAGCGCAGTGGCCCGTGCGGCGCCCTGATCCTGGACGACACCTACAACGCCAACCCGGATTCGGTGCGTGCCGCCATCGACGTCCTCGCGTCGCTTCCCGGCCATACCTGGCTGGTGCTCGGCGACATGGGGGAAGTCGGTGGGATCAGCGCCCAGGTGCATGACGAGATCGGCGGCTACGCCAAGAGCAAGGGCGTCGACGGCCTGTTCGCGCTGGGCGAGATGAGCGCGATCGCGGTGCGCAATTTCGGCGACGGCGGGCATCACTTCGCCTCTGCCGAAGCGCTCGTCAAGGCGCTCGTTGCGCGCCTCGACGCAGATTCGGTGGTACTGGTGAAAGGCTCGAGGTTCATGCGCATGGAAAGAGTGGCGGATGCGCTTGCGGCAATGCACAATTCCGCCCCTTCAACGTAACCGGCTCCTGACTATATGTTGTTGGAACTCGCTCTCTGGCTCGGCCAGGACATCCGCGGCTTCAACGTCTTCGGCTACATCACGCTGCGGACGGTGCTGGCCGCGCTGACCGCGCTGGCGATCTCGCTCGTCGCCGGCCCGGGCGTGATCCGCTGGCTCGCAGCGAAGAAGATCGGCCAGGCGGTGCGCGACGACGGCCCCAAGTCGCACCTCACCAAGGCCGGCACGCCGACCATGGGCGGGGCGCTGATCCTGATCGCGATCGGCGTCACCATGCTGCTGTGGGGCGACCTCGCGAACGACTACCTCTGGGTCACTCTGCTGGTGACGCTCGGCTTCGGTGCGGTGGGCTGGGTCGACGACTGGCGCAAGGTCGTGCACCGCGATCCGAAGGGGCTGGCGAGCCGCTGGAAATACCTGTGGACTTCGGCCATCGCCCTGGCGGCGGCGCTGTACCTCGGTGCGACCGCGAACACGCCGGCCGAAACCGAGCTGATCGTGCCGTTCTTCAAGGCCATCGCCTATCCGCTGGGGATCGTCGGCTTCGTCGCCCTGAGCTATTTCGTGATCAACGGCACCAGCCACGCGGTCAACCTCACCGACGGCCTCGACGGCCTCGCGATCATGCCCACGGTGATGGTGGCCGGGGCACTGGCGATCTTCGCCTACGTCGCCGGCCATGCCGGCTTCGCCAAATACCTGGGCGTGCCCTACGTCGCCGGCGCTGGCGAACTGGCGGTGTTCTGCGGCGCGATCTGCGGCGCCGGCCTCGGTTTCCTGTGGTTCAACGCCTATCCGGCGGAAGTCTTCATGGGCGACGTCGGCGCGCTCGCGCTCGGCGCTGCGCTCGGCACGATCGCGGTCATCGTGCGTCAGGAGATCGTGCTCTTCATCATGGGCGGGCTGTTCGTCGCCGAAACCCTGTCGGTGATGCTGCAGGTGCTGTACTTCAAGGCCACCGGCGGCAAGCGCATCTTCCGCATGGCGCCGCTGCACCACCATTACGAGCTCGGCGGCTGGAAGGAAACCCAGGTCGTGGTCCGCTTCTGGATCATCACCATCATGCTGGTGCTGTTCGGTCTGTCGACGCTGAAACTCAGATGAGCATCCTCACCGGAAAACACGTTCTCGTCCTCGGACTCGGCGAATCGGGCCTGGCGATGGCGCGCTGGTGCGCACTGCGCGGCGCGCGCCTGCGCGTGGCGGACAGCCGCGTGGCGCCGCCGGGGCTGGAGGCGCTGCGCGCCGAGGCGCCGCTGGCCGAGCTCGTCACCGGCGCGTTCGGCGAGGAAGTGCTCGACGGCATCGACCTGGTGGCGCTGAGCCCCGGGCTCGACCCGCGCGCCGGCGTCGCCGCCGCCGCGCGCCGCCGCGGCCTGCCGCTGACCGGCGAGATGAGCCTGCTGGCGCAGGCCCTGGACGAACTCGGCGTGCGCGCGCAGACCCGCGTCCTCGCCGTCACCGGGACCAACGGCAAGACCACCACCACCGCGCTCACCGCAGCGCTGGCGCAGTCTGTGGGCATCGATGCGGTGGCGGCCGGCAACATCAGCCCGGCTGCGCTCGATGTGCTGATGGAACGGCTGGAAGCCGGCGCGGCGCTGCCGCAGTGCTGGGTGCTGGAACTGTCGAGCTTCCAGCTCGAGACGATGCGCGGCCTCGACCCGGACGCGGCGACGGTGCTCAATGTCAGCGACGACCACCTCGACCGTTACCCCGGGATCGCAGAGTACGCCGCGACCAAGGCGGCGATCTTCCAGGGCGCCGGCGTGCAGGTGCTCAACCGCGACGATGCGCGGGTGGCGGCGATGGCCCTGCCCGGCCGCCGCGTGATCCGCTTCGGCTCCACGGCCGCAGCGGGGGACGACTACGGCATCGCTGCGGGCGCGGGCGGTGACGGGCTGGTGCGCGGCGGCGAGCGCCTGCTCGCGCTCGCCGATCTGGCGCTCGCCGGGCGCCACAACGCCGCCAACGCGCTCGCCGCGCTGGCGCTGTGCGAAGGCGGGCTGGGGGTCGCGCCGCAGCGCCTGCTCCCGGGGCTGATCGCCTTCCGCGGCCTGCCGCACCGGGTCGAGCTGGTCGCCGAGCGCGCCGACGGCGTGCGCTTCTACGACGACTCCAAGGGCACCAACGTCGGCGCCACGGTGGCGGCGCTCGAAGGCATGGGCCGCCCGGTGGTGCTGATCGCCGGGGGCGACGGCAAGGGCCAGGACTTCGCTCCGCTGGGGCCGGCGCTGGCGCGCCGCGCGCGCGCCGCGGTGCTCTTCGGTCGTGATGCCGGGCGCATCGCCGGGGCGGTCGCCGGGTGCGCCGTCGCGCTCGAGCACGCGTCCGACCTCGATGCTGCCGTGCTGCGTGCCGCGGCGCTGGCGCAGGCCGGCGATGCGGTGCTGCTGTCGCCGGCCTGCGCCAGCCTCGACATGTTCCGCAACTACGCCCACCGCGCCGAAGTCTTCGTCGCCGCGGTGCGCCGGCTGCCGGGGGTGGGCGCACGATGAAGTTCGCCGGCAGGCTCCCCGGGCGTCTTTCCGGCGCGACCAGGCGCACCGGAGCCGATGCCCGCGCACGCCCGGGCGCCCGTTTCGCACCGGGCGGGACGCCGGCGCAGGAACTCGACCTGCTGCTGATCTGGTCGGCGCTCGGCCTGCTCCTGATCGGGCTGGTGATGGTCTATTCGGCCTCGATCGCCACCGCCGAGGGCAGCCGTTTCACCGGCTACCAGTCGCATTACTTCCTCATGCGCCACGCCGTGTTCCTGGCGATCGGCATCGGCCTCGGCCTGGTCAGCTTCCGCCTGCCGATGGCGCGCTGGCAGCAGCTCGCGCCGGCGCTGTTCGTGGCCGGGGTGGTGCTGCTGATCGTGGTCCTGATTCCGGGGGTGGGGCGCGAGGTCAACGGCGCGCAGCGCTGGCTGTCGCTCGGCCCGGTCAACCTGCAGCCGTCCGAGCTGATGAAGATCTTCGCCGCGCTCTACGCCGCCGACTACACCGTGCGCAAGCTCGACGTGATGGGCAGCTTCATCCGCGGCTTCCTGCCGATGATGGTGGTGATCCTGTTCGTCGGCTTCCTGCTGCTGAGCGAACCCGACTTCGGCGCCTTTGTCGTCATTACCGTGGTTGCCTTCGGTGTGCTCTTTCTTGGCGGGGTCAATGTCAAGGTGTTCGTGCTGCTGGCGGTGGCGGCGGTGATCGGCTTCATGATCCTGATCTGGACCTCGCCCTACCGGCGCGACCGCATCTTCGGCTTCATGGATCCGTGGCAGGACGCGTTCGGCAAGGGCTACCAGCTGTCCCATTCGCTGATCGCCTTCGGCCGCGGCGAATGGTTCGGCGTCGGCCTCGGCGGCAGCGTGGAGAAGCTGTTCTACCTGCCCGAGGCGCATACCGACTTCCTCCTCGCAGTGATCGCCGAGGAGCTCGGCTTCGTCGGGGTGATGGTGGTGGTGGCGCTGTTCGCCGTGCTCGTCCATCGCGCCTTCATCGTCGGGCGCGAGGCGATCCGGCTCGAGCACTATTTTTCCGGACTGGTCGCGCAGGGCATCGGCCTGTGGATCGGCGTCCAGTCCTTCATCAACATGGGGGTCAACATGGGCTTGTTGCCCACCAAAGGCCTCACCTTGCCGCTGATGAGCTTCGGCGGCTCGGGCATCGTCGCCAACTGCGTCGGGCTCGGCATCCTGCTGCGGGTCGACTGGGAAAACCGGCAACTCATGCGCGGGGGACGGGGATGAAGACGCTGCTGGTCATGGCCGGTGGCACCGGCGGCCACATCTTTCCCGGCATCGCCGTCGCCGAGGCGCTGCGCGCCCGCGGCTGGCGCATCGTCTGGCTGGGCAACCCGGACGGGATGGAAGCGCGGATCGTGCCGGCGCACGGCTACGAGACCGTGTGGGTGCGCTTCGGCGCGCTGCGCGGGAAGGGCCTGGTGCGCAAGCTGATGCTGCCGGTGAACCTGCTGTCCGGGTTCTGGCAGGCCGTGCGCGCGCTGCGCCGGGTGAGGCCCGACGTCGTCCTCGGGATGGGCGGCTACATTACCTTCCCCGGCGGCATGATGGCGGCGCTGCTCGGCCGGCCGCTGGTGCTGCACGAGCAGAACTCGGTCGCCGGGCTGGCCAACCGCGTCCTCGCGCGCGTCGCCGACCGCGTGCTGAGCGGCTTTCCCGCGGTGCTCGAGCGGGCGGAGTGGATCGGCAATCCGGTGCGCGCCGACATCGCTGCGCTGCCGGAGCCGGCCGAGCGCTATGCCGGGCGCAGCGGCCCGCTGCGGGTGCTGGTGGTGGGCGGCAGCCTGGGGGCGGCGGCACTTAACGCCGCGGTGCCGCAGGCGCTTGCCCGCCTTGCCCCGGAGCAGCGCCCGGTGGTGGTCCATCAGGCCGGCGAGCGCCAGCTCGACGCCTTGCGCGAAGCGTACGCGAAGGCCGGGGTGGAGGCCGAGCAGCGCGCCTTCATCGACGACATGGCCGCCGCCTATGGCGCGGCCGATCTGGTGATCTGCCGTGCCGGGGCGTTGACCGTGGCCGAGCTCGCCGCGGCCGGCGTGGCCAGCCTGCTGGTGCCCTTCCCGCATGCGGTGGACGACCACCAGACCGGCAACGCGCGCTTTCTCGCCGCGCGCGGCGCAGCCTACCTGCTGCCGCAGACCGAACTCACCCCCGAACGCCTGGCCGGCATCCTCGCCAGCCTCGACCGCGGCCGCCTGCTGCAGATGGCCGGGCATGCGCGCGCGCTGGCGCGGCCGCAGGCCGCGGCGCAGGCCGCGGAGGTCTGCGTGGCGCTGGCTGGGGGAGACCGGACATGAAGCACAAAGTCAGGAACATCCATTTCGTCGGCATCGGCGGTGCGGGCATGAGCGGCATCGCCGAAGTGCTGGTCAACCAGGGGTTTCGCGTCAGCGGCTCCGACCTCGGCGACAACGCCGCCACCCGCAGGCTGCAGAGCATGGGCGCGCGCGTCGTCCGCGGCCACGATGCGGCCAACGTCGCCGATGCCGACGTGCTGGTGGTGTCGACCGCGGTGAAGGACGACAACCCGGAAGTCGCCGCCGCGCGCGCGCGGCGCATCCCGGTGGTGCCGCGCGCGCAGATGCTCGCCGAGCTGATGCGGTTCAAGAGCGGCATCGCCATCGCCGGCACCCACGGCAAGACCACCACCACCTCGCTGGTGGCGAGCATCCTCGCCGAAGGCGGCATCGACCCGACCTTCGTCATCGGCGGCCGGCTCAATGCCGCCGGGGCCAACGCGCGCCTGGGCAAGGGCGACTTCCTGGTGGCCGAGGCCGACGAGTCGGACGCCTCCTTCCTGCTGCTCAACCCGGTGCTCTCGGTGGTCACCAACATCGACGCCGATCACATGGACACCTACGGCCACGACTTCGGCCGGGTCAAGCAGGCCTTCGTCGATTTCCTCCAGCGCCTGCCGTTCTACGGTGTCGCGGTGCTGTGCGAGGACGATCCCAACGTGCGCGAGATCATCCCCCGGGTGTCGAAGCAGATCGTGCGCTACGGCCTGTCGCCGGGCGCCAACATCCGCGCCGAGAACGTCCGCGCCGACGGCGGACGGATGCTGTTCGACTGCGTGCGGGTGAACGGCACGACCTCACGCCTGGCGATCGAGCTCAACCTGCCGGGCCTGCACAACGTGCTCAACGCGCTGGCGGCGATCGCGGTGGCGACCGAGGTGCAGGTGCCCGATGCCGCGATCGTCAAGGCGCTGGCCGAGTTCAACGGCGTCGGCCGGCGCTTCCAGCGCTACGGTGAAGTGCCGCTGGCGGGCGCGGACGGCGCCGAGGCCGGCAGCTTCACCCTGATCGACGACTACGGCCACCACCCGGTGGAGATGGCGGCGACGATCGCCGCCGCGCGCGGCGCGTTTCCCGGGCGTCGCCTGATGCTGGCCTTCCAGCCGCATCGCTTCAGCCGCACCCGCGACTGCTTCGACGACTTCGTCAAGGTCTTGTCGACGGCTGACGCGCTGCTGCTGGCCGAAGTCTATGCCGCCGGCGAGGCGCCGATCGTCGCCGCCGACAGCCGCGCGCTGGCACGCGCGCTGCGGGTGGCGGGGGCGGTCGAGCCGGTGTTCGTCGAGGACATCGCCGACCTGCCGAAAATGATTCTTTCTGCCGCGCGCGCGGGCGACGTGGTGATCACCATGGGGGCAGGTAGCATCGGCACGGTGCCGGGCAAGCTCGCCCGAATCGAGGACGCAGTGTGAACAAGGGCTTGGGCAAGGTTGCGGTGTTGTTCGGCGGCGACTCCGCCGAGCGCGAGGTGTCGCTGATGTCGGGGCGGGCGGTGCTGGCCGCGCTGCAGGGGGCCGGCGTCGATGCCCACGGCTTCGATCCCGCCGAGCGCGATCTGCACATCCTGAAGGAAGAGGGCTTCGCGCGCGTGTTCATCGCGCTGCACGGCCGCGGTGGCGAGGACGGCACGGTGCAGGGCGCGCTCGAGCTGATGGGCATCCCCTACACCGGCAGCGGGGTGATGGCCTCGGCGTTGTCGATGGACAAGTGGCGCACCAAGATGGTGTGGCTGGCGAGCGGACTGCCCACGCCGCGCTACGCGATCCTCGACGCCGACACCGACTGGGCGGCGGTGGTCGCCGAGCTGGGCCTGCCGATCTTCGTCAAGCCGGTGCACGAAGGTTCGAGCATGGGCGCGACCAAGGTGACCGCGCCGGGCGAGCTGAAGGCGGCGTGGGAACTGGCCGCACGCTACGACCGCCTGGTGATCGCCGAGGAGTTCATTACCGGCGAGGAGCTCACCGCGCCCTTCCTCGAAGACCGCGCACTGCCGCTGGTGCGCATCGTCGCCCCCGGCGGCAACTACGACTACCAGCACAAGTATTTCGCCGACGATACCCGCTACGACTGCCCCTGCGGCCTGCCCGCGGACGAGGAGGCGGCGCTGCAGGCGCTGGTGATGAAATCGGCACGCGTGCTCGGCTGCCGCGGCTGGGGCCGGGCGGACCTGATCCTGACCGCCGACGGCCGGCCCTATCTGCTCGAGATGAACACTTCGCCGGGGATGACCGGACACTCGCTGGTGCCGATGTCGGCTCGCGTCGCCGGGCTGGAGTTCGCCGCGCTGTGCCTGAAGATCCTGGAGGGGGCCCGCCTTGGCTGAAGCGCGCGCCCATCCCGCGGCGATCCGTTCCGCCCGCCAGCGCGGCGCGGGCGCGCGACCGAGTGCCGAGAAAGGCGTGTGGCACCGGCCGGCGCTGCTCGATCTGTTCTCCGATCTGCTCACCCTGGGCGCGGCCGTGGCGCTGGGCTGGGCGCTGGTGGCCTGGTTCGTGTCGCGTCCGTTGTTCCCGCTGCGCGAACTGGTGGTGCTGACGCCGCCCGCCCACGTCACCGAGGCCCAGCTCGGATATGCGGCGCGTCTGGCGGTGCAGGGCAATTTTTTCATGGTCGACCTCGACGCCGTCCGCGCCACGTTCGAGAAGCTGCCCTGGGTGCGCAAGGCGGAAGTGCGCCGGCGCTGGCCCGATGCGCTCGAACTGCGGATCGAGGAGCACGAGGCGGTGGCCTACTGGACCGTGTCCGAAAGTGGCGATGCGCGCCTGGTGAACCGCCATGGCGAAGTGTTCACCGCGGCGAGCAATGCCGATCTGCCCCAGTTCGACGGTCCGCAAGGTTCCGCCCGTGCGCTCCTGACGCGTTACGCCGAGTTCGCCGCGCTGCTCCAGCCGCTGGGGCTGCGCCTGGTCGGCCTCGCCCTGTCGGCGCGCCAGGCATGGCAGCTTCACCTCGACAACGGGATGACCGTGATCGTCGGGCGTGACCAGGACAAATCCCCGCTCGTCGAGCGGCTGCAGCGCTTCATCGCGGTGTGGCCCCGGGTGCAGGACACTATCGAGATCGACATCAAGGTCGCGGACCTGCGCTATCCAGGCGGTTTCGCGCTGACGCCGGCGGACGCTTCGGTGCTGTCGCCAGCCGCGTCGCCTGCTGGCAGAAAGGGCAAGAAATGAACAAGGACTACAAGGAACTGGTCGTCGGCCTGGACATCGGCACGGCCAAGGTCACCTGCCTGGTGGCGGAAGTGAGGCCGGACGGACGCCTCAACGTGGTCGGCCTGGGCACGCAGCCGGCGAGCGGGCTCAAGCGCGGCGTGGTGGTCAATATCGAAGCCACGGTGGATGCGATCTCGCGGGTGGTGCAGGAGGTCGAGCTGATGGCCGAGTGCAAGGTCTACGAGGTCTATACCGGCATCGCCGGCAGCCACATCAAGAGCTTCAATTCCAACGGCACGGTGGCGATCAAGGAAAAGGAAGTGTCGCCGCTCGATGTCGAGCGCGTCATCGAAGTCGCGCGTGCGATGCCGATCCCGGCCGAGCAGCAGATCCTGCACACCCTGACCCAGGAGTTCATCATCGACGGCCAGGGCGGCGTGCGCGAACCGATCGGGATGAGCGGGGTGCGCCTCGAGGTGAAGGTGCATATCGTCACCGGTGCGGTGTCGGCGGCGCAGAACGTGATCAAGTGCGTGCGCCGCTGCGGCCTCGAAGTCCTCGACCTGAGCCTGCAGCCGCTCGCCTCCAGCCACGCGGTGCTGACCGAGGACGAGAAGGAACTCGGCGTGTGCATGATCGACATCGGCGGCGGCACTACCGACATCGCCGTGTTCACCCAGGGCGCGATCCGCCATACCGCGGTGATCCCGGTCGCCGGCGACCAGGTCACCAACGATATCGCGATGGCGCTGCGCACCCCGACCGCGGAGGCCGAGGAGATCAAGATCCGCCACGGCGTGGCGATGCATCAGCTCGCCGACCCCGAGGACATGATCGAGGTGCCCGGGGTGGGCGACCGGCCGCCGCGCAAGCTGTCGTGCCAAGCCCTTGCCGACGTCATCGAGCCGCGCGTGTCCGAGCTGTTCGAGCTGGTCCAGGCCGAGCTGCGGCGCAGCGGCTACGAGGAGCTGCTGTCTTCCGGAATCGTGCTCACCGGCGGTTCGGCGGTGATGCGCGGCATGGTCGAGCTCGGCGAAGAGGTGTTCCACATGCCGGTGAGGGTCGGTGCGCCGCAGTACGACGGCGGCCTGGCCGACGTGGTGTGTCAGCCGCGCTATGCGACCGCGATGGGGCTGGTGATGGAAGGGATGGCCCAGCGCCGCCGCGGCCTGCAGACGCGCGACACGCGCAGTGTCAGGCAGGTGTTCGGGCGGATGAAGGCGTGGTTCGAACGGAATTTTTGACCGGGTTACAGATCCCGGCCGGGTTGCATGGGTCTATTTAGTAGTAGACTGAAAAAGACATACTAAATAGAAGCCGGCCGGGTTTGGTGTCGAGCAGGATCGTCAATTCAGGAGGCGAGGCAAATGTTTGAAATCGTTGAGAAGGAACCGTGCGGTACCGTCATCAAGGTCATCGGTGTCGGTGGCGCGGGCGGCAACGCGGTCGATCACATGCTGCGCGAGGGCGTCAAGGGCGTGCACTTCATCTCGGCCAACACCGATGCGCAGGCGCTCAAGCGCTGCCTCGCGCCGGTCAAGCTGCAGCTCGGCAAAAGCGGCCTGGGGGCCGGCTCCAAGCCCGAGGCCGGCCGCGCCGCCGCGCAGGAGTCGCGCGACGAGGTTGCCGCCGCGCTCGAAGGCGCGCACATGGTGTTCATCACCGGCGGCATGGGCGGTGGCACCGGCACCGGCGCGGCGCCGGTGGTGGCCGAGATCGCCAAGGAAATGGGCATCCTGACCGTCGCCGTGGTGACCAAGCCGTTCGATTTCGAGAACCGCATCCGCGTCGCCGAAAGTGGCGTCGAAGAACTCACCCGCCACGTCGATTCGCTGATCGTGGTGCTCAACGACAAGCTGCTCGACGTCTTCGGAGACGATGCCGGCTTCGAGGAGTGCTTCCGCTCGGCCGACAACGTCCTGCGCTCGGCGGTCGGCGGCATCGCCGAGATCATCAACGTCCCTGGGCTGGTGAACGTCGACTTCCAGGACGTGCGCACCGCGATGGCGGAAATGGGCCGCGCGATGATGGGCTCGGCCGAAGCGGCCGGCATGGACCGCGCGCGCATCGCCGCCGAGCAGGCCGCGGTGTCGCCGCTGCTCGAAGGCACCGAGCTTTCCGGCGCGCGCTGCGTGCTGATCAACATCACCGCGAGCAAGTCGCTGAAGATGTCCGAAGTGCGCGACGCAGTGAAGACGGTGCAGGCTTTTGCCGCACCCGAAGCCTTCGTCAAGTACGGCACGGTGTTCGACGACGCGATGGAGGACCGCATCCGCATCACCGTGGTCGCCACCGGCCTGGGGGCACCGCGCACTGCGCGCCAGCCGGTGATGCAGGTGGTGCAGGGCACCGGCACTTACGGCCCGGCGATGAGCGGCACCGCAGGAGACATGAACGGTCTCGATGTGCCGGCGGTGATGCGCAGCGGCCGCCGCACCACGGTCGAAGCGATGAGCACCAGCGGCGTCGGCACTTACGACATTCCCGCCTTCCTGCGTCGCCAGGCCGACTGACGCGTTGCCGGCGGCCGCTTCCTGCGCCGCCCCTCCTGCTTGCCGCCGCCTGCGGACAGCGGGTGCGAGCCGCCGCCTCCGGTTCGTGACCGCTGCCTTTGCCATGCGGCGGCGTGCGTCTGCAACATCCGCTTGCGCAACGGCCTGGCGCGCGCGGCGCAGGGGTCCGGGCGGCAACGGGGGCACATGCTAAAATTCATGATCGAAAAAGGAAAACGGTCATGATCAGGCAGCGCACCCTCAAATCCGTCGTCAAGGCCACCGGCGTCGGTCTGCATGGCGGGCGCAAGGTGACCCTGGTCCTGCGTCCGGCCGCGCCTGACACCGGCGTCGTCTTCCACCGCGTCGATCTCGATCCGCCGCTGGCCCTGCCCGCCGACCCTTATGCGGTGTGCGACACGCGCATGTGTTCCGGCCTGGAAAAGGACGGGCACAAGGTCGGCACCGTCGAGCACCTGATGTCGGCGCTCGCCGGGCTGGGCATCGACAACCTCCATGTTGACGTCGATGCGCCGGAAATGCCGATCCTCGACGGCAGCTCCGCGCCCTTCGTGTTCCTGCTCCAGTCCGCGGGCATCGAAGAGCAGCCGGCGGCGAAGAAATTCCTCCGCGTCAGGAAAACGGTGGAGTACATCGAAGGCGACAAGTGGGTCCGCCTCGAGCCCTACGACGGCTTCCGCCTGAGCTTTTCGATCGTGTTCAACCACCCTGCGATCGACAGCACCTCGACCCAGGTCACGATCGACTTCGCCGAGCAGTCCTATGTGCGCGACGTCGCCCGCGCGCGCACCTTCGGCTTCATGCAGGACGTCGAGTTCATGCGTGCCAACGGCCTCGCCCTCGGCGGCAGCCTGGAAAACGCGATCGTGATGGACGAGTACCGCGTGCTCAACGCCGAGGGCCTGCGCTACGCCGACGAGTTCGTCAAGCACAAGGTGCTCGATGCGATCGGCGACCTCTACCTGTGCGGCCATCCGCTGCTCGCCGCCTATTCCGCGCACAAGGCCGGGCATGCGCTCAACAACCAGATCCTGCGCGTGCTGCTGGAAGACCGCGAAGCCTGGGAAATCGTCAGCTTCGACCAGAGCGCAGCCACCCCGCCCGCGGTCGCGCATCAGTTCGCCCCCTTCCCGGCTTTCGCCTGACGCACGTGAACCGCCCCGGCTTCGCACCCGCCGTGTTCCCCGCCCCTCCCCGGCAGCCTGCGCCGCCCGGGCTCCGCCTGCCGGGGAGGGCCGCCGCGTGCTGATCATGCGTTTCCTGCTGCTGCTGGCGGTGCTCGCCATCGGCGGATCGGTGATCCTGTGGCTGCTGACCGGCAACCCGCGCTACAAGTCCTGGGCATGGAAGGCGTTCCGTGGCGCAGTGGTCGTGCTGTTCGTGTTCCTTGCCTTGTTCGCGATCGAGCGCGTGCTGACACCGCTGGGCTGAGGACACCTCCACTGGCGCGCTATTTGCCCGGTCGAAAAGATATCTTTTGCCTTTTCTCAAAGGGTTCGAAGCGGCGGATCAATCGATGTGCATATTGCGTTGCATTGCCCGAAAAGTGTCTCGCGGTTAAACTCTCCGCCTTTGCGGCACCCCTTGTCCATCACCCGACCGGTGCTTTTCGCGCCAGGCACTGCGAGCATGCGCATACTGCACATCGGCAAATACTTCCCGCCCGACCACGGCGGCATGGAAAGCTTTCTCGCCGATCTCGTTGCAGCGCAACGTGCACAGGGGCTGGAGGTGGCGGCACTGGTGCATGGCGAACCGCGTGGCGACGACCCCGATTGGCTGGTGCGCGTGCCGGTGGCGGCGACGCTGATTTATGCCCCGCTCGCGTCCGGCTTTCGCGCCGCGCTGGCATGCCTCATCCGCCGCTTCCGGCCGGATGTGCTGCATCTTCACTTGCCCAACAATTCCGCCTTGTGGGCGCTTACATTGGGCGCCGCACGCGACATTCCATGGGTCGTGCACTGGCATGCGGACGTCGTCGTTTCGCAGATCCGCGGTGCCGTGGCACTGGCCTACCGGCTGTACCGCCCGTTCGAGCAGGCCGTGCTCGAACGGGCCGAGCGCATTGTCGTCACCTCGCCGGACTATCTCGGCGCCTCCGAGCCGCTGTCGCGCTGGCACGACAAGTGCGCGGTGATTCCCCTCGGCCTGAATATCGCTGCCCAGTCGGGCACGGTTCCTGCAAGCGACGCTTGGCCACCGGGGGTTACCCGCCTGCTGTCGATCGGTCGTCTGGCCTATTACAAGGGTTTCGACACCTTGATCCGGGCGGTGGCGGAGCAGCCCCATGCCCATCTCGTGATCATCGGTAGCGGCGAGCTGCGCGACGAACTCGCCCGCCTCGTCGCCCGCCTGACTCCCGCTGGCAGCCCGCCGCGCGTCACCCTGGCCGGTGCGGTCGATGATGCGCGCAAGCACGCACTGCTTGCCGCCTGCGACGCTTTCTGCCTGGCCTCCTGCGAGCGTACCGAAGCCTTTGGTGTCGCTGTCATGGAGGCGATGCAGCATGCCAAGCCCTGCCTGGTCAGTGAACTGCCCGGCTCCGGTCTGCCCTGGCTGGTGCGTAGCAGTGGGGCCGGGCGCACGCTGGCGGTGGGCGACGTTGGCGCCTGGCAGGGCGCCATCGGCGAACTACGTGCCGATCCCGCGCAAGCCGCAGGCTGGGGCAGGGCGGGGCGAACCGCATTGCTCGAGCGATTCGACATCCAGGCCTGCAGCCACGCCATTCGCGGTGTGTATGACGAAATCGTGACGCCGCCGGTGTTTCCTGCGCAGCAGCCGCTGATCGTGATCCCAGCCCGCGACGAAGCCGCCACCATCGCCGCCGTCATTGTCGCCTTGCGCGCGCAGGGATGGACGGACATCGTCGTGGTCAATGACCAGAGCACCGACGACACCGCTACCGTCGCCCGCACCGCCGGCGCCACTGTGCTCAATCCGGTGCTGCCGCTCGGCGCCTGGGGGGCGATGCAGACCGGTATCCGCTATGCCCTTCGCCATGGCCACCAACAGGTCGTCACCATCGATGCCGATGGTCAGCACGAGCCGGCGTACATCCCCGCATTGCTCGACGCCGCTCGTCATAGCGATGTCGTGATCGGCGCCTATACCGAGCGCGGCAGCCCGACACGCCGGTTTGCCTGGCGTTATTTCCGCCTCATCACCGGCTTTGCCATCGAGGACCTGACGTCCGGATTCCGTTGTTATAACCGTGCCGCCTGCGAAATCCTCGCCGATGAAGAGGCCACCCTGCTTGATTACCAGGATCTGGGGGTGCTGCTGCTGTTGCGGCGCGCAGGGTTGAGCATCTCCGAAGTGCCGGTGGAAATGTATCCGCGCCTCACCGGTCCTTCGCGCATTTTCGCCAGTTGGTCGCGCGTGGCGCGCTACATGCTCGAAAGCACCCTGCTGTGCCTCGCGCGCTGGAACCCCAAACACCACTTTCGCCGATGACCTCATTTACGCTCACCACCGCATTGTTGGGCCTCGGCCTGGCTACCATCATCCTTGTCCTGGTACGGCGCGGCCACCTGCACCTGAGGCACGGCGTGTTCTGGATCATCGTTGCTGCCCTGGCCGCGTTGTTCGGTGCCTGGCCGATGCTGATCGACCGTATCGGCGCCATCAGCGGCATCCGCTACCCACCCGCGCTGCTGCTGCTCGCCGCGGTCGTCGTGTTGCTGATCAAATCCCTACTTGCCGACATGGCCAACTCCCGTCTCGAACGCCAGGTTCGCCGTCTGAACCAGCGCCTGGCCATGTTCGAGGCCGATCATGAACGACAATGACCGATTTCCGCTGCAATCCGATACCGGTATGAACCCTACTGCGATAACGCTGCTCCCGATCATCCTTTCCGGCGGCTCCGGCACCCGGCTATGGCCGCTGTCGCGCGAAACCTACCCCAAGCAGTTGCTGGCTTTGACCGGCACGGCAACCCTGCTACAGGAAACCGCCTTGCGCCTGGGTGGGCTCGAGGGGGCGCTGCAGGTCAGCAGCCCCGGGGTTGTCTGCAATGTTGAATGCCGCTTCATTACCGCCGAGCAGCTTCAGACTGTAGGCAAGCCGGCCTCCTTCATTCTGCTCGAACCGTTCGGGCGCAATACCGCGCCGGCGCTCACGCTCGCCGCCCTGCAGGCACACCGGGACGGAAGCGACCCGGTCATGCTGGTGATGCCGGCCGATCACGTCATCGGCGACGTACCGGCCTTCCATGCCGCGGTGCAACGCGGGCTTGCCGCTGCCGCAGACGGGGCGATGCTCACCTTCGGCATCGTCCCAACCCGGGCGGAAACCGGCTATGGCTACCTGCGTTACGGCGATGAACAAGCCGACGGCAGCCGCCAGCTGGCCGCCTTCGTCGAAAAACCCGACCTTGAAACCGCTCGACGCTACCTCGACAGCGGCGAATATCTGTGGAACAGCGGCCTGTTCATGATGCGCGCCTCGGTTTGGCTGAAAGCCATTGCCCATTTCGACCCCGCGATGGCCACCGCTTGCACCGCCGCTTTTGAAGCTGCCAGTCGTGATATCGATTTCATTCGCATCGACCCCATCGCCTTTGCCGCCTGCCCGTCCGATTCGATCGACTATGCGGTCATGGAAAAACTTGCCGCCGCGCCGGAACTCGGCATTCCGGCGCGTATCGTGCCGCTCGATGCCAACTGGTCCGATGTCGGCGCATGGGATGCGTTGTGGGACGTGCTCGACAAAGACGCCGCCGGCAATGCCACTCGCGGTCACACCCTGCTCGAGGGTTCCACCGGCTCCCTCGTTTTTGCCGGCAGCCGCTTGGTCGCTGGCGTCGGGCTGGACAACATCATCGTCGTCGAAACTGCCGACGCCGTGCTCGTCGCCGACAAGAGCCGTACCCAGGATGTCAAGAAAATCGTCGCCCGCCTGAAGGCCGAAGGTCATACCCTGACCGATACCCACCGCAAGGTGCATCGCCCCTGGGGCTGGTACGACTCGATCGATGCCGGTGATCGCTTCCAGGTCAAGCGCATCGTCGTCAAGCCCGGTGCCAGCCTCAGCCTGCAGATGCATCACCACCGGGCCGAGCATTGGGTCGTCGTCAGCGGTACCGCCGAAATCACTAATGGCGACAAGGTGCTGCTATTGTCGGAAAACGAATCCACCTATATCCCGCTCGGCCACGTCCATCGCCTCTCCAACCCCGGAAAGATGCCGCTGGAAATCATCGAAGTCCAGTCCGGCAGCTACCTGGGCGAAGACGACATCGTGCGCTTCGAAGACACCTACGGCCGTGCTCCTGCGGACGGATGACGAGCCAGTGCTTGTAGCATGGACCATTTAATCATTCGCATCATCAGCGAACTGCTCCTGCCGCCCTTTAGCCCTTTTGGCCTGTTATTGCTGGGCTTTGTGTTGTACGCCAAAAACTGGAAACGGACTGGTTCCAGCCTGGCTGTCGTTGCCTGCGGTGGGATGATCGCGTTTTCTTTGGTCGGGTTTGACAATTTCGCGCGCTCGCCCTGGCCACAAGTTCCCGAACGGATTGCGCTTCCGTATCCGCAGGCGGAAGCCATTGTGGTGCTGGGTGCGGGGCGATATCTTCAGGCGCCTGAATATGACGGAGATACCGCCGCCGCAGGCTCGCTCGAACGTGTGCGCTATGCGGCCAAGCTCTATCGCGAGACCGGTCTTCCCATTTTGGTCAGTGGAGGTCGCCCAGGTGACATCGGCACGCGCTCCGAAGCCGAGATCATGCAGGATATCCTTGAGCAGGAATTCCACGTCCCCGTGCGCTGGGTCGAACCTGATTCCGAGGATACACAGCAGAACGCTGAACGCTCGGCCGCGCTATTGCGCGCTGAGGGCGTAACGTGCATCTACCTTGTCACCCATGGCTTCCATATCGATCGTGCCGCGGCAGAGTTCCACAAGCACGGGCTGGAGGTGGTGCCGATGGCCACGGGCTTCGTCCGGCCGCAGCCGGACACCGTGCTGTCCTGGTTGCCCAGCTTCGAAGGCGTGGCCCGTAACCGTGGCTGGATCTACGAGACGCTTGCCGGACTCAAGCCTTTCTGAAAGTCGCCGAGCCTGGCGGTAAGCGCCGTAGACAGACCGCACATCAGTACGCACTGCGGTCGAAGAACATTTTCAATGCGGTCTGCGCGATGATGCGCAGGTCGAACCATACCGACCAGTGTTCGATGTAGTACAGGTCGTACTCAACGCGGGCGCGCATTTTGTCCAGCGTGTCGGTCTCCCCGCGAAGGCCGTTGACCTGCGCCCAACCTGTGATGCCGGGTTTCATCCGGTGGCGTTGTAAGTAATGTGGAATCAGCTGCTTGTATTGCTCATTATGCGCAACCGCATGCGGACGGGGGCCCACGATGGACATCCGCCCTTGCAGCACATTGAAGAACTGCGGCAACTCGTCAAGACTGGTCTTGCGCAAGAATGCACCGAGACGCGTGATTCGATTATCGCCCCGCTTTGCCTGCGTAACCTGGCCGAGTGCCTCATCGTGCGTTTTCATGCTACGAAATTTCCACACCTCGATCCTGCGCCCATCCCATCCATGGCGCACTTGCTTGAACAATACTGGTCCCGGGCTGGATAATTTTACGCCGATGGCAACTATCAGCAGGATCGGACTGATCATCGCCAGGATCAGGCTGGCGAGCACTTTATCTTCAACTTCCTTGACGAGCCAGTTGATACCTGAAATCGGTGTTACCGATAAATCGAGCATCGGCATCCCCGCCAGCTCGGTCACGCCATGGTTAATCAGGCGGAACGAGAAAATATCCGGTATCCAGCGGATGTTCACCACGCTGTCGCTTAGCAACTGGGTGGCCGTGCGAATGTGCGCCTCTTCTCGCATGGGCCAGGTCAGCCAGATCTCATCGATACGTTGCGCTTCGACGGATGCTGACAAGGTTTTAAGATCGGGTACATGGGGGAGTGCCCCTGAATTATCCACGTCGGGAACTGAATCGGGCGTACAGAGCGCCACCACCTGAAAGCCGACCCACGGCAAGCTCGATACTCGCTGCCTTACCGACTCGACCGCATCGGCGGGCCCCACGATTGCAACGCGCCGCACGCCCAGTCCGTATTGGTGCAGCGCTTGAAGCAAGGTGCGGCCTAGCAGGCGAACCGCAACCAGGCCGACCAAGCCGATTCCTGCCCAGTAAGCGAACCAGAGCCGCGAAAAATCTTCCCCCGTCTTGCTCAGGTAGCTGATTGATGCAAGCACTCCGAGCACAACCCCCCAGCCCAGGAACAAGCGGCCATACATGGCACTGCGGGAACCCGCACGCCAGGTCCGATACACGCCGAGCTCGGAAAACACCGCCAGAGTCAGCAAAACGCCGGCCAGCATGGCGTAGAGGTAGCGTGTCGGCCCCAGCACCTCTGTGCCGCCAAAGCGCAGCATATGAGCCAGGGTGCCCGCGGTACCCACAACCAGGACATCAGCTGCCTTTAACCCATATACGGAGAGCGCATGCCCATCCCGTAGCAGGCTTCGATTTGGATTCTGTCGATTCATGTGCTCAACCGCCTGTGTTGAGCCAGGGGCTCAGGGGAAAAGCGGCTTCCAAGCCGAGAGCGATAGGGTGCAGAAGAAAACATCTGTGTTGGGGATCATGCAAACGGGAAAGAGGCATTTTAACCGCAGTGCAGCACAGCCCCGATTTCTTTCAGGAATCGCGTGCTTGAAAAGCGTTCTGCCCGATGTATGCATGCAGCTCTCATCGAAGCTGCGCGGTTTGAGTCCAGCGCCAATACGGCCGCGACGACGTCTTCCTCGCCGAACTGCGGAGACAGCAGGATGCCGGTCTCCCCATCTGCCACCGTCTCGAGCAGACCGCCTTCGGCGACGCCGATCACCGGCTTACCGGCGGCCATGGATTCGACCGGCGACATGCCAAAGTCCTCGTCCACCGGCACGTAGATGGAGGCCCGGGCGCGGCCCATGAGCGCCCTCAGTTGCGCGTCATCGAGCCAGCCCGAGAACTGGATGTTCGGCGCATCCGCGGCCAGCGCCTTGAGCCTGGCCAGTTCGCTGCCGCCCGAGCTGACCACCAGCCGTTTCGACGGCATGCGTTTAAAGGCGCGGACCAGCATGTCCACGCGTTTGAGCGGTTCGAGTCGCGCCGTGGACAAGAAGTAGCCGTCATCCGCCAGCCACCGGAAACGGTCGGTGTCCACCGGCGGATAGACAACGCGTGACGCCACCCCAAGGTAGTCCTGCAGCCGACGCTGCACGTTGCGTGAGTTGGCGAGCACCACGTCCATGCCACGCACTGCCGCCTCGTAGCGGGGCTGCAGCCAACGGCGCAGTGCCGCCAGCAGGGGCCGCTGCCAGGGGGGAAAGCGCGTCTGGTAGTGGTCGCGCAGGTCGTACAGGAATCGCGGTGGGGTGTGGCAGTAGTAGATCGAGCGCCCATAACCGATGCCACGGTTTGCAAGCGGGGCGTAGCTCCCCGAGAAGATTCGCGTTTGGTATGACGCGGCCACGCGGGCGCCGCGCCCATTGAAGGCATGCAGCACGCGGGCAATGGCCAGCGCCGGAAGCTTGCTGCCCGCACCGAGGTCGATCAGGTCATCGGTGGCAAACAGTTTGCCGAATGACGCCTCCTCCACAAAACCCACGCAAACCGGTGCCGCTAAATGGGCATGCAAACAGTGCAGCACACGCTCCGCCCCTCCGCACGTCTGCAGAAAGTCGTAGAGCAGCAGCAGGTTTCTCCGTGTGGCTTCAGCCATGCGAATGGGCGTTCGGCGCAGGGGCAGGGCGCACCGCCGGCGGACAGAACAGGAACGCCAGGAAGATGAAGATCCAATACACCGGCAGGTTCAGGTCGGGGATGGCGAGGCCCATGGCCAGCGTGGCGGTGGCGAGCGCGACGGCCACGAAACGCTGCGCGTCGGAGAGCACCGTTGCACGCGCATACCGCAAAAGCAGGCTCGCCAGCATCGCCACGAAGAGCAGGGCGCCCGGTATGCCCGTGTTACTGACCAGGCTGGCGAAGAAGCTCGATGCGCGGTTGCTGCCGAGGCCGACGCCCAATCCGCGGGTAGCTTCTACGACCTGCAG
Organism: Thauera chlorobenzoica; assembly: GCF_001922305.1. NCBI lineage: Bacteria > Pseudomonadati > Pseudomonadota > Betaproteobacteria > Rhodocyclales > Zoogloeaceae > Thauera > Thauera chlorobenzoica. The sequence continues at coordinate 916,657 of NZ_CP018839.1, forward strand.
GGCATGGTCGTTCGATCGATTGCGAACTCTCGCGCTGCCGCCGTCCAGCTTCTTCAGCAACAAGTTATCCACGACCTTTGCAGCCTGCGGCGCAGCGGGCGAGGCTTTCCAGACCCATGTGCAGGTGGCCCCGATCAGCAAGACAGCCATCCACGCGGAAATCGCGCGAGGACGCAAGCGTGGCGCTGCGGAGCCACGCATGGCGGAGGCGCTCAGCCAGAGCACGATTGCCGCACAGCTGACCCCCGCAGCTGCCCAGCCGGTGGAGCCGAGCGTGTTGATCAGCACCAGGGCCAAAAGGAGTGTGCTCACGAGCATCGCGCCCCAATGGGGTGCAGATCGACGTGGGCCGAAAAACATCACGGCGAGCAGGCCGGTCATCAGCGCTGCGACAAATGTGCTGGCGTACGACGCTTCGGACATCGGCGCCGCAATGCGGAGGAAGCCGGCGATTTTCGCCCCGTGGTACTGCACGTAACCGGGGTTGTTCATCCAGAACTTCACCGCCGAGGGCCAGCCGTACAGCGGGGCCAGCCGTTCATACACCCCGATCCCCAGCATCAATGCGGCTGCCAGGGCAAGCGCCCAAAGCAGTCTCGAGCCCCGCCAGTCACTACGTGCTGCCGCCTGCAGCAGAAACAGCAGGACCACCGCATGCACGCACAGGTTAACGGCCTGCACCGCATTAGCGAGCGTGAAGGCCAGCGGCACCGGCGCACGATCCATGCCGTGGCGCTCGATCAGGAGGTTGACCAGCGTGCCATCGAAGAGGTGCGGCAGCAGCAGCGCGCCGACGAGCGCGATCACCACATAGCCCGTGAGCGATACCGAGGCGATGCGTGGCGCCGAGCGCAGGAAGCTCAGCGATCGCTCGCGCATGAGGCGGGCCAACAGCACGATCCCCGCCAGCAATGCGACAAGGTTGTAGGGCGAGACGCCAAAGGCGCCCTTGCCCACCGGGACGTCGAGCACCGAGGTCGCCTGAAACACCGCCGAGAACACCACCAGCGCCGGTAGCCAGGCACGGGCGAACAGTGCCACGAACAGCGCAAGCGGAACAAAGCCCAAGCCAAAGATCGTCAACTGCATCGTGCGTGAATGGGCTTAGCCCGCATCGATGAGGAACTCGTCCTGCAGCGCTTCGATCTGCGCCATCAATTCGACATAGGTCGGCATGTGGTTCCCTTTAAAAATTTACCAGGCTATTACGGCGATTCGATCGCCCATTCTTCCACTGCAAGCCCAGGCACGCGGAGGAACTCACGGGCGTTGTTCGTGATGACAACGCTATCCTCCGCCATCGCGTGCGCCGCAATCATCAGATCCATGCCGCCGATGGGTTTGCCGGCACGTTCCAACCGGGATCGGATATCTGCGTAATGGTGCGTCGCGTCGAGCGGCCAGGGTCGTACGTCAAAACCGGCCAGCCAGGCCTCCACCGCAGCCTTGAATCGGGGTGCCGCCAGCTTGGCCGCTCCAAAACGCAGCTCGGCCGCCACAATTGCCGAGAGCCACAGGTCGTCGCGGTTCAGACTCGTGAAGCGTTCGATCATGTTCGCCGGGTGGCGACGCAGGATGTAGCTGCAGATGTTGGTATCCAGGGTGCGCAACATGCTTGGCGTTCGCCTCGGTCAGGTCCAGTCACGTTCCTGGGGCGGCAGATCAATCCGTTCGCCCAGAAAGTCAGCGGGCAAGGACTCATTGTTTGCGTAGAACTGCTGCAGCCAAAGACCCATGTCCTGCTCGGGCGGCGTTTCGGGATGCAGCCACAGATCGTTGCCAATCTGCTCGACGCGGACGGTTTTTGCCTGCAGGCGCAGCTTTGCGGGCAGCCGCAATGCCTGGCTACGGCCGTTCATGAAGACGCGTGCGATGATGCTCATGGTGTTTCTCTGGCGTGGTCATACTGCGCTGTAGTATCACCCCTCGGGGCTGACCTGTCACGCAAGTTCACGCAACTTCGCGTTCTTCCAGATCGAGCGCCAGCACGGGATCCGGTTGGGAAGAACGTTGCTGTCTTGTTCCGGCTGCCTTCCGTGCCGCATCAAACCTTGGCGGCGTTCAGGCGCAGCATCAATGTCATGGGATGCTGCGGGGACGCCTGAAAGCCGTAATGCTCGTAAAACTGTTTGGCACGGTCGTGAAGAGCATGGACGAGCAAGGCTCGGACGCCGGCGTTCTGCGACACGGCTACAGCCCGATTGACAGCGTCTTGAAGCAGGGCGGCGCCGAGTTTGATTCCCTGGGCACGGTGGTCAACGGCGAGTCTGGCCAGAACCATCACCGGCACCGGGTCGGGCATATTGCGTAGCACCCTGCTGGTTGCCGCTTGGTGTGCAACCGCACCTGCGGCCATTGCGTAGTAACCATGGACACGACCGTCCTGATCCGTGACGACAAAGGTGCGGCTCGCGCCGCTAACCTGGTTGGTCCGTGCCCGGCGCTTGAGCCATTCATCGAGGCTGGCTTCCCCACAAGTGAATTCGTCCAGGATGTGACTGGCAGCGAGTGGTTGCGGTACGCTCAGATGCAAGCTCATGCTGCATCGGTGCGCCAGGGGGCCTTGACGGCCATGAGGCGTTCAAGCCCAAGATTAGGACAGGGGGGCGCATCGAGCATGGCAGTGAACTGCTTGAACTTGTCACCGTCCAGGCTGAAAAAGACCTGATCCAACACCACAGCCTGAGCGCGCTCGCATGCCGCTTCGAGCATGAAGTCCGAACGGTTTTTGCCGAGCAGGCTGGCGGCGTGATCGATCAGGTCGCGCTGTTCGGGCAGGGCCCGCAGATTGATGGCGGCGTCGCGCATCGGTCTCTCCTACTTGTGCATACACAAAAGATATACAGACTGTCGCTGGATGTATAGCATTTGTCAACTGGATCGCACGACAGGATCAGCAAGAAATGGCAGCATGAAGACGACCGATTGGAAGACGGAAAACGTAGGGCACCTCAGATCAACCCGCGCGAACTCCTTCGACGTTCTGGATGTACCAGCGATAAGTGTCTATCAGTCCGCTTTCGAGGCCAGTGCTAGCGGTCCAGCCGAGCCGCGCCAGCCGGCTCACATCCATCAGCTTGCGCGGTGTGCCGTCCGGCTTGGTCGTGTCGAAGACGAGTTTGCCCTCATAGCCAATGACCTGGACCAGCGCCTCGGCCAGCGTGCGAATGGTCACATCGGTGCCAGTGCCGACGTTGATGTGCGAGCGCATCGGCTCGGTCTCGCGGGCGTAGCGTTCCTGCGGGAGGTTCTGCAGATGCACCACTGCCTCGGCGAGGTCGTCCACATGCAGGAACTCGCGCATCGGTGTGCCGCTGCCCCAGATCACCACCTCGGGCGCATGCGCCAGCTTGGCCTCGTGGATGCGCCGCATCAGCGCGGGGATGACGTGGCTGTTTTCGGGGTGGAAATTGTCGCCCGGACCGTAGAGGTTGGTGGGCATGGCGCTGCGGTAGTCGCGGCCGTACTGGCGGTTGTAGCTCTCGCACAGCTTGATGCCGGCGATCTTGGCGATGGCGTAGGGCTCGTTGGTGGGCTCGAGCAGGCCGGTGAGCAGCGCCTCCTCTTTCATCGGCTGCTCGGCGAGCTTGGGGTAGATGCAGGATGAGCCGAGGAACATCAGCTTGTGCACGCCGTGGGTGTGGGCGGCGTGAATGATGTTGGCCTCGATCATCAGGTTCTGGTGGATGAACTCGGCCGGATAGGTGTTGTTGGCATGGATGCCGCCGACCTTGGCTGCCGCCAGATAGACCTGGTCGATGCGATGGGTGGCGAAGAAGGCGTTGACGGCATGCTGGTCTGTGAGATCGAGCGCGGCGCGATCGGCGGTGACGATGTTGCTGCAGCCCAGCGCCTGCAGCCGGCGCACGATGGCCGAGCCGACCATGCCGCGATGGCCGGCGACGAAGATGGTGTCGGTGAGGTTCATGAGCGTTATCGATATGAGGGTTTCAAGCGATGGCGGCTGACGCGGCTTAATTACGTTGCTTCCACATCGCAGGGCTGCGCGCGGTGTGGAAGACAGCGAGCACCACAACGGCATCGCCGCGCAGCTTGAAATAGATGCAGTAGGGAAAGCGCCTCAGTGCGGCCTTGCGGATGTCACGGTAAACCGCTGGGTAGAGGAGCGGGTTGGTTGCGATCCGCGAGAGTTGTTCGTCGACGGCCTCGAGGAAGTTACCGCCGAGACCGGGCCGCTCTCGTTCGTACCACTCGCCCGCGGCTTCAAACTCGTCGCGCGCTTGCGGCCGGAAGAGAACTCGACGCATTCAGTTCTGCGACCATCTTTTCTGAACTGCGGACCGAATCTGCTGCCAGTCGATTGCGACCTCCGGGGCATTAAGGTCTTCCGCCAATCGGCGGTCGAGCTCGACAGCTTCGTCAGCGCTGGGGGTGCTGCGCTGAACCGTGTCGGCGATCGAGTCCCAGATCTCCTGCGCCAGTGCAATTCTGTCGGCTACGCTGAGGCGGTCGATGCCGAGTTCCTGAATGGAGCGGTGCATGTGCTTTCTCCTCTAATTGCCCGAATCTTAGTTCAGTTCTCCGTAGCGACCGGGACGTCGTGCCCGTGCGCCCTCAGTAACGCATGTCGCTGCGCCACCTTTAGGTCCTCGGCGACCATCTCGGCGCACATCTCCTGCACGGTGATCTCCGGCGTCCAGCCGAGCTTCTCCTTGGCTTTGGTCGGATCGCCCAGCAGGGTCTCGACCTCGGCGGGGCGGAAGTAGCGCGGATCGACGCGCACGATGACATCGCCCACCTTCAGCGCGGGAGCGTTTTCCCCCTCGATGTGCTCGACCACCGCGTGCTCTTCCACACCCGTGCCCTCGAAGCGCAACGTGATGCCCACCTCCGCCGCCGACCAGCGGATGAACTCGCGCACTGAATACTGCACCCCGGTCGCGATCACGAAGTCTTCCGGCTGGTCCTGCTGCAGCATCATCCACTGCATGCGCACGTAGTCTTTGGCGTGGCCCCAGTCGCGCAGCGCGTCCATGTTGCCCATGTACAGGCAGGCTTCCAGCCCCTGCGCCATATTGGCGAGGCCGCGGGTGATCTTGCGGGTGACGAAGGTTTCGCCGCGGCGGGGGCTCTCGTGGTTGAAGAGGATGCCATTGCAGGCGTACATGCCGTAGGCCTCGCGGTAGTTCACCGTGATCCAGTAGGCGTAGAGCTTGGCCACCGCATAGGGGCTGCGCGGGTAGAAGGGGGTGGTTTCCTTCTGCGGGATCTCCTGCACTAGGCCGTAGAGCTCGGAGGTGGAGGCTTGGTAGAAGCGCGTCTTCTTGTCCAGGCCGAGCAGGCGGATGGCCTCGAGCAGGCGCAGCGTGCCCATGGCGTCAACGTCGGCGGTGTATTCGGGCGACTCGAAGCTCACCGCCACGTGCGACTGCGCGCCGAGGTTATAGACCTCGTCGGGCTGTACCTGTTGCAGGATGCGGGTGAGGTTGGACGAGTCGGTAAGGTCGCCGTAGTGCAGAACCATGCGCGGGTTGGGTGTGTGCGGGTCCTGGTAGATGTGGTCGATGCGCTGGGTGTTGAAACTCGAGGCGCGGCGCTTGATGCCGTGGACTTCGTAGCCTTTGGCGAGCAGGAATTCGGCGAGGTAGGAGCCGTCCTGGCCCGTGATGCCGGTGATGAGGGCTTTCTTGTTTTTCATCGATAGGTACTCGTTCAATCAGTAAGTATTAAGGGCAATAGGCTCAGGGGCTACTTTGAAAACAATTGCCGCCCGGCGTAATAAATGAATAGGGTATTGGTGACCAGATAACGCTTCCACAGGCGGCGCGGCTCGCTACATAGGCGGTGCAGCCACTCCAGTCCGTTGCGCTGCATCCAGCGTGGCGCACGCTGGATAGTGCCGGCGTGGTAATCGAAGGCCGCCCCGACCCCGATCATCACTGCGTTGATTCGACCGCGATGCTCGGCCATCCATTTCTCCTGCTTCGGGCAGCCCAGACTGACCCAGACGGTTCCTGCGCCCGAGGCATTGATAGCTTCTACGACCGCAGTGTCCTCTTCAGGCGCTAGGGCGCGGAAGGGCGGCGAATATGCGCCCGCGATCTTCAGCCCCGGAAAATGGGCCAAGAGTGTGCGCTGAAGGATATCCAGGGTGCTCTGCTGGCCGCCGTAAAGATAGATCGATTCATCGCGCCGGGCGGCCTCGGCGCAGTAGCGCCACATCAGATCAGGTCCGTTGATCCGCTCTTGACCGAGGCTGCCGAGTCGGCGCATGAGCCAAGCCACTGGTGCGCCGTCTGGAGTGGCCATATCGGCTTCACGGATCACCTTGGCAAATACTCCATCCTGGCGAGCGGTGACCACCGAATGCACATTGCAGATGCACACATAGCGGCTTTGTCCCGCTGCAGCCCAGCCTGAAAGACGCTCCAGTGCTTGCGACCAAGTTACTGTGTCGATCGGCGAACCGATCACTTCGCGCAATGTCCGCGGCCCGGTTTGACTTTGTCTATCCACTGCGAGAAACCTCGATAGCCTTTTGATAAATCTCGATCAACGCCGCGTAGTTTGCTTCTTCGGTGTACTTGGTCTCGAACTCAGTGCGCGCCCCTCGGCCTAGACGCTCAAGCAGTCCTGGCGTCTCCCAGGCGGCCCGTACTTCCCGCAGCATCGATTCGGGATTCGCGGGCTGGAAGACAATGCCGCTTTTCCCATCCTGCACGATGGAGGGCAGTGGGCCAAGATCCGAGACCGCAGCAGGTGTGCCGAATGCAAAAGCCTCACGCACCACCATGGGGAAACCTTCAAAGCACTCCGAGGGGAGGATCTGCAGGCGTGCATTGGCGATCTCGGCTTGCGCTTGGTCCGCAGGGAGCTGACCAAGGAAGCGAACGGGGATGCCCGCAGCCATGCGCTCCAACTCCGCGCGCAATTCGCCATCGCCCACGAGGCGCAATTCAGGAGCGTCTGTTCCCCACGCCTGCCAACAACGCAACAAGCTGACGACCCCCTTCTCTCCTGACAGACGCCCTGCAAATACCACGTAGGGCTTGCGTTCGCTCCACGTGACAACGGAAGGCCTACCCGGATAGAAGTTGGGTTTGACGTGCACCTTCTCTCGGGGGAGCCCCGCATCCACCATGAGCTCACGCTGAAATTCCGAAAGGCAAATGAATGCGTCCACGTGCTTTGTCCAGGTTCCAATGGCGCGATGTAGCCCCACGCTGATGGCCAGCGGCAAGGTGGCCGCTCTGCTGGCGCGATAACACCCGTGAATCATGGCTGGTACGGGGGACTGTTGATCCAGACACTCCGTACAAACCTCGCCGCTTCGCATCGGGATGGCTGCCGGACAGTACAGCCGATAGTTGTGCAGGGTGAGCACCCGCGCCGCCTGTCGGCCCACCGCCCAGAAAACTGCTGGCGAAAGGAGCGGGAAGGTGTTGTGCACGTGAACCACGTCCGGGTGGCTTGTCGCAAGCTTTTGGCGGATTGCCTTGGCTGCCAACGGGTTCCACGGCGTACCGAGCGCAGCCTGGATCACACCGAGCTTCCCTCGCCGCGCGATCTCGTCACTGTTGCGGAGGAAGGTCTCTACCGAGTGCCCCCGTGCTGCCAGTAACCGCTGTTCGGCTTCAAGAACGGCATTTTCGCCGGATGGAGCGTCTGACCGGTAAAGATTATGAGTGAGTAGAACTTTCAACACGACGTAAGATTGCCATTTTCTTGAGGGTCAAGTTTCGCTGAACGACAATTCCTGCCAAGTAGAAAACCAAAGCCATAAGCTGCGCCCGAATGATAATCTCGGTAGTCAGGGAGGTCCAAAGAAAAATCAGAATCAGGGTGGCGAATAAAATCCCTGCAATCATCGATTGTCTGTCGCCGTGTAGTATTAGGGCGGGCACTCGGCGGAAGATGGAAATTAAAAGGCTTGCAAACAGGGCGCTGCCAAGAATTCCCGTACAGATTAATAAGTAGAGGTAACTGTTATGGGCTCGAACTCCTTCAAGCTGTGCGCTTGCTGAGTACATCGAGGTTGCCGCCGCATCTGCACCCAAACCGAGGCCAATAAGCTTTCTTAGCGGATCTGCCTGTAAGTAGGCCTCCAGAAGGGCCGCCCAGATCACCGTGCGACCTTGAGTGTTGGCCGCAGAAAATGGGTCTGAAAAATCAAAAGGCAGTAACCCGAGAGCGCGAAAATCAATCAGCATGAAGAGGCTCATGCCGATGCCAGCGATCAAGCAGAAGTAGCCAAGTGCCTTGGCGTTGAGCCTCTGAATGTATCCAGAGCGCACCAATATTGCGAAAGCTGGAATGGCTATGGTAAGGGGAAGGGCAATGCGTGCGTTGGTTTTGAAAACGATGTAGGTGGCAAAAAAAGCTGCGATAATTGCTGCGAGGCGAGATGTCAGTGTTGAGGAAACAATCGCGAGCAGGATCAAGGCGGATATCGCCATGTCGGTCTTGAAGAAGTAACCGCCGGAAAACGTTGCTACGCTGCCCCAGTATTGGTATCCGATATCCGCGAACGCGGCTGCGGAAAAGGCAGCGAGGGCAGTGAGGCAGATGAAGCCAAGGCCATTGGGCTTATGGAAATTTGTAGGGCCGATGCGGCCGGCGAGATAAATAAAAAAATAAGCTATAAACTTCATTAACTCAACCATCGAGCTATTGGTTGGGTTTGTGATTTCTGCAGTTAGTGCTACAAGAAGGAATGAGGCGAATAGCAGGTCTGTGCCGACAGGTCTAAATTTATTGTTCTTATATGTAAAAAAAACGAGTGCAGTGGCAATAAAGATGACTGCGCTTGCGGCCCCGATCGCCTTGGACTCCCAGAAATAGTCTGAAATTAGGCGAATCGTAATTAGTGTTTCTATCAATTTAAGTTCTCTGCGATTGATGACGTTCTATTTTTTTATTTCAATCATGTTGGCCAGGTTTTTCATGTAATGAACTGCAGAGCTGTTGTTGTGGTTGATGATTACGTGGTTGTATATTTTTGAAAGTAGCTCGATGATTATTTCGGCGGGAATGCTTCCTGGTACCCAGTGCATATCAGGAGAGTTTTTGGTGCGCATTTCTATTTCATCTTTTGAAATATGTGGATGTGGCTTGATGAAAATATCGCAGTTTATAGGGGGGTGTGAAGGGGGGGATAGTTTCCAGTCACTCAGATAAATGTATGCATCGTCATTCTCCTTTTCGGGAAAGGAGAAGCCGGGGGAAAATAAATTTAAAAGATCTGTTTGATGTCGTCGTATGAAGTTGCTGAGCGGATTTTCTATTGTTCTGACTTTTCTTTGAAGATGAGGATTGCTTTCTAGGTAAGCTTCCTTTGAAAAAACAAATATTTTGTCAGTAAGGACTGATTCTCCGAAGCGGCACGCTGTTCCGGTGGCTCTGTATATCGCTTTTTTTAGTTTTGATTTTATGAGATCTGTTCGATAGGTTCCGATGCCTTCTTCATAGACAAAGATGCTGCAAGTTGGAGCCCTAAGTTTTAGGTGGGCGAGGGCGAGTTGTGTCTTTAGTCCGATGTCTGAGTCTATAAAAATTGATCTAGGATTAGCGTGGCGTGCCGCTTTTATGGCGTCGGCTCGAGTTAAAAAATGTTTGGTTAGGGTGAAGTATTTGCGAAGCTCGGTAGATTTAGAAATTTCTAATGAATCGCTAAAGCTTTCAACTATAAAAAGCTGTGCGGGACTGAATTCCGACGAAAGGATCATCGCAACTAATATCTGCAATGGTTTTGTGCATACAAAAACGTTTGGAGTGCTGGGTAAGGGGGGGGGCATGATAATGGCTCAGAAGATGCACTCTTCATCGCTCGGCGATTATTTGTTCAAGTTACGGTTGAGGAGGCTGATGGTTTGAGTTGCAGGCGGGGTCGCAAGTGAGATAGGGCGAACACATAGCCGGTCTTTTCTTTTTGTCAAAATTTCGACCGTAGATTATTAAATTAGAATGAAATTTAGGGCTCGTTATGCCATAAAATTGAAAGAAAAAATGGGTTTGCGCCCAAAGCCTGGATGATTGCTTCTTTATTTTTTGTCTGCATGCGTGAGGTTGGCAACCCAGACCGGTAGGGGGTGCTGACCTGTCAGAATTTCGCGAAGGGCGTGACGAATTACTTCCTGCTCGCTCTCGACCGTCCCGTAACCCTCCGGGTAGTAACACTGATTTTTAATATGCGTCTTGTCGAAATCCAGCCCGAGATGCGTTGCCATTGCATAGAGCAACTCGACGAGTAGCTCTACGCGGCGCGATCCCCAAAGTTCCTTGGGGTAGCTTTTGTCGCTGAGATGATCCAGATAGTGTTTCCAGTGTCGTCGAATCTCCACCTGTGGCTTCGAGTCGGCGTGGAAAACGACGTCGATCATGTTCAGAGCTTCAACGTGCCTCGGGTCAAGGTTGGCGGCACGGGTTGCCATTAGTGTCTTGAATATACTCAGTTGATCTTGTCTGTCCTGCCGCTTGCGGTCGAGGAATCTGGTGGCTTGGACAGCAAACAGGGGCGCAACTAAAGTGGAAAGGACAAATAGCCAGTCTTTTATTTCCATCAACTTTCAGTTGTAAGCCCCTAATTTGAGGCGGTGAGTGTTTTTCATTGCAATAGCGGTCTGCGAGATCTGAGTCACAGTAGGAAGCTTTGGCTCACTGGTGTGTTGCGGGGAATATCGATCGAAACCCGCTTTCCAACCACGGCCTCCAGATACTTCGGCGCCACCCCAAACCCCGGCCTCACGCTCCTCACAGCATCGGCCGTAATCACATCCCCCGCCTTCAAATCCTTCACAAAGTACAGCGACCGCCGGAATTTCACGTTCCCATGTTCACTCGACTTGCGCCCGTAATCAACCTGCCCAAGCGCCGCCCACGCCGTCTTGCTGTCGCGACACAGCGCGGCCAATTCCGCCGGTTCCAGCGAGAAGCTGTCATCCGGCCCGCCGCCGCTGCGGTCGAGGGTGAAGTGCTTCTCGATGATCGAGGCGCCCATGACGACGCTGGCGATCGCGGTGGTGTTGTCGAGGGTGTGGTCGGACAGTCCGGTGACCAGGCCAAAGCGCTCGATCATGTCGGGGATGGTGCGCAGGTTGTAGTCCTCCGCCGGCGCGGGGTAGCCGCTGACGCAGTGGAGGATGGCGAGCTCCTTGCAGCCGCCTTCGCGCGCGGCGTCGATGGCCTCCTGGATCTCCTCGGCGTCGGCCATGCCGGTGGAGATGATCATCGGCTTGCCGGTGCCGGCGACGTACTTGATCAGCGGCAGGTCGACCGCCTCGAAGGAGGCGATCTTGTAGGTCGGGGCGTTGAGGTCTTCGAGCAGGTCGACGGCGGTGTTGTCGAAGGGCGAGCTGAAGATGGTGATGCCGAGCTTGCGGGCGTGCTCGAACAGCGGTTTGTGCCACTCCCAGGGCATGTGCGCTTCCTGGTAGAGCTGGTAGAGCGTCTTGCCGTCCCACAGGCCGCCGTGGATCTGGAACTCTTCGGCGTCGCTGTTCAGGGTGATCGTGTCGGCGGTGTAGGTCTGGAGCTTGACCGCGTCGGCGCCAGCCTTCTTGGCTTCCTCGATGATCTTCATCGCGATGTCGAGCTTGCCATTGTGATTGGCGGAGAGTTCGGCGATGACGTAGGGCGGCGCATCTGCGGCGATCCGACGCCCGGCGATGGAAATAGCTGGAATGTTCGACATCCGTTTCTCTCTCAATTTGCGTGGTGCCATTCGTTGGCGAGTAGGCCAAAGCACACCACGTCGTGGTATTGCCGGCCATCGAAGTGTTGGTGACGCAGAACACCTTCGCGCTGGAAACCCAGGTTCAGATGGAAGCGGATGGAGCGCTCGTTGAAGGCCAATGCCTGGCCACACAGTTTGTGCAGCCCCGCCGGCTCGAAGGCATACCGTAAAGCGGCCTGTCCAAGTGCATGACCCGTTCCCTTGGGCGCATCCGGCGCGGCGTAGAACCCCCAGTCGGCGATACCGCCACTCGCGATCTGATGGATGTTGATGAAGCCCAGCGGCGTGGTGTCGATCTCGAACACGAGGAGATGCCTTTCCGGATCCTGCGACGCCCGGGCAAACCAACGGGCGTGCTCGTCGATCGAGATCTCATGCTGTGTGTACATGTAGCGGCGAACTTCAGGATGGTTCCGCCAGGACAGAACCCGCTCAAGATCGCCTTCGTTCATTGGCCGGACGCCGGCTACGGTAGCTTCACTCATCGTGGACCTCCATTTGCCGCATGACAGCATTCACACCTGATCCATCGACGACGCTCGCGGCGCAGTCACTCATGTTCAGAAGTTGCGCGGGATCGTCGATCACTGGAAGAAGCAGTTCCCTGAGCTGTCTCGTTGCGCTTTGGCCAAGGTTGATGAGCTTTGCCGCGCCCCACTGTTCGAGACCCTGCGCAACCTTGCGTTGATTGTCGGCTAAGACAAGCATGATCGTGGGCATGCCTAGGCAGCACCGCTCCCACGATGTCGCCCCCGCCGCCCCGATAGCAATATCGCTGTCGGCCATCAGTTGCGCCATGTCGCTGACGCCCACCAGCACGCGGGTTGGCCAAGGCATGCCCTGCGCCTGCGTGCGGACCTCTTCCAGCCACGGCGCCGTCGCGCCCATGACCACGGTGATCCGGCAGTCCGCAGGCAATGGGCAGGTGCGCAGCGCCTGCAGCACCTGACCGGTCGCGTTGTCCTTGTCGACGCCGCCCATGGTGATCAGCAACTCGCGCAAGGCCGGTTGGGCGCGGCGCTGCAGGCTGTAGGGGCGCAGGGCGGCGAACTCGGGGCGCAGCAGGGCGTATTGCGAGCCGCACAGCAGGCGGCAGTCGGCTGGCACGTGGGGGCGGTAGTCCGCCGCCTCGCGGCCGAAGGTTTGGTCGAGGAGCAGGTCGCAGGCGTGAGGCCGGTCCGCGAGGTCGTCGATGACCATCAGCTTGCAGTAGTGCGGCGCCAGGGCGCGCTCCCAACGGGCGTCGAGCGCGTAGTGGTCGACGATCAACCAGTCGGGGCGGTGTGCGGCCAGGATGGGGGCGCAGGCCTCGGCGTCCTGTGCTTGCGTGGCGCCGAGCCAGTGGGCGTGGGCGAGGTCGAGGGTGGATGCCGCGGGGCCGGGCGCGGTCGAGGCTACGCTTGCCTCGTGGGGAATGGGTAATGCGTGGGCGACGTAGCCCTTGCTGCGGATGAACTCGATCAGGTTGCCTTCGTGTGCGCCGCAGATGAACTGGCAGTCCGCGCCGCGGGCCGCGAGCGCGTCGGCCAGCGTCAGGCAGCGCATGACGTGGCCGGTGCCGATTTGCAGCGAGGCATCGGTGCGGAAGGCGACTTTCATCATGACTGGATATTTTCTTCGAGCACTTCCAGCAGGTCACCCCGACGGAAGGTGGCCGACAACTGCTGCAGGGAGATGTCGCGTTCGCCATACAGGGCAGTTAGCGCGTTGTCGATTCGTTTGATGGCGTCTGCCAAGTAAGTCGTCCCGTGCGTATGCAGTTGCGTCTGTAGCGCCTGATAGCGGGTGTGGGTGACCTCATCGAGGCGCAGGCCCGACTCCTGCAACAAACGCGCACCGATCAACATGGCGGCATAGTGTGCCGAATACGGCAAGAAGGGGTGTTCGACATTGCCCGGTGAGCGTTTGCGGGCGTTCTCAACCAAGCGGAAAATCTGTACGGCTAGCAGGGTCTGGGCGGCGTTTACGGTGGCGAAGATATCGTAGTACAGCTTGCCGAAGTGTTCGCGGCGCATGAATTTGGCCTGGTGCGGCTTGCGACGCCAGATGGCCAGGACGGCTTCGGCGGCAACGCTGCTGGCGATCACCTGACTGCCGCTGCTGCCTTCCTCGCGCTGTCGCTTGTAGGTGTAGCCGAAGCCGGCCAGGGCGGTTTCGAGTTGGCGCTGGTAGTCGTCGTTGGAGCGCAGGTCGCGCAGGTCCACGGGGTTCTGACTGTTGGTGGCGTAGGTGATTTCGCGCACGAAGTCGCGGTCGTCGTCGGCCAGTTCATACAGGCGGATCAACACATAGGTGTCTGCGGCCTGGCTATCCAGCTCGCCATGGCTGTTGAAGGTCTGCTCGATGGTCTTGCAGGTCTGCCCACCGTTGATGATCTGGATGTTTTCCAGGCGCAACTGATAGTTGTCGCCCTGCAGCGCGTTGTGAGCGAACTTGCGGCAGATCATGGTGATGCCGTTATTGTAGAAATAGAAGTTCTGGCGTTTGTGCGGGTCGAGCAGGGTGTCATGGATGGCGCTGTTGACTCGGTTGGCGTGCATGCCCAGGTAACGGCGGATGTTGCGCTCCAGCAGCAGGTCACCGTGGCGATTGAACAGCTCGGCGATTTCGCGCACGGAAACCTTGCCAATCAACACTCGACGGTAGTTGAATTCTTCGATGACCGCCTTGCCGTGCAGTTGGAGACGATCATCGACAGCCTTGCGGCGCTGTAGCACGGCCACGATGTTGTCGTGGTTGTAGTGAATCCATTGCACCTGGTCGCCACTCAGGCCGGATTGTTCGATCCAGTCCTGTGCCTGCCCATTCCAGCGAGTGCCGTTGTTGCAAAGCAGCAGTCGCACGCTGGGGATGTAGCCGTCACGGATGAGTGAACGGACTTCCTCGATTCTCGGTTCGAGTCGCGGGTTCAGCGCGACCTTCTTGCCGGGGTCGAACAGAGTGGCGAGCATGTTGAGCGCATTCTTCACACCGTTTTCCGGGAAGTGTGCAGTGCCGTTCAGGTCCTTGTGCTTGTACTTGCCTTGGAACAGGGTGACGGTGAATTCGCCGTCGTCCACCTCGCCCAGATGCAGGGCATCGACGCCAGCATCGTTGCCGCCTTCCGTCAGCAACTCTGCGGCCTCCTCCATCTCCAACTCCAGTGCGGTACTGGCGCACAGCAGCACAAAGGCCAGACTGCGCTGCTTCTCGGGATTGTTGCTGACGATAGGCGTCAGCAACTCGGCATGCTCGGAGAGAATGCCTTGCAGACGCTGATCAACGATGCTGGCGTTGAGGTTCATTGGGGGCATCTGGAATGACACGAAGGTTTGATATCTCTTCCCTCAAATAGGCTTGCTGCTGCTGAAAGTAGCGAAGCGTCGGCGCGGAAAATGACTTTCATGGGAGCAGTTCTCGAAGAGCGCCCGATCAGGGCGGAGGCATCTGCGATGAGAATCATGCCTTCCCGAGCCCTTCGAGCTCTGCCGTCAGTTCGTCACGGCTCATGTCGATGACGGGGATCTGATTGCTTTTGCACAAGCTCATGAATTCATAGAGCGATACTCCGGCGACTTCCGCAGCCTTTGCGAGGGTGACGCGCTCGCGTTGGAAGAGCCACAACGCGTAGGACGTCCGCAACTCCTGACGGGTGTCTGCGGCACCTTGAAAGGCAACGAGGTCGCTGGGCAGGTCGATGGCAATTTGCATGGTGTGTCTCCGCTTAGCTGTTGTCCTGTTGACGCATTACAGCAAACATCAGTTGCGCGCGCTCCCAGTCTTCGGCGGTGTCGATGTCCTGCACCCGGTGGCGCGGCAGCTGCACGGGGGCGGCATCGTGCGAGAACAACGGCTTACCGGCCAGCCAGGCGGCGGCGTGGCCCCAGTAGAACTGGCCGGCGTCGTGGAAGGCTTCTTCAAGGTCTTGCGAACGGGTGGTGAAGTGTTCGGGGTTGAACATCTCTACCCGCTGGTCGGCGGTGATGCGGATGGCACGCTGAATGGGGAAGGCGTAGCTGGTGACGGAGAAGGCGTAATCGGCGCCGGTTTCCTGCAGCAGGTCGAAGCCGCGGCGCAGGTCTTCGGCCAGAATGAAGGGCGCGGTGGCGTAGAGGCAGCAGGCGAAGTCGACCGTGCCGGCGTTGCGGTTCATCCAGTCGATGGCGTGGGCGATGACCGGGATGGTGCCGGTGTGGTCGTCCGACAGCTCAGGCGGGCGCATGAAGGGTACTTCAGCGCCGTACGCCCGGGCGACGTCGGCGATTTCGGCATCGTCGGTCGAGACGATGATGCGGTCGAAACAGTTGGACAGGCGCGCGGCCTCGATGGACCACGCGATCATCGGCTTGCCGCAGAACGGCTTGATGTTCTTGCGCGGGATGCGCTTGCTGCCGCCGCGGGCGGGGATGATAGCGAGTTTCATTGCGTTGATGTGGGGGTGCTCATTCGTTGGGTGGGTCGAGCTGATCAAGCTGCCCTTTGAGCGCGGGCAGGTCGCGCTGAATGACCCGCCAGACGACAGCGAGATCTATGGTCCAGTACCCGTGGCTCAAGCGGTTGCGCATGGCGTACAGCGCGCCCCAGGGAATCTGGGCGTTCTCGCGGGCGAAGTCCTGTGCGTGTAGGCTGATGTTTCGGGCAGCTTCACCGATGATCTCGATATTGCGGACGACTGCGTCCTGCAGTTGCTCATCCGCGGCGAAATCGTCCTGCGACTTGGCAGCCGTATAGCGCTGCACGCGGTCGACCGCGTCCCGCATGTGTTGCAGGTAGTCGCCAACGCGCAGAGCCTTCTTGCTCATACGGCTCGCGCCTCCCTGAGAACTTGAGTGCGAAATTTGGCTGGCAGGGCGCCTGGTGTAAGCACGTCCACCGAAACGCCGAGACTTGTCTCGAGTTCGACCTGGATGTGGGCGATGTCGAGTAGGGATGCGTCGGGCGCCGGGTCGACGAGGATGTCCAGGTCGCTTTGATCGGAGTCCTCGCCGTGCAATACAGAGCCGAAGACTCTCGGATTGCTTGCCCGATGAGCCGATACGATGCGCCGGATGAGCTCGCGGTTTGCTTCGAGTGCGGTTGAGGGCTTCATGAAGGATCTCCTCGTCTGCTTAAGAGCATTGCTTAGAGCTTAAGTGTGCCACTCAGCGCCGCAATCACCTGATCCTGCTGCGCTTCGCTCATGGTCTGGAACATCGGCAGGCTGATCGCCTCGGCGTAGTAGTGCTCCGCCTCGGGGAAGTCGCCCGCCTTGAAGCCCATCTGCTGATAGTAGGGCTGGGTGTGCACCGGGATGTAGTGCAGGTTCACTCCGATGCCGCGTTCGCGCAGCGAGTCGAACACTTGGCGGTGCGTCTTGCCGATCTGCCCGAGTTGCAGGCGGATGACGTAGAGGTGCAGGCCGGAGTAGCTGTCTGGATGTTGCCAGGGGCGGACGACCGGGAGGTCTGCGAGCAGCGCGTCGTAGCGTGCGGCCAGTTCGTGGCGCCGGGCGACGTACTCATCCAGGCGGGCCATCTGGCTGACGCCGAGCGCGGCCTGCAGCTCTGTCA